>NZ_CP102578.1:9107065-9415869 GCF_042230915.1 Archangium gephyra | reverse complement strand
CCGCGGTGAAGGTAAGGGGATGCGTCGCGATGGGGGTCATGTAGTTGGTGCGGAATGCGAAGGTCGCCGAGGTGGTGCCGGCCTCCAGCGTGAGCTCCTGGGTATCCACCGAGATGCCAGCAGGCGGGCCCTGGACGGCGAGCCGCACGGGCCCAGCGAATCCGCCGGCACGCTCGATGGTCACCTTCACCTGGGCCGGCCGCCCGCGCGTCACCGACGGGCTTTCAGACTGGGCCCGCACCTTCACCGGCGCGACGACCTCCACGTCCACGGAGGCGCTGTAGGCCTCGCTCCCGGACTGGGCGAGCACCAGCACCCGGCCCCGGGCCCCGACCTCCGCGAGCTCGCTGACCCGGAGGTGGAGATCTCCCTCCGACTCCTCCGCGGTCAGCACCAGGGGCTCCGCCGTCAGCCCCGAGGGACCGGCGCTGGCCGTCACCAGGATGGCACCGGAGAGTGTCCCGGTCCGATCGAGCTTCACGTGGACGGGAACCGTGATTCCCGGTGCGATCCCCACGGTCTGGTGCGAGGGCTCGATGAGCAGCCCATCCGGCTCCGGCTTCTCCTCACCACATGCGGACACCACGAGTACGAGCCCCAGTAGCGCGAGCCACCGGGAGCGAGTCTCTCTGCACATCTTGTCGTGACCTCCCCCAAGCGCCGTCCGGCCAACGGCGAATTCGAGGGGGGTTGCTCTATGACAGGACCCGTCCTGGCGTCCACGCACAACGCGTGAGGCGGCCTGGTGCCGGGCCGTCTCCTGGCTCAGGCCGCGCGCGAGCCCGGCTTCGCGAAGTAGGCATGGCGTGCGCGGCCACACCGGGCACACGTCCATTTCGCCACCATGAGGCGCTGCTCGCCCAGGATGAGCTCCTCGGTGCGGGGCGGGTGGGGCCCGGCCGCGCCACTGGCTCCGCACTCACAGCGCAGCCGCGCCGCCTGCGGAGACACCTCCGCCTCGGAGGTGAGCACGATGGGCTGCGCGGGGCTCTCTCCAGCCCCCGACTCGAACTTGCGCGAGAACGCCCGCTTGCGCCTCCATGCGCGCAGCTCCGCCAGCCTGGCGCGAGGGCCGCTGCCCAGGAAGATGAGGAGCGCGCCCACGCTCAGCCCTCCCACGAGCCAGGGCCACAGGAACGCCGCCATGGCCCGGGTGTCCCTGCCACCTCCCGAGCGCCACACCCTGAAGCCGAGGTGCGCGTGCATCTTGTCGAGTGCCTCGAGGTGCCCGGTGAGCTGCGCGGGCTCCACCGCGTCCGCCAGGCTCCGGTAGCGGAAGTCGAGCAGCAACAGTTGGCCCCCGTCATCGAGCTGGTACTCGTACTCGAAGTGGCCCGCGGGTCCGTCCACCTCGCCCCGGTCGACGCCATCCAGGGAGAGGGGCTTGTTCAGCTGGAAGCGCACCCGGTGGAGCACGTGGACGGGATGCTCGACGGCCAGCGGCATGGTGCGCCGGGCGATGCGTGGCCGCTGCAGGTAGCGCACCACGCTCGAGCCGTCGAAGTCGCGCTGTCCGTCCTTCCAGAAGGCGTTGATGGCGTAGCTCTCCTCCACGGTCACCACGTTGTGCTCCGGGTCGTCCGTCACCTTCAGGGGCGCCGTGGCGCGAAGCTCCGGATCCGTGCGGGCGTAGTAGTTGAGGGACTCGCGCTCCAGGTCCTTCAGGGCCGCGGTGGCCAGCGTGCGTCGCATGCTGTTGGCCTCTTGTCCCCGGTAGCGCGTCCGCACGGTCAGGGCCGTCCCCATCCCGCTCTCGCCCGCGCCTTCGACGTAGTGCTCCTCCACCTCCATCGTGGGCTCGGGGGCTTCGGGCGCGGGAATGGACGTCAGCGCCTCGGTGGCTTCGTCGATGATCAGGGCCCGGCCATAGGGCTGGGTGCGCTGCTCGGAGAGCGGGCCCCGCTCCAGCGTGGCGGTGGGGTCCATCCAGTAGTCCTGGCCGTCCAGGCGCACCTGGACGATGACGTGATCGAACACGCCAGGTGAGGGCAACCGCGTGTCCAGCGTGCGCTGCAGCTCCGTGTTCACCAGGGCGGTGCGAGCCTCGATGCCCAGGCCCCGCAGCAGCGTGACGAGCAGCAGCGACTTGTCCTTGCAGTCGCCGAAGCGCTGCGCGAGCACCTCCTCGGGCGCATGGGGGCGGTGCGTGTTGGGCCCCAGCTCGATGCCCAGGTAGCGCACGTGGTCCTGCACGAAGCGCAGCGCGGCCAGCAGGCGGGCGGACGGGGTGGTGTTCTCGGAGCGCAGCCGCTCCACCTCCTGGGCCAGCGCCGGGGGCAGGGGCGAGGGCGGCTGGTAGAGGGGCACCGCCCAGCGCGCCACATCCCGCCAGCTCGCGTACTCACTGAGCTGGATGGAGGGCCAGGGCTCGTACCAGGACGGCAGGGCGTCATCGACGTCGAGCCCCGGCACGTCGCGCTGCTCCCAGAGGTACTCGCGCTCCTCGCCCGAGTCCTTCACGGTGGGCTGGAAGTCCGTGCCATGGTTCTTCACGTGCAGCGTGCGCCCCTTGGGCCACAGCAGCCGCTGGTACATGTGCCCCACCGGGACGCCATGGTTCGTGTAGAGCGTGGTGGTGAAGCGGTCCCCGAACACGGGATTGCGTCCCTCCACCGTATAGGCGTACTCGAGCGTGTCGCCCACGCGGACGTCCTTCACGAAGATGAGGGCGGAGAGCGTGCCGTTGTAGAGCCGCTGCGCCAGCTCGTGCTCCTGCTGGATGACCTTGACCGCCGCGGGCTCGAACACGTCGAGCCGCTCGCCCGCGCGGTGCAACCACACCCCATGGAGCGTCAGCCGCTGGAAGGAGGGATCGAAGCTCACGGAGATCTCCGCGGCTTCGCTGATTCCGCCCTCGTTGAGGATCTGCCGCGTGTAGTGGCCGTAGCGCTCCTGCGTGCGGGCACTCACGCGCGTTTGGAGGTCCACGAGCGGGTAGCGCACCCCACCCCGCGAGCCACCCGTGGGGCGCTCGTCCCGCGCCTCGATGGAGAGCATCCGCACCCAGGGAGCGGGCGGACGGACGTCGAAGGGGGCGGCCTCGGGGGTGGTCTCCGGTGACGCACCGGCGGGTGCTCCCGGTCCGAGGACGAGGCCCAGGAGAACGAGGAACGCGGAGGCCCTCGCGAGCCGGAGCGGGGTGGAAGGGGCGGCGGACATGAAGGGGCGAGAATGACGAGGCTCCCAGTGGCCGCGCAAGCCCAGCGGGCGCGGGCTCGCGGGCCGCGGATGCGCCGTCCTGGGGCCGTCAGGACCGGGCGAATGGGCTCTCGCACCCGGGGTGCGACCCCTCCGGACGGGCGGGCGGGGGTTGTCCCCGGGAAGGGAGGGCCCGGTGTACACTGCGCGCGTGTTCTACAGCTTCGTGCGTGCGGTGGTGGCCCTGGCGCTTCGGCTCTTCTACCGGGTGAAGGTGAATGCTCCCCCGGCCGAGCCCGAGGGCCCGGTCATGTTCGTGGGCAATCACCCCAATGGTCTCATTGATCCGGCGCTCGTCTTCATCCTCACGCGCCGGCATGTGACGTTCCTGGCCAAGGAGCCGCTCTTCCGCATTCCCGTCATCGGCTGGCTGCTGCGGGGGCTCGGGGCGCTGCCGGTGTACCGCAAGCAGGATGACCCCTCGCAGATGGGCAAGAACGAGGGGACGCTGGATGCGGCGCGCGGGGCGCTGGTGGCCGGCCGGGCCATCACCCTCTTCCCCGAGGGCAAGAGCCACTCGGAGCCCGCGCTGGCGGAGCTGAAGACGGGGGCTGCGCGCATCGCGCTCGGGGCGGCGAAGCAGGGGGCCCCGGTGCGCATCGTCCCGGTGGGCCTCACGTACGCGGACAAGAACCTCTTCCACAGCGAGGTGCTCATCGAGATGGGCACCCCCATCGAGGTGAAGGACTTCCTGCCCGCGGACGCGGCGGGCGAGGGGGACTCGGTGCGCCGGCTCACCGAGCGCATCGCCGAGGGGCTCCGGGCCGTCACGCTCAACCTGGACCAGTGGGAGGATCTGCCGCTCATCCAGCTGGCCGAGCAGCTCTTCGCCTTCCGCAACAAGGAGGCCCAGGACCCGGAGCGGCTGCGCCACTGGGCGCGGGGCCTGCAACTCTTCCGCTCCGAGCAGCCCGAGCGTTTCGAGCGGGTGCGCGGGGAGATGATGTCCTTCCAGCGCCGGTTGGAGCTGGTGCGGGCGGACCCCACGGACCTGGCGCTGGAGTACCGCACGGGCCCGGTGGCGCGCTTCGTGGTGAAGAACCTGCTGCTGCTCGCCTTCGGCATGCCGCTGTTCGCCCTGGGGCTGGGGCTGTTCTACGTGCCCTACCTCTTCCCGAGGTGGGCGAGCCGCAAGTCCGAGCTGGACATCCAGGCGACGGTGAAGTTCCTCGCGGCGTTGGTGATGTCGCTGGCGTGGTGGGGGGCGTTGACGGTGGGGGCGTGGCTGTGGCGCGGGGCGCCGCTGGGGCTGCCGGTGCTGCTGGGCGTGCCGCCGCTGGCGCTCTTCACACTGTACTTCTCCGATCGCTGGCAGGTGTTGCTCCATGACGTGTCCGTGTTCTTCACGCTGGGGAGCCGGATGCGGCTCAAGGCCCGGCTGCTCACCGAGGGCGAGCGCCTGGCGGCCGAGGTGGAGCAACTGGCCGGGGAGTACCAGCCGCGACTGGATCAGCCCGTTGCGCCATTAGCTGTGGTAGCAGGGCGGTGAGCGCACGCGCTCGACCATGCAACCCGGTGACGACAAGTGGCCTGAGTCCATCCAGGCGCTCTATGAGCAGGTGACGGGGGCCAGCCCCGACGCCGTGCTGTCGTCGCGTCCGCAGTGGACGGAGCGGCTCGCCGAGTGGGTGCGCAGCGCCACCCTGGACGAGCGCGAGATGGCGCAGACCGCCGCCTGGTCCCGGCTGGACTCCGGCGACCGCTCTCCCGGGGAGCTGCTCTTCCTGCTGGCACACAGCGGCGAGCTGCTGTGGCCCTACACGGCGCCCCCGAGGGAGCTGCTCCACCGGCTCATCTCCCGGCGGGAGCAGCTCGTCCTGGCGCTGAATGCGCAGGGCCAGGACGAGGCCGTAGGGCCGCTCATGCAGCAGATGGGGGCCGAGGTCTCCAAGGTGCTGACGCGCTACCTCAAGCGCCACCCCGAGGCGCTGCGGGAGCTGGTGAGCGGCGTGCGCTGCACGTTCGACGGCCGGGTGCTGCGCTTCCACGACACGGTGGAGCTGGACCTGAAGGTGCTGCTGGGCTCGGAGCGGCGGGTCATCGGGCGGTTGGATCAGCTCCGGGGACTGCTGCCGTACCTGCGCGAGGGCCGGGACAAGCTGGTCACCTTCATCCGGGAGCGGGCGGCGCGCATTCCCTGGCGCGAGTGCCGCGACGTGCTGGAGGAGAAGCTCTTCCAGATGGTGGCCTCGCCCGAGGGCCGGAGCGAGCTGCGCGGCTTCCTGGGGTGTTACGCGAGCGGGAAGGGCGAGGCGCGCTGGTGCACCCGGGCGAGCCTGCTGCTGGCCAGGAACCTCGAAGAGGGAGGAGCGTTGGCGGTCATCGAGAACCTCAGTGACTTGCTGGTGTACTTCGAGGCGCCGGTGGAGGGCCTGCGAGGCGCCCTGCAGGCGCTGGTGGCCAGCATCCACGAGGACCAGGAGCTCGAGCGGCACCGGTTGGTGGCGGACAAGTGCTGGGAGCACCTGAAGCCCAAGGGCGAGCCCGGCCTGGCGCTGGTGCTGCTGTGGCTGGAGGAGCGCATCTTCCGGGTGGCGCTGCGCCAGGGCTCGGAGGATGCCTTCGAGCGGCGCAACCGGGCGCGCGAGCGGGTGCGGGAGCTGCCGGTGGCCGAGGCCCTGTACTGGCTGGCCGAGGAGTGCGCGGACCTGTGGCCGCGCGTGGAGTCGGAGCGCCGGCCCGGAGCGGACGACCTAGCCGCGTGGAGGCAGGAGGTGACGCGGCGCTTCGCGAAGAAGCCGGTGCTGCGCAAGGCGGCCATCGAGTTCTTCCTGTGGTGCGCGCCGGACGCGGCGGCCTCCGAGGCCGAGCTGGTGACGCTGTCGCTGGTGAAGACGGGCACGGACCGGCGGCAGCTGCGCCGGCTGGGCGAGCATCCGTCCACGCGCGTGCGCTTCCGCGTGCGGGCCATCAACGCGTGGCTGGCCCACGGGTCCGAGTCCGCACCCGAGCCGGCGACGCCCGCGACCCTGACAGGGGCCCTGCGCCACCTGCGGGCCTCGGGGGCGATGACGCTCGGCGGGGGCAGGACGTGGCTGAAGGACCGGGATTTGGAGGAGCTGCTTCTGGGCGCGTTCAGCCGCGTGGAGCGGGACTTCTCGGCGCGCTACCCGGAGCACTACCGCGAGGACGAGGCGCGGCTGGTGACGCGGCTGCTCGAGGACCTGAAGCACGAGTTCGAGAGCATCCGCTCGGACCTGTCGATCCTCCTCTCGCAGGGGCAGCCGGTGCCGCTGGAGTTGGACCTCCAGTACCGCAGGGCGCGGGAGCCCGTGGAGGGAGAGCCGGCGCCGGAGAGTGCGAGGCCGGCCGGAGTGGAGCTGGCGTTCGTGCTGAAGGTGGACGTGGACTCCTTCCTGAAGACGAAGCGCGCGGTGCTGGTGCTGGCGCGCAAGCTGGAGCACCGGGGCGAGTGGGCGCCGAACCTCCGGCTCGGGCGCGAGCAGGTGGACGGGCTGCTGGGGCAGACGGAGGCCTCGTTCTGCCTGTTCCTGGTGCCGCCCTCGCTGCGCGCCGAGTGCTGGATGGTGCCCGCGCGGCTGGTGCGAGGGCTGATGGAGGCACAGGAGTCGCTCTCGACGGTGTCGCGCGAGGGAGCGCAGCGGGTGGCGCGCTCGCTGGCGCAGTGGATGACGTACGACTTGCTGGGCCTGTGGACGGGCGATGACCGGCCCGCGGTGCTGGCGCGGACCGAGGCGGGCGCGGAGCGGGGCCCGGACTTCCTCGTGGAGATCTCCGTCCGCAAGCGCGGGCAGTGAATCCGGAGGAGGGCCCCGCTCCTCCGCGGGCGTTCAATTCTCGGGCGTCACGCGCAGGATGCCCTCGGGGATGGGCGCGTCGTAGGCGAAGATGTACTTCAGGACGTCCTCGTCGGTCGGCTGTTCGCCCGTGGCGGACTTGCGCGGACCGGACCTCTGGGCCTCCTCGGTGGCTGTCCAACTGGAGATCAGCTCGATGAGCGCCTTCATGCGCTCCAGCGCCTGGGCGTTCCACTCCTCTCCCTTGCTGCGGTACCAGTCATGCCCCTTCGCGTGCTGGTCGAGCTGCTTGTTGAGGATCCATTCGTATTGCCGGGCCATCTCGCCCTTCCATCCGTCGTGGTCCGTGCCCTCGCCCTTCGCGGCCCTCGCCAGGGCATCCTGCTCGTAGCGCTCCCGCAGCCGGATGAACTCGCGCTCGAGCTTCGCGAGCAGGACGAGCAGGCGGACCCACCGATGCTCGTTGAAGTCGAATTGCTCCAGGGCCCGCGCGGCTTCCCGGCCCTTGTCCGCGACCCGCTTGATGGTGTCTGGGCTCATCTTCAGGTTGAGCCCGCCTTCGTCGTCCTGGAGCCGCACCTGCACCACCCGTTCCCGGTAGCTGGGCATCCGGGCCTGCGTGTTGTCCCGGTAGTTCTGCGCGGTGTCGAAGATCGCCCCCAGGAAGCTGGACACCTGGTGGATCGGGTAGACCTGGGGCGGGACGATGTCCCGGGGCTGGGGCAGGAAGACATCCTCCTCACGGCGATGGATGGGGGACTCGCGCGGTCCGGTGAGCGTGGTGGGGAGCTGGGAGTCCGCGAGATTGATGCCGAACGTGGGCCGGCTGGGCAGCCAGGCGTCGAAGATGTGGATGGGGAAGTTGCTCGCGATACCGCCGTCGCTGAACCAGTTCTCCCGGAGGTCGTTGTCCTCCTGGGCCTGGCCGGTCCTGGGCGTGTAGGGCGCCTGCGCGGTGCCTCTCTTGTCATGCAGGGTGTCGTACTTGAGGGTGTAGAGCCGCACCGCACTGAGGAGCAGTGGGAAGCTGAGGCTCATGCGCGTGGCCACCACGACGGGAAGCGCGTTGCCGCGTGGGAAGTGGAAATACCCCTCGGGGAGCGCGAATCCCTCGAAGAAGGCCTTGTCCCGCTTCCACTGCTCCGCGTATTCCGGGTGGAGCTTCGGATCCGTCCACGTCTTGAGGTACTCCACGATCTCGTCGGGGAAGAGCTTGCGCATGTCGCTCTCCTTGAAGAGGTAGCCCGCTTCCAGCTCCTCGGGGCGAGGGGGCTTGAAAGCCACCTCCTCGGGAGACTCTCCATGGAGGGTGTACGGCTGGCGCTGGCTCAGGTTGGTCGTCACCATCTGGAAGTCGATGCCGGCGTTGTTGCCCGTGAGGGGGTGCTTCTTGCCGCGCAACATGCCGATGGTGAGGACCTGGTGGGGGGCGAGGCCCGCGAGCTGCTGGAGGCGCTCGTGCAGCCAGGGCGTCAGCGCCGGAGCTCCCTTGTTCCCGTCGAGGGTCGCTTCTGGTGGCATGCCGGTGCAGAGGGCGAAGAAGCTGCGCTCCCTGTCCATCACGTAGCTGAAGCCGCCCTTGAGTTTGTTCCAGCTGCCCAGCAGGCCCTGCACGAGCTTGCCGATGGACCAGAGCGTCGAGCTGGCCGCCAGGGCCTTCACGGGCCGGGAGACCGAGCGTACGAGCGAAAGGGCGGGCCAGGCTAGCAGCGCGGCGGAACCTTCGGGCGTCACGAAGGGGAGATGCTTGCGGGGCTTCGGCGCGTCTGGCTCCTCCAGGAGCTCCTGCAGCAAGCCCAGGAGATGACGTCCCCGGTGTCCCGTGCCGGACTTGCCGAAGAGCTCCATGGCGTGGAGGAGCGTATCGAAGAGCGGGCGAGCTTCCGGGGCGGGCTGGAAGAGATTGAAGAGGAAGCCTTCCCGCTGCAGTTCCTCCATCATGCCGTACAGGCCGGCGAAGCCGGTGCTCGTGCTCTCGGGTGCCCTCTCCCGGCCATACTCGGCCGCCGCCGCGGCCGCCGCCGCGATGGCTCCCGCGGAGGTTCCTCCCACCGAGCGGAAGCGGTAGCGCCGCGCCAGGTCGAGGATGGCGGGCGGGTAGACGACCCCACTCGTCACCCCTCCCTTCATGATGAGATCGCACTCCTTGAGGTCGTGCTCCTTCCCAGGGCCTTCTTGATAGGTGGCGTTGATGGACCGCGGGTCCGGGAATGTTTCGGTGGATGGATTCATGGCCGCCTCCGTGGAGCCCTTCAACGGTGCGAGGACTCCCTGGGAGTATGGGAACGGAGCCGTCACCTGTGAGTGCATGCCCGGCCGTTCAGCCCCTGGCTCGCGAGGCCGCCAGCGCGTGAGCCCGGTTTTGTTTTGAGCCGTCCGGCGCACTGGGAGTACCGTGGCCGTTCACACTCGCACGAGGGGGTTGTCGTGATCGTTGCGCCTGGAAGCAGGCTCTGGTTCGAGACGACCAGTAACGATTGTGGAGCGGTCGTCGTGGGCCCGAACGTGTCGAAAGATTGCAAGCCCGGGGAGCGCCTCCCGACGGAAGAGCGCGGCTTCTATACCCTCAGCGTCATCGACCGGCAGAAGCGCACGTTCGAGGTGACCCTGCGAGGAGAGAACGCCCATCCACCGGCTGTGTCCGATGCCCAGAAGGGACGCGTGGTCCTCGACTACCGCGTCGAGGTGTGAGCATGCGTTCGCTACTTCCAGGTCTCGTGCTCACGCTGCTGGCCGCGTCAGGTGCTGCTCACGCGCAGTCCGCCTGTGACCCGACGCCGCTTCTGGATGGAGTCCCCTCCCACCTTCGTGTGTTGCTCTCGGCCGGGGCCTCGGACGCCCCGCTCAAGAAGGCCGATGGCAAGGAGCTGACGGAGGCGGAGCGGGACGCGGCCCGTGACGCCGCTCTCGAGGCGCTCGATACCCTCCTCTCCACCTGTGACTGGAGGGCCGAGCTCGTCCCTCCGCCCGGAGTGGGGCTGGTGAGTCCCTATGCCCAGACGATTCCCTTCGAGCGGACGCTCCGGGATGCGCTGAGTGGATTCGAGACGGCATCGCCCATCCTCTCCCAGGTCCTCAATGCTCCCGGCACGGGCATTCCCCTGCCTCAACGCATCCAGTTGGGCCTCTCGCAGGTCACGACGGCCGGGCAGCCCGGGCTCTCGTTTGGTGGCGCGGGGGTCATCGATCCGACGAGCCCCCATGCGTTCTTCCGGCACAGCAACCTGGCCATCAGCGTGCTGGCCATTCAGCCCGTGGGAACGGGCTCGGGGACGGATGCGTCCACCTTGCCGTCCAGTCCCGAGCTGGCTTCCGCCGAAATCGCCTTCACCCACCGGGGCGAGGAGACGGCCTACGACTGGATGGCCCGGCTGGCGGACGCGAGCGGTCACATCGCCATGGTCAAGGAGGAGAACAGGAGTGGCTATTTCGCCACCCAGAACCTCCTGGCCACGTATGGCAGTGCGCGAGACGTCTTCGAGGCCGCCAACGAGGCCACTGCCCCCGAGGCCAGGGCCCGGCTGTGGAAGGACACCGAGCGCAGGAACGCACTCGTGGCCGCCGCGGAGATCGCGCTTCAAATCTACCGATCGCGGCTCAAGGATTTCCTCCAGGCGGGGGCGGTCGCGGATGCGGTCCGGCGTGCCACCAACCCCGTGAGCTTCCACTGGGCCGTGCGGTTCCGCACGACGCCCGGGCTGCGGTTCATCCCCGAGGTGCCGGATGCCCGGTCCCTGTCGTTGGAGGGGGTGATCGAGGGCGCTTTCGGGGCGCAACCGCGCAGCCGCCGTGCGCCGATCCGCTACAACCTGGGAGGCGCTCTGTCCGGCTCCGCGATTCCTCGCGACCCGTGCGTGCAATCCCCGAGGCCGGGAGAGTGCTCCTTCGCCAACTCGCTCGGGGTGGTGCTGGACCTCGCGGGAGGCGTCACGTTCGACGTGCCCCTGAGCGGTCTGGCCGCTCCTTCGTCCATCCGGGTGAATGGGCTCTTCCGATGGACGCCCTACCGCAACTCGATCGTCGCTTCGATTGGAGAACCAGAACTGTCCTACGGGGCGAATGCCTCGCTCGCGGTTCCGGTGTCGGAAGGGCTGTTCATCGTGGGGACCTATACCTACCGGTGGATCCAGGGCGTGGGCCCGCTCTCGACGACGGGGTTCACCATCACCAAGGAGCTGCCCCGTTAGCGGCCCGTGAAGCGGGCCTCGCGGCGCTCGACGAACGAGCGGACGCCCTCGCGCGCATCCTCGCTGGCCGACAGCTCGAGTATCTTCGGCAGCAGGGCGCGCCGGGCGGCGTCGGGCCCCTCGGCCAGGGTCTGCCGCGCCGAGTCGAGCGTGGCCCTCACTCCCAGCGGGGCCTGCTTCGCCACCGTCTCCGCGAGCGCCAGGGCCCGCTCGCGTTGCTGGCCGTGCGCGACCACCTCCTGGACGAGCCCGATGCGGTGGGCCTCCTTCGCGTCGAACTCGTCACCCGTGAGCAGCCAGCGCATGGCGTTGCCCCAGCCGGCCACCTGGGGGAAGCGCAGCGTGGCGCCGCCGAACGGGAAGAGGCCGCGCTTGATTTCGATTTGAGCGAAGCGCGTGCTCTCGGCGGCCACGGAGATGTCCGCCGCCAGGATGAGCTCGATGCCGAGCGTGAAGCACAGGCCCTGCACGGCGACGATGAGCGGCTTGGTCCGCACCTCTCCCTGGATGGCCCACGGGTCGATGAGGCCCTCGGGGAAGAGCCGCTCCCCGCTGGCGATGGCGGGCCCCACGCTGGCCAGGTCTAGCCCCGCGGAGAAATGATCTCCCTCCGCGAGCACGACCATGCAGCGCACGTCGGGATGACGGTCCGCCTCGGTCATGGCCGCGGCGAAGGCCCGGAGCATCGTGACGTCGAAGGCGTTGCGCTTGTCGGCGCGGTTGATGCCGAGCAGGGCGAGCGGTCCACGGAGCTCGAGGGTGATGCGGGGATCGGTGGGGTTCATGGCGGTTCCCGGGTGAGAGGGCAGGGCGTCATCTTCTCCCGGCCGGGGTCCGGAGCCATCGTTCGTCACGCCATTTGACCTATACTGCGCGAGGCGCGCTTTCGAGCCTCGTACGGGGGAACCATGGACATCGGCCAGTACCTTCGGCGGCTGGGATACGCGGGGCCTCGGGAGCCCACGCTGGAGACCCTGCGTGCGCTGCACCTGCGGCACCTCGAGGCCGTTCCCTTCGAGAACCTCGATATCCACGGTGGGCGTCCCATCGTCCTCGACGAGGCGGCCTTCTTCGACAAGGTCGTCCGGAACCACCGGGGCGGGTTCTGCTACGAGCTGAACGGGCTGTTCGCCGCGCTCCTGCGCGCCCTCGGCTTCCAGGTGACGTACCTGTCCGGGCGCGTGTCCCCGGATGGCGTCCATCCCTCCGGCCCCGAGTTCGATCACCTCGTCCTGGAGGTGTCCCTGGACGGGTCCTCCTGGCTCGCCGACGTGGGCTTCGGTGAGGGCTTCGCCGAGCCGCTTCCCCTCGTTCCGGGGCAGTGGGACTCGGCGGGGCTGCGCTTCCACCTGGAGCGGCTCGGGGAGGACTGGTCGCTCTGGCAGGAGGCGCCGGGCGGCGGGCGGAAGCTCCTCTACGTGTTCTCGCGCATGCCGAGGCGGTTGGAGGAGTTCTCGGAGATGTGCCGGTACCACCAGACCTCGCCGGACTCGTTCTTCCTCAAGAGCACGCTCTGCTCGCTCAAGACGCCCACGGGGCGGGTGACCCTGAGTGGCCACCGGCTCCTCCTCACGGAGCAGGGCCAGCGCGTGGAGAGGACGCTCGGCGGCCAGGAGGACATCGAGCGGGCCCTGCTCGAGCACTTCGGGGTTCGTCTGCCTCGGCCGCCGGCATGATAGGATGCGAGCCGTGAAGCCGCTGCTGATGGGAGTGCTGCTGTGCCTGGTCTCGGTGCCCGCGTGGGCCTCGGGCGGTGAGCAGGCGCGCATGCTGCGGCAGCTCAACGAGCGCGAAGCCTTGCAGGACTCGCTGGAGGAGTTCTTCGACAAGCAGCTGTGCGCCCCCATCAAGCGCGGCCGTTTCGTCTGGCCCGAGGACGTGGCCGCTTCGGGCCTGCACCTGCCCGTGGAGCGCTTCGTCTCGGTGGAGAACTGCAGCGTGCGCGCCCTGGGCTTCGAGCCCGGTCCCCAGGAGGCCTCGGTCCGGCTGCTCTTCGAGCTGGATGGAATCGACAGCGAGGGCCAGCGCCGCACCGTGCGCGGCGAGACGCCCGCCACCTTCCGCCGCATGCCCAAGAGCTCCTGGCGGCTGGAGCACCTGGAGCCGGTGCGGGGCCTGTCCGAGACCGTGCGCCCCCAGCCCCGCTTCCACGAGCAGGCCGAGGCCTCCGGTCTCGTGCTCCCCGACGAGTCCAGGAGTGACGCCTCCTTCATGCGCAACGGTGCGCTGGCCGTGCGGGACTTCGACGGGGACGGCCTGCTGGATGTGCTGGCGGCCAATCCGAGCGCCCTCTTCCTGTTCCGCGCCACCGCGCCCCTGCGCTACGAGCGGCTCCAGCTCTCGGTACGCCCGCCCCGGCGCACCTGGTTCTCCTCCCTGGCCGCCGGGGACTTCGACGCGGATGGCGATCCGGATGTGCTCGTCACCACGCAGACGGAGGGGCCGGACCGGGCGCCGCCCCTGCTGCTGCGCAATGACGGCGGCACGCTCACCTCCGTGCCCTCGGGCCTGCCCCGCGCCAACGCCCATACCTCCGTCGTCTCGGACATCAACGGCGACGGCCACCTGGACGTGGTGCTGCTGTACTACTCCGTGACCATGACGCCGGAGGATCAGCTCAATGCCCGCGATGGTCGGCCTTCGCGCTTCTTCCTCGGCCAGGGCAACCTCACCTTCCGGGAAGTGGCTCCTCCGGATGCGCGCAGCCACCCCCACTGGGGTCTGGCCGCCGTGGCGGCGGATCTGGCGGGGCAGGGCCGTCCCCAGGTGTACGTAGCCAATGACTTCGGGGACAACGACCTGTGGCACCTGGACGCGCAGGGCGTTCCCCGGGACATCACCGACGCCCACGGGCTGAGGGACCCGGGCAACGGCATGAGCGCCGACGTGGGGGACCTGGACGGAGATGGGCGGTTGGACCTGTACGTGGCCAACATGTTCTCCAAGGCCGGCACCCGGGTGCTCGCCGCGGCCCAGGTGACGTCTCCGGAGCTCAGGAGCCGCCTGGACAAGTTCGCCGCGGGCAACACGCTCTACCTGGCTCGCGAGGGAGGCCGCTTCGAGGAGGTGGCTCTCGCCCGGGGCGTCAACCGGGGGCTCTGGGCCTGGGGCTCCATCTTCCTCGACGCGGATGACGATGGGCGCCTGGACCTGGCCGTGGCCAACGGCTTCTACAGCGCACCCAATCGAAAAGACCTTTGAAGTGTCTACTGGCGCCAGGTCCTGGCGCAGGCCATCGCGAAGGAGTCCAAGGGGCGCCGAGGCTCCTTCGATAACGCTGCCTTCCTGTCCAGCGCGCTGGGCGCCGTGGGGCCGCACGGGTGGGGTGGCCGCTCGCAGTCCTTCTCCGGCTGGGAGCCGAAGAAGCTGTGGCTGCAGCGGCCGGATGGCTCCTTCCAGGAGAGCGCGTGGTCGGACGGGTTCGACTCGCGAGCGGATGGCCGGGCGCTGGTGGCGCTGGACCTGGACGGGGATGGAGACCAGGACCTGCTGATGCTCAACCGGGCCGCGCCGCGGTTGCAGCTCTTCGTCAACGAGGGCCCCTCGGGCCGGGCGATGGAGCTGCGGCTGCGAGCCACCGGGAGCCACCGGGAGGCGAGCAACGCCACGGTGCGCGTGCGCACGAGCGCGGGGACGCGAGCCTTCCCCGTGCTGCTCACGCGCGGCTACCTCAGCTCGGTGGAGCCGGTGGTGCACGTGGGACTGGGGACGGAGGAGGCCGCCGAGGTGGAGGTGACGTGGCGCGAGGGCCTTACCGAGTCCTTCGGGGCGTTGCGGTCCGGCCAACGGTGGACGCTGGTGGAGGGGGGCGCGAAGTCGGCCGAGCCCTTCCGTGCATCCGTGCCCCGGGCCGCCGCGCCGAAGCTGCCGCTCCGGGTAGAGCAGGTGGGCGGCGCGGTGAATGGGCATCCCACCGCCGTGCAGGTGTTCGCCTCCTGGTGCAAGCCCTGCCGTGAGGAGGTGCCCGTCCTGACGGCGCTGGCGAAACAGGGGACGTGGAACGTGCGAGGCCTGGGCGCTCACACGGCGGAGCAGGTGGAGGCCGAGGCGGGGAAGCTCGGCATCCGCTACCCGGTGGCCGCGCTGCCCGAGGAGGTGGCGGAGCCGCTGTCGCCCCGCGGAGAGCTGACCCTGCCCACCGTACTGCTGTACGACGCCTCGGGACGTCTGGCTCGTGTCGTGCGCGGGGGCGAGCACCTGCCCGCCGCGCTCGCCGAGGTCCACCCCGCGGCGCCGTAAGGCGCGCGGCTTCAGTCCTGGGCGCGCTCGTACTGCGGCGGCCAGGCAATCTTGGCGTGGAGCTCGCGCGCCGCGTGCAGGGGCCAGTACGGGTCGCGCAGCAGCTCCCGGGCGAGGATGACCACGTCCGCCTGCTCCGTGCGCAGGATGTGCTCGGCCTGGAACGGGGAGCGGATGAAGCCCACGGCCCCGGTGGCGATGCCGGCCTCCTTGCGGATGCGATCGGCGAACAGCGTCTGGTAGCCGGGCCCCGAGGGAATCTTCACCCCCGGCACCAGCGCTCCCGAGGAGCAGTCGATGAGGTCTGCCCCGTCCTGCTTCAGCAGCTTCGCGAGCGCCACCGACTCGTCGAGGTTCCAGCCGCCCTCGCCCCAGTCCGTGGCGGAGATGCGCACGAAGAGGGGCAGCTCCTCGGGCCAGCGCTTGCGCACCGCCTGCACCACCTCGCGGGTGAGCCGCACGCGGTTCTCGAACGAGCCGCCATACCGGTCCGTGCGCTGGTTCGACAACGGCGAGAGGAACTCGTGGAGCAGGTAGCCGTGCGCGGCGTGGAGCTCCACCTGGCGGAACCCCGCGGCCTTCGCGCGCTCGGTGGCCTCGACGAAGGCCCGGGTGATGCGTTGGATGCCCGCCTCGTCGAGCGCCTCCGGCACCGTATGCTCCGCGTCGAAGGGCACGGGGCTCGGCCCCACGGGCTTCCAGCCCTCCTTCACACCGGGCGGGATGGGACCGCCGCCCTCCCAGGGACGCGCCGTGGAGGCCTTGCGCCCCGCGTGCGCCAGCTGGATGCCCGCCACCGAGCCGTGCTCGTGGATGAAGCGCGTGATGCGCGCGAGCGGCGCGATGTGCTCGTCCTTCCAGATGCCCAGGTCCTGCGGCGAGATGCGGCCGATGGCCTCGACGGCGGTGGCCTCGAAGATGATGAGTCCCGCGCCGCCGACGGCCCGGGTGCCCAGGTGGACGAAGTGCCAGTCGTTCGCGAAGCCGTCCTCGCTCGAGTACTGGCACATGGGCGAGACGACGATGCGATTCTTGAGGGTGACCCCGCGCAGGGTCAGCGGGGTGAACAGCAGACTGCCCATGAAGCCTCCAGCGTGCCGACGCCGGGCCGGGAGGAGTCCGGCTCGGTCGAGGACATCCTGGGGCGGTGCGCGCGCCTTGTCCTGGATTCCCTGGCGCGACTGTTCAGGGCCGGCCTGGACTTCAGGCCGAGACGTGCCGGAACAGTTTGCCCGCCATCAACAGCGCGAGGCCGCCCAGCAGCACGGGCAGGGCATTCAGCTCGATGGCGAAGCTCAGGCTGCTCAGGTCCGCCACCTTGCCGATGGCGGTGGGCGAGATGGCATCGCCCAGCATGTGGATGAACAGCACGTTCAGCCCCATGGCGAAGGCGCGGAAGGCCGGAGGCACGCCATTGACGATGGCCGCGTTGATGGGGCCGCTGTTGAGGAAGATGAAGAACTGCGCCAGGAAGATGATGGCGAACATCGGCACGTGCGAGTCCACCTTCATCGCGAGGAACATGAGGGGGGCCGCGACCAGCAGGCCCACGCCCGACATGCGCAGGCCTCCGCCCTCCAGCTTCCGGTCCATCTTGTCGCCCAGCCAGCCACCGGCGAGCGTTCCCACCAGGCCCGCGGTGGCGGTGACGGCGCCGGAGCTGAAGCCCGCGCTACCCGGGGACATGCCGCGCTCGCTGACGAGGAAGGTGGGCAGCCAGTACCCGAGCCCGCCGATGGAGAACGTCATCAGCGTGTAGCCCGCCGTGGTCCACCAGAAGGACTTGTTGTTGGCCAGGCCCTTGAGGCCCACGAGGAAGGGCAGCTTCGTCTGCGCCTCGGGCCCGTCCATGGCGCCGCGCTGGGGCTCGGGCATGAAGAAGGCCATGATGCCCAGCACCAGGCCCGGCGCGCCGCCCACGAAGAAGGCCATGTGCCAGGAGTAGGCCTCGCTGAGCCACCCGCCCAGCCCGTAGCCCGCCGCCGCCCCCACGGGGATGGCGATGTAGAAGAAGGACAGCACCCGCGTGCGCTGCTCGCGCGGGAAGAGGTCGGAGATGATGGACGGGGCCACCGCGCCGTACCCCGCCTCGCCGATGCCCACGCAGGCCCGGGCCACCATCAGCGCGGCGAAGGTGGTCGCCAGTCCCGAGGCCCCCGTCGCGAGGCTCCACAGCAGCACGCCCGCGGCCACCAGGTAGCGCCGCGGCAGCCGGTCCCCGAGGAAGCCGCTCACCGGGGAGGCCAGCATGAACACCAGCATGAAGAAGCTGCCCAGGTAGCCCGCCTGGGTGTTGGTGAGCTGGAAGTCCTGTTTGATGTAGGGCAGGGCGACCGTGACGATGTACCGGTCGAGGTAGTTGACCAGGTTGATGAGCGAGAGGATGAGCAGCGCGTAGTAGCTGGTGCGCGCGGAGGACGTCGCGGGAGCGGAGGGGGTGGCCACGGCGGTGGTCGGACTCATGGATGGGGGGCTCCGAAACGGTACGCGAGCAGGCCCCAACGCAGGCCCCGGTCGCTCACCCGGCAGCGCTCGAGCCCGAGCGCCCGCAGGCTCTCGAGCAGGATGAGGGCTCCGGCGGGAATCACGTCCGCGCGCTTGGGCTGCAGGCCCGGCAGCTTCTGGCGCTCGGCGAGCGGCAGGTGGCACATCTGGTCCGCCAGCGCCTCCAGCTCGGCGCGCGTGAGGGTGCCGCCGTGGACGCGCGCGGCGTCATACGGCTCGATGGCGTGTCGCACGGTGAAGAGCGTCGTCACCGTGCCGGCGATGCCCACCAGCACCGCGCCCGGAGGGCAGGGCGGCAGCTTGGAGAACGTCTCGCGCAGATTCGCCTCCACGCGGGCCCGGTCCCCGGCGCTCAGGGGATCCGTCCGCACGTAGCGCTCGGTCATGCGCACCGCGCCCACGTCGAAGCTGTGCCGGAAGGCCACGCGGCCCTGGGCGTCCCCGTAGATGAACTCGGTGGAGCCGCCACCGATGTCGATGACCACCAGGGGCGCGGAGGACTCGCGGCCGAAGTCCGCATGGGCCGAGGTGAAGGAGAGCTGTGCCTCCAGCTCGCCGGAGATGATGTCCACCGTCACCCCGGCGCGCTCGCGGGCGCCGGAGAGGAACTCGGCGCCGTTCTCCGCGTCGCGCGCGGCACTGGTAGCGGACACGGCGATGGCCTCCGCACCCAGGCGCCGGGCCTCGCTGGCGAAGTCGGAGACCACCTGGAGCGTGGCCTCCAGGCCCTCGGGCGAGAGGCGGCGGCTCTTGTCCACGCCTCGGCCCAGGCGGGTGATTTCGGCGCGCTCCTGCACGGCCTGGAAGCGGCCGTCGGGCAGGCGGTCGGCGACGAGCAGGAGGACCGAGTTGGTCCCCACGTCGATGGTGGCGTAACGAGGCATTGCGCGGAGCTTACTCAGCGCAGCAGCGCCTCCAAAGCTTCCGCCAGCCGCTGGTACTCCGCGTGCGAGTTGTAGAGCTGGGCGGACAGCCGGACGTGGCGGTGGGGAGGCCGGGGCCAGGGGGTGATGGGCACTTCGATGCGGTGCTCGAAGAGCAAACGATCCTGGAGCGGGTCCAACCCGAGCACCGAGGGCTCCGAGGGGAAGCCATCCGGGAGGGGCACGGTGGCCATGGCGCCCACCATGTCCTCCGGGCAGCGGGGCGCCACCCGGAGCCGCTGGCACAGGAGGCCGCGCGCCGCCAGCGCCTTGGCGCGGTTGGAGGCCATCACCTCGGGCCAGCCGCCGGGCAGCATCCCGCCCATGACCTCCAGCGCCTTGGGCACGCAGAGGAAGGGGGTGGGATCGTTGGTGCCGAGCCAGTCGAACTCCAGGCGGAAGCGCGAGCGATCCGTGCGCCGCGAGTTGTACCCGTGGCTGATGACGAGGGGGCGGATGAGGGACTGCTGGTCCCTGCGCACGTGGAGGAAGGCGGCGCCCTTGGGGGCGCACAGCCACTTGTGGCAGTTGCCCGTGTAGTACGCGGCGCCGAGCTGGTGCAGGGAGAGGGGCACCTGCCCGGGGCCGTGTGCGCCATCCACGAGCGTCTCGATGCCCCGCTCGCGCAGCGCACGGACGAGCCCGGCCACCGGCATCACCAGCGCCGTCTGGCTGGAGATGTGATCGATGAGCAGCAGTTTGGTGTTGAGCGTGACGTGAGCGAGCACCGCGTCCACCACCGCCTGGGGCGAGGGCACGGGCCAGGGCAGCTTCACCACCACCACCTTCACGCCCCACTGGCTGGCCACGAAGTCGAGCGCGTTGCGCGAGGCGTTGTACTCGTGGTCGGTGGTGAGCAGCTCATCGCCGGGGGCGAAGCGCAGCGAGCGCAGCACGGTGTTGACGCCCGTGGTGGCGTTGTTGACGAAGGCGAGGTCGTCCGGGTTGACGTCCAGGAACTCCCCGAGCGCCGCACGGGCCGCATCGGCGAGGGGCTCGAGCTCGCGGTGGAGGAAGCGCACGGGCTCGGCTTCCATGCGGGCACGCAGCTCGGACTGCGCTTCGAGCACTCGGGTGGGGCAGGCGCCGAAGGAGCCGTGGTTGAGGAAGGTCACCTCGGGATCGAGTGACCAATGGGAGCGGAAGGGGGACGCGTCCATGGCGTGGGGGACAATGCCGGGCCCCCTGGCCATGTCAACGCGCGGCGAGAAGGCGGGGTTGCCGCGGGTGCTGGTGATTTGCAACGAGATTAGTTGGAAAGTCGAGTAAAGTACGCCAGAGCGCTACACCCGGAGGGAAGTGAAATGAGAGGTCGCGGCGGAGTGCGAGCCTGTGTCGCCGGAATCCTGATGGTGCTCGGCGCGTGCACGGACCCCCAGAAGGGGCCGGACGCCTCGGATGGCGGAGTCTCCTCCGACGGCGGAAGCGAGGCCACCGAGCTTTCGCCGAACCTGATCCCCCAGGAGGAGCTCTTTGCCTGCCGGGGGGCCGTCTCCGATGCGCCCACGCGCATCCGCCGCATCAACCGGTGGCAGTGGACCCGCAACGTCGGCGGCTCCGTGACGCGCGGATGGACCGGCTTCAGCTTCTACGACAATCCGCTCGATCCGAATCCACGCTCGCCCTACGGCAGCTACGCCGCCACCGACACGGTCGATGAATCCATGGTGGAGATCATCCTCCCCATCGTGGACGAGTACGGCGCGACGTGGGCCGGGCCCTACACCGGCTCGAACAGACTCGATCTGCTCCGGGAGGACCGGTCGTTGCGTTGCATGTGGGAGCAGGCGCAGCCGAGCACCGCGTGCATTCGCAACTACCTCGCCACCTTGCTCGAGCGGGGCGTGATGTACCGGCCCGCGCGCGCGGATGAGCTGGACCGGTTGGGCGCCTTCGCCCAGTCGGTGCTCACGCAGGAGGTCCCCGATGGAGGCGAGGACGCACGTACCCACAGCCTCTCGCGTGTCGTCACCGCGGCGTCATTGATGAGCGGCGCGTTGTTCCGCGAGGAGCTGGGCACGCCGGGCGGCGACGGCCGGGTCGGGCTCGGTGACTGGGAGCTCGCGCAGCAGCTCACCTATGCGCTGGGAGATCGGGCCCCGGGCGCGGTTCCCACCTGGAGGTGGCCCTACACCTCCGCTTCCTCCAAGGGCCACTACGGAGACATCGCGGACGCGGCCCGTGACGGAGGGATCCGCTCACCGGAAGTCGTGAGCGCGCTGATCGATCAGCACCTCGGCGGCGTGGATCCCACCCGCTTCGATCTGGTCCAGGACTTCGGCGATGAGGAGCGCCCCCGCCGGGGCGAGTACTGGCTCGCCGATGGCGTGGCGAACTTCTTCCGCCAATGGCTGGGCTACACGCAGGTGGAGGCGATCTTCAAGGAGCGCCCGGAGGCGACCAGCGCCTTCGATGATGGGGAGCTGAGTGGCTATCGCGCGCAGGCCGCGGCCTGGGAGAATCTGCTCGTCGGTTACTACGGCTACGAGTCGACGCTGATCCAGCAGATGGACGACTTCGTCGCGCGCGCGGTGGTGGAGGACGTCGCGGTGCTCGAGACGCTGTTGACCTCCCGGCGGTTCTTCCTCGCCGCGACCCAGGACTCGGGCTTCGACGGCAACGCCACGCGGTACACGGGCCAGCCCTACGGCACCACCGCGGAGATCGCCGCGACCCACGACGCGCGCTGGCGGATGCTCCCGGAGACGGAGCGCGCCGGAGTGCTCACCCACCCGGCGTGGTTGGCCTCGCATGGCGGAAACTTCGAGGACGATCCGTCCGCGGTCCACCGGGGCAAGTGGGTGCGGGAGAACCTGCTCTGCGGCTATGTGCCCCCTCTCAGCTCGGTGCGCGTGCGGGCGCAGGTGGGGCCTCACGCGCCGGACAAGAACGCGCGTGCGCGGCTCGAGGACGCCACCGGCAAGAGTGAATGCCAGGGCTGTCACTCGCTGATGAACCCGCTCGGCTTCCCGTTCGAAACCTACAACCATGCCGGCTACCTGCGGACGAGGGACCATGCACCCGACGGTGGCTGGATGGCTCCCACCGGGCAGGCGATGTTGAGCAATCTGCCGGACCCGGGCTTGAACGGGCCCGTGCGGGATGCGGTGGAGCTCAGCGAGAAGCTCGCCGCCTCGGGCTACGTGAAGCGCTGCTTCGTCCGGCAGGCCTTCCGCTACTTCATGGGCCGCGACGAGAACCGGAGCGACGCCTGCACGCTGGTGCGGATGGAGCAGGCCTACGACGCGCACCAGGGCTCCTTCAAGGCCATGCTGGGCGCCCTGATGACCAGCGACACCTGGACGACGCGCCGCGCGCCGGCGCAGGGAGAGTGACCATGCTGACCCGACGCGCACTGCTCAAATCCGCCGTGGCCACTGGACTGCTCGCGCCCTTCTACCGCGAGGCGCTCGCCCAGACGGTGAAGCCCATGCGGCTGGTGCTGGTGCTGGAGTGCAACGGCATCTACCCCGAGGCGTTCCTGTCCAGCGGGACACGGGCGGCCCTCGGCCCGAAGGTTGGCACGCGGCACAACTTCCTCGACGTGTATCCCGAGACGCCGTTGGTCCGCATGGGAGACAACCTCTCCAGCGCGCTGTGCCTGGGGCCGCTCGCCGGAGGCAGCGGAGCGCCGTCTCTCGTGAACCGGGCGGCGGTGCTGCTCGGGCTGTCGTCGATGATCGCCGGAGGAGGGCACTCGGCGGGGACGGGGGCCCTGAGCTGCGCGGTGCATGGCTCGGCCGCCACCCTGGATGCGGTGCTGGCGCCGGCGCTCAAGCGCACCGCGCCCTTCGACGCCATCCGGCTTGGCACCAGCTCCGCGCGCACCCCCATCGTCTACGAGACGTGTGCGTACGGTCCGCGCAAGCCCGCCGGCATCCTGGTGAACCCGATGCTCGCGTACAACACCCTCTTCGGCTCGCTCTCGACCGGCGCGGCGGTGGGACAGGAGCGCCGGATGCTCTTCGACTTCGTCCGTGAGGACGCGAAGGCCGCGCTCGGGACCTTCAAGGGCAACTCCCACGAGCGCATGAAGCTGGAGCGGTACCTGGCCTCGCTCGAGGCGCTGCGGGCCAGGGAGACGCAGTTGCAGGGAATGGCGGCGCAGGTGAAGCCGCTGCTGCCTCCGGACCCGTCCGTGAACCCGTTGCTTCAGGGAGGCACCACCCCGCCCGACTCCCTCAAGTGGCTCGAGGCGCAATTCGAGATCGCCACCACCGCGCTGCTGGGCGGACTGACGAACGTGGTGGTGCTGGCGGCGGGGACCTCGGGCTTCGACGTGGCCTATGACTCGAGCATCGCGAACGTCGGCCGTCATGATCTCCAGCACGGCATCGACACCGCGGCCAACTGGACCGGCATCGCGGCGGTCACCCGTCAGCACGTGGCCCTGGTGGCGAAGCTCGCCCGCGCGCTGGCGGCGACGCCGGAGCTCCACGCGTCCGGCTCGATGCTGGATTACACGGCGATCGTCTTCATGTCCGACAATGGCGAACAACACCACTCGGAGGCGCGGGAGTGGCCCAAGCTCGTCCTCGGTGGCAATGCGCTGGGGCTGAAAACGGATGGACGGACCGTGGTGTATCCGGCCGAAGGCAAGGCACGGAACCGCCAGGTGTCCAACCTGTTCAACTCCCTGGGCCACGCCTCGGGGGATACCGGCTTCAACACCTTCGGGGCGGAAGGCCCGACGAGAATCGCCGAAGGCCCCCTGTCGGAGTTGATCGGTTAGGCGGCGAGCGGCGGTGACGTCCCCCTCCTTCAATGCCCGAGCGCGCGCGGCTGGGGAGGGGGGGCCATGGAGGCCGTGTAACACCGTCCCTGGTGCTCGTAGAGGTCCTCCGGGCACGGGGCCTTGAGCATGTGCGGGATCCAGCAGGCGCCCATGATTTCCACCCCGACCCGGGGCTTGCAGGGAGGGCGCCGCTGCACTGGGGTGCTGGCCGGTTGGGACGACCCTCACCCCCCGCCCTCTCCCAGAGGGAGAGGGAGCATGCGCAACCCGGTTAACGGCCCCAGTCGGGCGTCAGCAGCGCGGCCTTGTCCTGCGCGGGCAGCGCGACCTGGTTGTTGCCGTCGGCCGTCATCACGAAGAGCTGCGGCGAGCCGTTGCGCGTGGAGGTGAAGAGGATGAGGCGGCCGTTGGGCGAGAAGGACGGCTCCTCGTTGTTCGCCTGGTCCTGCGTGAGGCGCGTCACCTTGCCGCTGTCCACGTTGACGGTGAAGAGGTCGAACGCGTTGCGCTCGTCGCGCGCGGTGAAGGCGATGAGGTCTCCCCGCGGCGACCAGTCCGGCGTCTGGTTGTAGTTGCCCTGGAAGGTGAGCCGGCGCACGCCCGAGCCGTCCGCGTTCATCACGTACACCTGCGGCGAGCCGCCCCGGTTGGACACGAAGGCCAGGCGCTTGCCGTCCGGCGACCACGAGGGGCTCGTGTTGATGCCGAAGCGCGTGTCGGTGAGCTGCTTGGGCTTGTCCCCATCCGCCTCGGCCACCCAGATTTGCGTGCTCTCGCCCGTGGCGAGCGAGTACGCGATGCGCTTGCCATCCGGCGAGAAGGCAATGCCGGTGGCCATCTGCCCCTCGGACGTCTTGACCTTCGCCGTGTTGCCCTCCGGCCGGCGGATGTAGATGTCCGGCTCGCCCTGCTGGTACGAGGTGTAGCCCAACGTCCCGTCCGGCCCGAGCGAGGGCAGCAGGTTGATGCCGCCGCGGGTCACCTGCTTCGCGTTGCGGCCGTCCCAGTCCGCCACCCAGACGTCGCGGTTGTTGCCCGTCTTGCGCACGTAGGTGATGCGCGAGAGGAAGGGGCTCGGCTCGCGGGTGAAGTGGCGGTAGATGGCGTCGGCGAGCTTGTGGGCCACCTGGCGCGCCTCGGCGGCGGGGGCGCTCTGGGCCGTCTTGAAGTCCTCGCGGCCGGTGCCCACGTTGAACACGCGCGCCTCGGCCTTCAGCTCTCCGCCCTCCTGGGCCAGCGAGTACTTCACCAGCGACTCGGCGCCCACGTCCGCCCAGCGCGAGAAGTTGATGCTGCCCGCCGCCATGCCCTCCTTCGGGTCCGCCAGGAAGCTGCCGCGGTCCAGCACCTGGAAGATGCCGGAGGCCCGCAGGTCATACATGAAGGCCTCGTCCACCTCCTGAGCGGACGCCTTGGCCTCCTCGCCCTGCACCAGCGGCGCGGTGGCGGCCAGGGGCAGGGGCCGGAAGTTGGCACCGGAGATTTGGATGACGGGGGCCTGGGCGAGCGCCGCCATCGGCAACAGGAGGAGCGAGAGGAGAAGGGCTTTCGCGTTCACGGGCTGAACTCCAGGACGATGCCGCCCTTCTGCAGCGTGTCCCGCAGATGGTCGGGGGGAGGGGAGAAGGGAGAGGCCTTCTTCACCGCGGCCAGCACGGCCGAGTCGAAGAGGCCATTGCCACTGGCCTTGGCCAGCCGCGCCTCGATGACCTCACCGGTGCGGTTGAGGCGCATGGCCACCTGGGCCTTGAGGTACAGGCGCTCGTTGTCGGGGATGGTGTCCGCGACGTTGTAGTGGCGGCGCACCTGCGAGGAGAGCAGGCCGAAGTAGCGCTCGCCCTCGGCGGTGGCCGAGTCGCCGTTCGGATCGCCATCCTCGGCGCCGTCCAGCTCCTCCTCCTGCTTGGAGGACTTGGAGAGCTTGTCGAAGGCCCCGAAGAGCTTGTTGCGCCGGTCCTCGCCCTTGGCCTCGCCCTTCTGCGGCGTGGGGGCGGGGGCGGGCTCCGGCTTCACCCCGGGGATGGGCACGGCCACCTTGGCCGGCTCGGGCGCGGGGGGCGTGGGGGTGGGCGGCGCCTCCACCTTCTTGGGCGGCGGCGGAGGCGGCTCCTCCTTGCGGGGCAGCAGCTTCTCGTCCCGGGGCTTGCCCAGGCGCACCAGCGTGGCGCGGATGGGCTTCTGGTCCAGCTCCACCTTGGGGCCCTCGACGAAGGCGTTGTACAGCCCCACGGAGAGCAGGATGAGCACGTGCCCCACCAGGGACACCGTGAGAAAGCGCCCCAGGCGCGAGCTGCGCTGGGCGAGCAGACTTTGATTGACGGCCGGGTGCATGGGCTAGCGCCTTGCTTCCTTCGCTTCCTTCTTGCCCTTGTTGGACGCCCGGCCCCCGGCCGTGGGGTCCGTGATCATCCCCACGTTGGTGATGCCGGCGCGCTGGGCGGCGGCCATCACGTCCACCACCACGCCGTAGGGCACGTCCCGGTCCGCGTGCAGGTACAGCTCCTTGTCCGCCTGCGCCTTGGCGTTGGTGGCCAGCTTCTTCTCCAGCTCGGCCACCGGCACCTCGGCCTCGCCGATGTAGATGCGCCGCTGCGCGTCGATGGACAGCACCAGCTTCTTCTCGGCCGCCTCCACCGGGGCCGCCTTGGCCTCCGGGAGGTTCACCTTGACGCCCTGCTGGATGAGGGGCGCCGTCACCATGAAGATGATGAGCAGCACCAGCATCACGTCCACCATGGGCGTGACGTTGATCTCACTCATGGTGACCCGGCCGCCGCTTCCGCGATTGGAGCCCATGCCCATGGCGCGTATCTCCTAGCGGAAGAAGTGCCGCTTGATGATGTTGAGGAAGTCCGCGGAGAAGTTGGCCATCTCCGTGTCGAACACCTTGATGCGGCTGACGAACGAGTTGTAGGCCACCACCGCGGGGATGGCCGCGAACAGGCCGGCCGCCGTCGCGAAGAGCGCGTTGCCCACCGGCGCCGCCACCGTGGCCAGCGTCGCGTTGCCCTGCTCGGCGATCGAGTTGAAGGCGTTGAGGATGCCGATGACGGTGCCGAACAGCCCCACGAAGGGCGAGGCCGCGCCCACCGTGCCCAGGAAGGACACCCGGTTCTCCAGCTCGGTGAGCTGGGTGGTGGACGCCCGGTTGAGTGCCCGCTCCACGTTCTCGATGCCGCCAAGCCGCTCGGCCATGGCGCCTTCCGAGCCCTCCTTGTGCTGGGCCAGCTTGCTCAGCTCCTCGTACCCGGCGCAGAACACCTTGGAGAGCGGCGAGCCGTCCAGCTTCTGGGCATCCTGGTAGATGGTCTCCAGCCGGGAGGCCTTCCAGAAGGAGTCCAGGAAGGTGAGCGACTGGCTCCGGGCTCGCGACAGCTGGGTGTGCTTGAGTGCGATGAGCGCCCAGGACGCCACCGAGACGACCATCAGCAGGCCCAGCACGCCCAGCTCCAGGAAGGAGGCGTCACGGAGGATCTGCAGGTAGTTCATGGCGCCAAGCGCCAGGGGAAGATGGGGCAGCATCATGGGGGTCAGGCCGTAGCATCCGGGTCCGGGGTGGTCAAACAAACCCGGAGGGGGGTTGAGGCCGGCAGGTCGTTGTTGCCGGGCTTTGAATAAATTCCCCGAGGGGGCGTCCGAGGGGGTGTGTGACGGGCCGCATGCCCGCCCCCTCCCCTCCGTCGATCTCGAATCGAGGACCTCCCATGAACGCCAGAATCCTCGCCGCATTCCTCCTGTGTCTCACCGCCAGCACGGGCTGCATCATCATCGACCACGATGACGATGGTCCCTGCTGCACCACGCCCCCTGCGCCCACCTACCCCGGTGACGTGACGTTCTTCTGGACGCTCGCCAACGGCCGGTGCGCGGACTGGCCGGAGGTGAAGAGCATCAAGATCTCCATCCCCGGGGAGACGCTCCACAACGGGGGCGTCTACGCCTGCAACACCGCCGGGGAGGACGGCATCGTCCTGCACGACTTCGTGGCCGGCACCTACAACTACACCATCCAGGCCATCAGCTACTCCAACGAGATCGTCTTCGAGGGCCGGGGCGACTTCACGGTGAACGGGAACGTGCGGGAGGTCGTCGACCTCACGCCCAACGGGATGTCCTACGCGCTGATCAGCTGGCGCTTCCCGCCCAACACCTCCAGCCCCAACCCGACCTGCACGCAGGCCGGCGTGACGTCCATCAAGGCACAGATCGACGGGGGCGAGTGGGTGAACCTGAACTGCGCGGACGGCATGACCGGCGGGGGCGTGGAGACGCCGTGGCTGGAGGATGGGACGCACGTCATCAACCTCGTCGCCTATGGCCGTGACCGGGCGGGCCGGGATGGGATGCCGCTGTACACCAGCCAGAGCACGTTCGTGACGAGCGCGGGCACCCCCCGCTCCGAGCAGGTGGACTTCTTCGCGGTGGGTGGCATGTCGCTGCGCTGGGAGCTGTGGGACGGGGGCACGCGCCGCAGCTGCGCCGAGGCGGGCCTCACGGGGATGGTCATCAACCTGAAGAACAAGGCCACGGGCGAGCTGGTCTACGGCGCGGCGGGGGACCCCCAGTCCTGCACGGGCGCGCCCATCCTGTACCAGTACCTGAAGCCGGGGCAGTACGAGGTGTACATCCGCGGCATGAAGGGCTCGACCATCGCCTACAGCAACGAGGACCTGCCGGACGTGCTGACGGTGACCGCCTTCGAGCAGAAGACGGCGTCGGACCCCTCCTACACGGTCGCCCTGTACCGGGAGCTGTAATCGCCAGGCCGCTTGCCTGACGTCCGGAGGGCCGGGGCATCCGCCTCGGCCCTCCTTGCTTTGCGGGCGGGCACATGGGGGTTGGCATCAAACGTGATAGGGAGCCCGGGTATGCGGCAAGGCAGCCACAGTCCCATCGGGGTTTTCGATTCGGGTGTCGGGGGGCTCACGGTCCTCAAGGCACTGATGTCCCACCTTCCCCACGAGAGCACGCTCTACCTGGGTGACACCGCGCGGGTGCCCTACGGCACGAAGTCGGGCGAGGTGGTGACGCGCTACTCGCTGAAGAACGCGGAGTTCCTGCTGGAGCGCGGCATCAAGCTGCTGGTGGTGGCGTGCAACACGGCGTCGGCGGTGGCGTTGCCGGCGTTGTCGGCGGCGCTGCCGGTGCCGGTGGTGGGGGTGATTGCGCCCGGGGCGAGGGCGGCGCTGCGGCGCACGCGGGGCGGAGGGGTGGGCGTCATCGGGACGCCGGGCACCATCCGCTCGGGGGCCTACCAGCGCGAGCTGGAGGCGGCGGCGGGCGCCCATGGCGTGAAGGTGAAGGCGAGGGCGTGCCCGCTCTTCGTGCCGCTGGCGGAGGAGGGGTGGCTGGCAGGAGACGTGCCGCGGCTGGTGGCCCGCGACTACCTGGCGGACTTCGCCCGGAGCGGGGTGGACACGCTGGTGCTGGGCTGCACCCACTACCCGCTGCTCAAGGACGTCATCGCCGAGGCCGTGGGGCCGCAGGTGGAGCTGGTGGACTCGGCCGAGGCCACGGCGGAGGTGGTGGGGGCGCTGCTGGAGGAGCGCAGGCTGCTGGCGCCCGCGGCGGAGGCCCCGACGCACCACTACTTCGTGACGGACGTGCCGGAGCGCTTCGTGGAGGTGGGGGCGCGCTTCCTGGGGCGGCCCATCCACTCGGCGGAGCAGGTGGACCTGTCGTTCTAGAACCGCGGGTCAGGAAGGCTGGGCCGGAGACACCGGCCGGGTCTCCTCCTCGAGCAGCTCCTTGGCGGCCTGGACGACGGGAGGGGTGGCGGTGGAGGTGACCTCGAAGAGCTCGAGGGCGGCCTCGGTGCCGATGTCGTCCTTGCGGGGGAGGAGTCCGGTCGCCCAGGTGATGAGGCGCTCGAGGGTGGGGAAGAAGCCGATCATCAGGAGCGGCTTGTTCATCCAGCCCACGGTGATGCAGTAGTACTTGTTGAAGGGCGCGGTGTGGTGGATGCGGTGGTGGTCGGGGGGGAGGATCAGGTGGACGCGCTGCAGCAAGCCGATGAGCGCGGGCGGCTGGTCCATGTGGGACCACTTGTGGAACTGGTTGGTGGCCATCACCCAGAAGATCATCGCCCCGAGGAAGGCGGAGACGAACACCCAGCCGGGGCTGGAGTGGGGGAGGGCGACGGCGAGGATGGCCACGGGGATGGAGACGAGGCAGTTGTTGCCGTTGGTCTCCACGAAGTCATGGCGGGTGATGGCCTTCTCGTCCACGTGGTGCTCGCGGAAGGGCCGGATGAAGGCCTTGCCGAGCACGGGCATGTCGGTGGAGCCCCAGGTGTCGCCCATCCAGTGGACGAAGCCGGAGACGAAGTCGGCCGCCAGGTAGCCCAGCAGCAGGGCGCTGAGCACCAGCCAGGGGCCGGTGTAGGGGCCGCCCCACAGGCGCCAGACGAGGGCGGACTCCAGGGCCACGAAGCTGACGATGCTGGCGATCTCCATGGCGCGGATGGCCGGCGAGTAGCCCTTGGCCAGAGCCGTGGCGTCCTGCTGACGCAGGTGGTTCTTGAGCTCGTTCTTCGTCGTCATGGTTCCCGTCGTGCTCGTGTGGTGCCGGCGGGGGTCGCTGCCCCACGTCCAGGGCGGACTCTACCCTCAGTCGGATCCTGAACGAAGTCACAGGGTGGACAGTGCAGGTGCCCGGCCTTCCAGCTGAGAGGCCACCAGGCATCCGTGCGCAACCCGCCGACGCGTTCCTTGTGTCCCCTGGATACGGCTGGTACGTTCCGCCGCCTCGGGCATGGCGAAAACCTTCGAAAAAGCCGTCACAGGCTTCAACCACAACATCAAGTACAAGGGGAAGGTCTACCACGTCCAGACCGAGGACTCGGGCGTCAACAACCCCCACATCATCACCCACCTGTTCGTGGGCGGTAACATCCTCGCGTCCAAGAAGACGTCGTACGCGGACATCCTCAACGCCGAGAACCTGGGCGAGGTCGTCCGTGAGTTGATGGAGGAGCAGCACAAGGAGATGCTGCGCAACCTCATCAACGGGGTGTACGACGGCTTCGACATCTCGGGCGTGCGGCACTACCAGCCCGGTCAGCTGGGCTCGGCCGAGGACGCCGCCCACGCGCGGCAGGCCGCCCCGGCCGCCAAGCCGCAGTCCGCGCCCCCGGCCGCCTACGTCCCTCCGGAGATCGCCGCGGCGCGCGCCCTCCAGGTGGCGCCGAAGATCAACGAGGTGGGCGTGGAGACGCTCTTCGGAGAGGATCTCATCTCCGAGAAGAGCCTGGACGAGGTCATCCTCAGCTACCTGGCGGGCGAGGACAACCAGTAGTCCCCCGCGAAGCCGCCTTCCAGGCGCAGCGGTTTGGGCCCATTCCAGGAGTCGCGTCCATTGGACAAGGTCATTTCGAAGGATGGGACGCCGATCGCGTACGAGAAGACGGGCTCCGGATCCGCGCTCATCCTCGTCGACGGCGCCCTCTGCAGCCGTGCGTTCGGGCCGATGCCGAAGCTGTCGGCGCTCCTTGCCCGGCACTTCACGGTGTTCACGTACGACCGCCGCGGCCGGGGCGACAGCGGCGATACGCAGCCCTATGCGCGGGAGCGGGAGGTCGAGGACATCGCCGCGCTCATCGAGGCCGCGGGCGGCTCCGCTGCCGTCGCGGGCCTGTCGTCCGGCGCGGCGCTCGCGCTCGAGGCGGCGGCGAGCGGGCTGAACATCACGAAGCTCGCGGCGTACGAGCCCCCGTACGTGTCCGCCGCGTCCGGACGTCCCGAGGCCGATCACGAGGCGCACCTCAAGCGGCTCCTCGCGGAGGGGCGCCGTGGGGACGCAGTGAAGTACTTCATGCGGGACATGGTCGGCGCGCCCGGGTTCGTCGTCCTGCTCATGCGGCTGATGCCCGGCGCCTGGCGGCAGCTTCAGGCGGTCGCGCACACGCTGCCGTACGACGCGAACGTCATGCGCGGCTTCTCGGTCCCGGCGGAGCGGCTCTCGTCCATCCGCGTCCCGACGCTCGTCATGAACGGCGGGAAGACGGACATCCGGCTGAAGCAGGCGGCCGAGGGCGTCGCGAAGGCCGTGCCGGACGCGCGGCACCGCACGCTGGCGGGACAGACTCACAACGTGAGCCCAAAGGTCCTCACGCCGGCGCTCGTCGAGTTCCTCACCTGACCCAGGACGCCAGGTCCTTCCCTCCCCCAGCAGAGGCCCCTCCGGCCTATGCTCCGCGGATGCTCCGCATCTACAACTTCGCGCGTGGCGCGCGCGGCCTGCGCGTGGTCTGGCTTTGTGAGGAGATGGGCCTGCCCTATCACCTCGAGCGCCTTCCCTTCCCGACCCCCGCGGCCTATCGCGCGCTCAACCCGCTGGGCACGGTGCCTTTCCTCGAGGACGAGGGCGGTGTGGCCCTCAATGAATCCGTCGCCATGCTGCTCTATGTCGCGCAGCGGTACGGCCCCACGTCCCTGCTGCCCGCACAGGACGACCCTCGGCTGGCGCGCGTGCTGCAGATGACCGTGTTCAGCGAAGCCACGATCGGGGCGGGCCTCAATCCGCTGATGGCGGCGCATTTCGCGGCCCCAGAGGCGGACAAGCGCAACTGGTCGGTGCGTGGGATCGAGGATCGCGTCAAGCAGGCCCTGGCCTATGTGGTGGGCATGCTCGGCTCCCATCCCCATGTCGCTGGCGCCGACTTCACCCTCGCCGACATCGCCATGAGCACCTCGCTGAGCATGTGGCGCGGCGCGCTCGGCCAGGCGCTCCCGGACCCGCTCGCCGCCTATCAGGAGCGGCTCGCCGCGCGGCCCGCCTACCAGCGCGCGCAAGCCATGAATTCACGCTGACCCCTCCCCGCCACCACGCCCCCGGATACCTCGGTGTTGTCACCCCACCTGGCCATGGAGAGCAGCCTGGCGAGCAGGCAGGCCCGGCGCACACGGGACGGCGAGGTGGGGGGCTCACTCCGGGTCGGGCGGGAAGCCACGTTCCCACCGTGGCCAGGGGGCCTCCACGAGGCCATAATCGGTCCCGCCGATGATCCAGATGTTCCACGTCTACAAGGCGTATCCAGGCGATCCGCCCGTCCTCTCGGACATCAACCTGCACGTGCAGAAGGGCGAGTTCGTCTTCCTCACCGGGCCCTCCGGCGCGGGAAAGACGACGCTCATGAAGCTCATCTTCTGCGGGGAGAAGGCCACCAAGGGACAGATTCTCGTGGGCGGGCGCAACATCGCGCGCATCCGCGAGTCGGCCGTCCCCTACCTCCGCCGCAACATCGGCGTCGTGTTCCAGGACTTCAAGCTCCTGCCCCACCGCACCGTCGAGGACAATGTGGCCTTCGCCCTCGACGTGCTGGGCGTGCCCCGCTCCATCGCTCGCGAGCGCGTGCACCGCATGCTCAAGCTGGTGGGCCTGCAGCACAAGGCGAGCTCCATGCCCCTGAAGCTCTCCGGTGGTGAGCAGCAGCGCGTGGTGATCGCCCGGGCGCTCGTCAACGACCCGACCATCCTCCTGGCCGACGAGCCCACCGGCAACCTGGACCCGGCCCTCACGCTGGAGATCATGGACCTGCTGATGGATGTGAACGCGCGCGGCACCACGGTGATGGTGGCCACTCACGACCACAGCCTCATCACCCGCTACCAGAAGCGCACCCTGCGGCTGGAGAATGGCTTCATCGTGTCGGACGAGGACGGCGTGAAGGCCGCCCGGCGGATGGCCGCGGGATGAGCGTCATCGCGAAGGCGGCCTACTTCTGGCGCTCGGCGGCCTCGGGCCTGCGGCATGCGCCCTTCATCCACTTCGTCGCGGTGACCACCATCGCCATCGCCATCTTCTCCGCGGGCCTCGCGCAGGCCACGGGGCGCATGGTGGACGCGCTCCTCGGCTCGCTGGGCGGCGAGGTGCAGGTGACGGTGTACCTGTCCCCCGACCTCGACGAGGAGGGCGCCGAGGTGCTCCGCGAGCGGATGGTGGCCGCCAGTGGTGGCCGGGCCTCGCTGGTTCCCCCTCAGGCCGCGCTCACGCGTCTGGCGAACGAGCTGGGCGACCTCGGCGAGGCGCTGACGCAGTTGCCGGAGAACCCGCTGCCTCCCTCGTTGGAGCTGGAGGTCCCCGCGGAGCGGCGCACCCCCGGTGCCCTCAAGGAGCTGGCGCAGCAGCTGCGCGCCATGCCCGGCGTCACCGGCGTGGACTACGGCGAGGAGGCGGTGGAGCGGCTCTCGGCCATCTCCAAGGCGCTGCGCTATGGCGGGTGGGTGGCCTTCGCGGTGGTGCTGCTGGCCACCGTGGTCATCGTGTCCGCGACGCTCCAGCTCGCCATCTACGCGCGGCGCGGGGAGATCGAAATCCAGAAGCTGGTGGGCGCGACGGACCGCTTCGTCAAGGCACCCTTCCTCATCGAGGGCTTCCTCCAGGGACTGCTCGGGGCCGGGGTGGCGCTGGCGGGGCTCGTGGCCTTCGAGCGGCTGGCGGGGCCCGGACTCGCCTCGCTCTTCTCCTTCCTGGTGGGGCCCGGCGGCATGGTGCCGCTGCTGGAGCCGGCCATCGCCCTGGAGCTGCTGGCGGCGGGCTGCGCGCTGGGACTGGGCGGCAGCTTCATCGCCGTGGGGCGCTTCCTGCGGGTATGAGCCGGCTCGTCCTCCTCTCTCTGCTGCTGTGGGGTGGTGCGGCCCTCGCTCAAGAGGAGGCGGCTCCCCCGCCGTCCGCCCAGGAGGGCGCGGCCGAGCCACCCCCCGCGCTGGACGAGGCGGCCGAGCGGGAGGCCGTACGCGAGAAGCTGGCCACGCAGCGGGCGGCGCTCGCGCTCATCGAGTCGCGCAAGGTGTCCGCGCTGGAGGTGCTGGAAATGGTGGAGCAGCGGGCGGCCACCAGCTCGCAGCGGGTGAAGGCGCTGGAGCGCGACCTGTCCGTCTTCCGCAAGCGGCTGGCCGTCGCCGAGCAGGAGGACGAGCTGACGCAGGAGATGCTGCGCGGGCAGCTGCGCCGGCTGTCTCCGCGGTTGTGGGGCATGTACCGGCTGATGCGCCGCCGGCCCCTGGAGGTGCTGCTGAGCGCGAGGGACTTCTCCGCCATGGTGTGGCGCTCGCGCGCGCTGAAGGCCACGCTCGAGGAGGACTTGCGGCTGCTGCGCACGGTGCAGCGGGTGGCGCGGTTGCGGCGCCAGTCGGCGGCCGAGCTGCGCCGGTTGAAGGGCTCGCTGGACGTGCGGCTGGGCTTCCTGCGCGAGCAGGAGGCGCTGGCGAGGGCCCAGCAGGGGGCGCTCGAGGAGGTGGTGGGCGCCATCAAGGGCGAGGCGGAGCTGGCGCGGCGCATGGTGCGCGAGCTGGAGCAGGCGGACGCGGACCTCACCCGTGTCATCCAGGACTTGAACGAGGGCCCGGCCGCGTCCGGTTTCGGCGCGCTCAAGGGCAAGCTGCCCTTCCCCTCGCCGGGCCTCATCGAGGTGGGCTTCGGCAAGGTGGTGAACCCGCGCTTCAACACCGTCACCGTGCAGAAGGGCGTGGACATCCGCGCGCCCGCGGGCTCGCCGGTGAAGGCGGTGGCCGAGGGCACCGTGGCCTACGCGGGATGGATGCGCGGCTACGGCAACCTGCTCATCCTGGACCATGGCGGCGGCTACCACACGCTGGTGGCGCACCTGGCCTCCGTGGCCCAGGAGGTGGGCGCCCGCGTGGCCGCCGGAGACGTGGTGGGCGAGGTCGGTGACACGGGCTCGCTCAAGGGTGCCTACCTCTATTTCGAGATCCGCCGCGCCGGACAGGCGGTGGACCCCGCTCCCTGGTTGTCGCGATGACCTCTCCCCTCCGCACGGGGCTCATCGGCTACGGCCTGTCCGGTGCGCGCTTCCACGCGCCGCTGCTCGCCGCCGAGCCCGCCTTCACCCTGGCCGCCGTCGCCACCCGCAGGGCCGCAGAGGTCTCTCGCGACTGGCCGGGCGTGCGCGTGCTCTCGCAGGACGAGCTGCTGGCGGACCCCTCGCTGGAGCTGGTCATCATCGCCACGCCCAACGACACGCACGCGGCCCTGGCCGAGCGGGCGCTCCTGGCCGGCAAGCACGTGGTGGTGGAGAAGCCCTTCACGCTGGACTCGTCCGAGGCCATGCGGCTGGATGCACTGGCCCGCGAGCGCGGCCGGTGTCTGACCGTCTTCCACAACCGGCGCTGGGATGGGGACTTCCTCACCGTGCGCCAGTTGCTGGCGCAGGGACGGCTCGGCCGGTTGTTCAGCTTCGAGAGTCATTTCGATCGCTTCCGGCCCCAGGTGAAGGCGCGCTGGAAGGAGGACGACGTCCCCGGCGGTGGCACGCTGTGGGATCTCGGCTCGCACCTGATCGATCAGGCCCTGCAGCTCTTCGGGTTGCCCGAGTCCATCACCGCCGACCTCGGCCGGCAGCGGACGGGCGCGCGGGCCACGGACTGGTTCCACCTGGTGCTGCGCTATGGCGAGCTGCGCGTCCTGCTGCACTCGGGTTCGGTGGTGCACGAGCCCTGGCCACGCTTCGTGCTGCACGGCGAGGTGGATGGCTGGAGCAAGTACGGGCTGGACCCGCAGGAGGAACAGCTCGGGGCGGGGCTGCGGCCGGGCATGGCCGGTTGGGGCGTCGAGCCCCCGGAGCGTTCCGGCCGGTTGAGCCACGGCGGGAGCGTCCCAGGCCTTCCGGGCCGTTACGAGGAGTTCTACCGCCAGCTCGCCTCGGCCATCGCGGGCCAGGGGCCGGTGCCCGTGACGGCGGAGAGCGCGGGCCAGGTCATCCGGGTCATCGAGGCGGCGGTGCGCAGCGCGGAGGAGGGCCAACGCATCCCACTCCACGGCTGATTCCCTGGATTCCCGGCTCCCGGGCGTCCACTCGTGGAAGGATGGGACGCGGAAATGATGCAGTGCGGCATGGAGGGGATTAACCTCTGGCCGTGGATCTCATCTCAGGACTCCAGGAAGTCACCCGGCGCATGTTGGTGGCGCGCGGGGTGCGGTCGAGCATGGTGGACGTGGCCGGCCAGCGGCTGCACCACTACGAGTTGAAGGGGAGCGGCAAGGGGCCGCCGGTGCTGCTGGTGCACGGGCTGGGCGGGACGGCCAACGGCTTCGCGCGCATCTTCTTCGGGTTGGCGAAGCGCTTCGAGCGGGTGCTGGCGGTGGACCTGCCAGGGCACGGCTTCTCGCCGGAGTACTGCCTCGGGCCCACGTGCGTGCGCGGCCAGTACAACATGCTGGTGGAGTACTGCCGGAAGGTGGTGGGGGGCCCGTCCTTCGTGGTGGGCAACTCGCTGGGCGGTGCCCTGTCCGTGCAGCTGGCGGCCGAGCACCCGGAGCTGGTGAAGGCCCTGGGGCTGGTGGCACCCGCGGGCGCGGACGTGGGGCACGAGCACTTCGTGGAGGTGCTCCAGGCCATGGACGTGCGCACGGCCGAGCAGTCGCGGGCGCTCACCCGGCGGCTCTTCCACCGTCCGCCCATGGTGATGATGCTGCTGGCCGACATGGTGCGCGGCATCTACTCGACGCCGGCGGTGAAGGCGCTGAGCGAGGACGCGCTGGCCACGCGCGAGTACCTCAAGCCCGAGGTGCTCCAGGCGCTCTCCATGCCCGTGCTCTTCGTGTGGGGTGGGAGTGAGAAATTGCTGCCGCGGCAGAGTCTGGACTTCTTCCGCTCGCACCTGCCGGCGCACTCGCGGGTGAGGGTGGTGGAGCGGTTCGGCCACATTCCGCAAGTGGAGCGGCCGAACGAGCTGCTGTCGGAACTGGTGCAGTTCGCGGACGCCTCGGGGCTGTAGGAGGGCCGGGGCGCGGGCCGGGTGCTAGACTCGGGGCCCATGCGCTCCCTGCACTCCTGGCGCGCGGCACTCGCCGCGGGCCTGTTGCTCCTGGCTCCCGCGGCGCGGGCGGACGGACGCTCCCCGCCCGACACCACCACGTACGAGCAGCTCGAGGTGTTCGCCCGGGTGCTCTCGTACGTGGAGAACAACTACGTGGAGCCCGTGGACGGCAAGAAGCTGATGTACGGCGCCATCCAGGGAATGCTGGAGACGTTGGATCCCCACACCGTCTTCATGCCGCCCGACGTCTTCAAGGAGATGAAGATCGACACCTCCGGCGAGTTCGGAGGCCTGGGCATCGAGGTGGCGCGCAAGGGCGAGGGCATCGTGGTGGTGGCGCCCATCGACGACACACCGGCGGCGCGAGCGGGCATCCGGGCCGGGGACGAGCTGCTCGCCATCGACGGCGAGAACATCCAAGGAATGGGCGTGCCGGAGGTGCTGCAGCGCATGCGCGGCCCGGCGGGCAAGCGGGTGCTGCTGACCATCATGCGCGAGGGCTTCAGCGCGCCGCGCGAGCTGGCCATCATCCGGGACCACATCCGCATCATCTCGGTGGAAGGCGCGCTGTACGGGGGCATCGCCTACCTGAAGGTGAAGAACTTCCAGGACCGCACGGCGCTCTACCTGCGCAAGGAGCTGGACCGGCTGCGCGAGCAGAACGGGGGCAAGCCGCTGCGCGGGGCGGTGTTGGACCTGCGCAACAACCCGGGCGGGCTGCTGGACCAGGCGGTGGCGGTGAGCGACCTGTGGCTGCCGGGGAACCTGCCCATCGTGAGCACGCGGGGGCGCAAGGGAGGCCGCGCGACCGAGGAGCTGAGCAAGGACCGGGACACGGAGCCGGAGTACCCGCTGGTGGTGCTGTTGAACGCGGGGAGCGCGTCGGCGTCGGAGATCGTCGCGGGGGCGCTGCAGGACCACGGCCGCGCGACGATCCTGGGCACGCAGACCTTCGGGAAGGGGAGCGTGCAGACGGTCATCGAGCTGGAGGACGGCTCGGGGCTGAAGCTGACCATCGCGCGCTACTACACGCCGAAGGGGCGGAGCATCCAGGAGAAGGGCATTACGCCGGACTACTGGGTGCCGGAGGCGCCGGGAGGCAAGGGCGCGAAGGACCAGCCGCGGGAGAAGGACCTGGACCGGCACTTCAAGGCGGAGCCGGCGGTGGCGAGCGAGTCCGAGGCTGTGGCACAGCCGAAGAGCCTGCCCGAGAGCGTGCGTGACTGGGACGTGGCGGCGAAGCTGACGGACTACCAGCTGAAGATGTCGCTGAACTACCTGAACAGCGTGGCGACCAACCCCGCTCGCTCGCCCGCGAAGGCGAGCACCGAAACTCGCTGACCCCCCACTTCCCCCAATATCCCCCAACATCCCCTCTCCCTTTGGGAGAGGGACGGGGTGAGGGTATCCAGGCCCGGGTTGAACCCGTGAGCCCTACTGCGTCCCCCCGGGCCACAAGGGTGCGTCCGCCTGCTCTACGGGCCACACCGTGCCCCGGTTGCCCGGAATCTCGCGGCCCTCGGGGTCGGTGACGAAGTTGCCCACGTCGCCAAACGCCCGCTCGGCATTCACCCGGCCCCCACTCTGCCGCATGGGCCCGAGCGCCGTGCCCTGGCGCACCGCGACCACCTCGTGCGGCCCGGGCCTCAAGTCCACGAGCGCGCCCTTGCGAGCGGCGTCCAGCAACTGCTGCTCGTTGCCGATGGGGTCGGCCACCGTCTTGGCCTTGAACGTCCACACGAGCAGGCTCGTGGGCGCTCTTCCGGCGAAGGCCTGCTCGAGCAGGTCCTTGCTGCCGAAGAACTGCTTGCCGATGTCGTTCTGGTTCACCGGCCCGGCCATCAGACACACGCCGCCGCGGAGATCACACCCCTCGGGAATCTCCGTGGTGCCGGCCACCTCGGCGACGAGCGCGCCGCGAGCGGCCGCCGCGCCGAAGGCCCGCACCGCGTGGGCGAAGGACAGCCCCGACTGCTCCACCTCGCGGCGGGACAACCCTCCGACGTAGATGCGCTGGCCCGCCAAGGCAAAGGCCTTCCGCCCGCGCGCGCTGTTGCGCGAGAGCGCACGCCCGAGCGCCAGGTCCGCCCACAGCGGCAGCCGGGCGATGAGCTTGTCGGTGACCTGCTCCAGCTCCTCGCGCACCGCGCGCAGCCGTTCCTTGCCATGGGGCGTGAGCACGTCAATCCGCTCGAGCAGCAGCAGCTCCTTGGCCCGCTCGCGAGACACGCCGGTGAAGCGGGCGAAGGCGTTGTAGGCCGCGCGGCCCGCCTGCACCGTCAGCTCCTCGGGCACGTCCAGGGGCTGGCGCGCCTGATAGGCGGGAGGGGCGCTCGGCTCGGCGTTGACGCCGGGCTGGATGCGCTCGCTGCGCAGGGCGAGCAGCGCCGCGCCCAGCCGGCGCGCCGTGGGGCGCTCCATGGGCACGCGCTCCTCCTCGGACACATGGCCCACCTGGGCCACGAGCGAGATGCGCCAGCCCGCCGCGCGCTCGGCGGACGTCAGGCCCACCAGCGCCTCCAATTCGCGCAGGGCCGCCGCGTCCGAGGGCTGCTCGAAGGGCTCCAGGAAGACCTGGGCGCGCCGGGTGCCCGCGGAGGCAATCACCGCCGCGCGCTCCATCGCATCCGCGAGGACGCCGAGGTGCAGCTCCTTGAGGTAGCCGATGGTGGGGATGTCATCCGCGTGGCGGAAGCGCTTGGCCCAGGCGCGCAGCGGCACGGTGAGGAGGCTGGCCAGGGGCTTGTGGCCGACGAAGGTGAGCAGGAAGGTGAAGGGGGTGCGGTAGGGGCGCGCGAGCACCACGTGGGTGAAGGCGGCCCCGTCGAGCACGGGCGCCTCCTTGCGGCCCATGCGCCTGAGCAGCGCGGCCGCCTGCTCGGAGTCCTTGGGGCCGAGGAGCACCTCCCGCTGCCCGCGGAAGTTGGTGGACTGCCGTGCGGAGAGCACTCCGAGCGAGCACTCCTCGAAGAGCTCGCGCTCGGTGGGGGCGGGGCCCGGCACGAAGCGGGACGGCCTCGGCAGCGAGAGCAGCGACAGCAGCGTGCTGGCCTCCTCCCGCGAGAGCGAGACACGCGTGCGGTAGCCGACGGGCGAGGACGACTCGAGCGACTCGGGCAGGTGATAGCGCGTGCGCTTCTCGCCGGAGGTGGCGAAGCGGGCGTCGCGGCGGACGCGGGACTCGGGCGGAGGGGCGGGGATCGTCACCAACTCGAGCGGCTTGCTCACCGGCGACTCCTCGACATGGACGGGCTTCCTCATGGGAGCGCGAGAGTGCCAGCGGCGGGCGCGGGCTGTCGCGCCTCTCGTGCTGGCGCCCTGCGTCATGCGGGTGAACAGAGGGGTGGCCCCTCGGTCAGACCCGGGAGCAGGAGCCCTTGCCTGCTCCCTGCTCCGCTACCGGATTCCCGTCCCCCGCCTGAATCCTCTTCCGCAGCTCGAAGGAGGGGGTCCCGCATGTCGATCCGCTTGATGTGGTGCAGCGTGCTCGTCGCCGGCGCAGCGCTCTGTGGCAGCTCCTGCGCTCCCACCGCTGACGCGGGACAGGAGGCCGCGCTCCAGGAAGTGGGGGCCGGGGGAGAGTTCTGCGGTGGCATCGCGGGCTTTCCCTGTGCCGAGGGCTTCGTCTGCATCGACGATCCTCGTGACAGCTGTGACCCGGAGCAGGGGGGCGCCGATTGCGGCGGCATCTGTCGCAGGGAGCACCCCACCGCCTGCACCGGGAGGGAGCCGGGCCAGAAATATGTCTCCCGCGACCCCTCCGAGTGCACCCGCATCGACTTCATCTGCAAGGAGGGCTACAGCCCTTTCTTCAACGAGTGCGGCTGCGGCTGCCAGCGGCAGAAGAGAGCCTGCGACTACAACGACCCCAACCGGTCGTACATCGCGAAGGATCCCGACGTGTGCGCCACCCTCCGGTTCCTCTGCGCGGAGGGCTTCCAACCGTTCTTCAACGAGTGCGGCTGCGGCTGCGAGGCCGCTCCGTAGCGAACCCCTGGCGCCAGAAAGACAACCGGCGCGGCCACCCAGGAAGGGGAGCCGCGCCGGCGTGAGGACCGCGGTGCTACTGGGGCTTACTGACCGGAGCTGACCGTGTAGGTGACGCCGGAGTAGGCCGTGTAGCCCTTGATGAGGACGTAGTAGGTGCCCTGCTTGGCGCCGGTGATGGTGCAGCTCTCGGTGGCGGTGGCACCCGCGGACATGCAGTCGTAGGTGGTGGTGGTGGGGGCGCTGCCGAAGCGCACGTACATGTCGGCATCACCCGTGCCGCCGGTGGTGGCGAAGCGCATGGCCGTGGCGCCAGCGGGCGTGACGTGGGTGTAGTTGGTGCTGCTGCTCTTGGCACCCGAGAGGTTGCTCACGGTGCTGAGGACGGTGAAGGTCGGGGGAGCGCCCACGCCCACCGCGGTCCAGGCCGCGTTCACCGCGGCGGCGGCCGTCGCGCCGTAGAGGTCGGTAGCGGCCTGAGCCGTGGCGCCGCGCGCCTCGGAGAAGGTGCTGCCCGGGGTGAGGTACACCGTGTTGGCGCGGTAGAAGATGGCGGCGCCCATCTGGATGCTGGTGTACGCGTTGGCGTCGAGGGCCGGCACCACGGTGGTGGTCTTGCCGCGCGGGTGCGTGCCGCCGCTCACCATCAGATTGAAGGCCAGGTTGGCGATGCCCGAGTTCCAGTGCACGCCGCCGTTGTCGGAGGTGCCGGTGTAGCGCGTGGGGTAGTAGTCGTAGTCACCCGCCAGCGCCGGGTCGTTCATGTAGCGGAGCGCGTCGCCCGCGGTGGCCGGGGTCCAGCACTCCTCGCCAATCTTCCAGGTGTTGGCGCTGACGGCGCTGTCACGGAAGGCCTCGATGGAGGCGCCGAAGATGTCGGACATGGCCTCGTTGAGGGCGCCGGACTCACCGGAGTAGACGAGGTCGGAGGAGGTGTCGGTCACGGCGTGGGTGAGCTCGTGGGCCACGACGTCGAGCACGGTGAGCGGGCCGGACTGCGAGCCGTCGCCATCGCCGTACACCATCTGGGTGCCGTCCCAGTAGGCGTTGACGTAGTTGCGGCTGTAGTGGACGGACGAGGTGAGCGTGCCACCGGTGCCGTTGTAGCTGTCACGGCCGAACTTGCTGAAGTAGAAGTCGTAGGTGAAGCCCGCGTTGTCGTGCGCCTGGTTCGCCACCGCGTCGCTCACGGGAGCCTGGCCCTCGGAGCGCAGCAGGGTACCGGGGAGCGTGGTGCGGGTGGAGGCCGTGTACGTCTTGCGGTTGCGGCTGGTCTTCAGGTTGTCGAACTGCTGGACGATCTCACCGGTCTTCGCGTCGATGAAGAGGTTCGGCATCGAGGGCTCGCCCTTGTCCGTGACGGACTCGAGCTGCACGCGGTAGGTCAGGCGCACGCTGCCGTTGCTCTCGGGCAGGAGCTGCAGGTCCACCTTCGGGTCGGCCTTCAGGGCGCGGGAGCCACCGACCTGGGCGACGGCGATCTGGGAGGCCTCCTCGGCGCGGAGGCCGGGGGTAGTGTCCACCTTGAGGTCGCGCACGAGACGGTCCGTGACGGAGGCGACGGAGCCGTTGGCGTCGAGGTGGAGGATGGCCTGGGCGCCAAAGACGGGCACGCCGCGGAAGCTCTGGGTCACGCGCTCGTGGGTCAGGCCCTTCTCGTCGCGCAGCGCGCGCTTGAACGACACATCCCCCGCGCCATTGAAGAACTCCGGACGCTGCGCCCGGAGCTGCTCCAGGCCACGGCCCTGGGCGTTGACGGAGATGCTGCTGTCCTGGGTCCCCTGGGCGTCCTGGGTGCCAGCGTCGATGCTGTCGACGCTGCAGGCGCTCCCGAGGAGCATGAGGGGGAGGATGGAAACCAGACGAGGAGTGCGCATGACGGTTTCTCCGGCTCGACGGTTGTGTCGAGTACTTCCTTACTTTCCGATAAAAGGAGTTCTCCTGTCAAGCTGCAATTTTTCATTATTACGGTGAAGGTGTGAGTGCGAAACGTAAGGTGGTGGACTACCTGGGCACGAGCCGGATGTGGAAGAGCCGGGGCCAGCGCTTGCCGGTGACGAGCAGCCGGTCCCGGGCCGCGTCGTAGGCGATGCCGTTGAGGACGTCCTCGTTTCCGGTCTGGTCCTCCGGCGCGAGCAGCCCCGTGAGGTGGATCCACCCGGTCACCCGTCCGGTGGCCGGGTCGATGCGGGCGATGTCGTTCTGCATGTACACGTTCGCGTAGAGCTCGCCCTTCACGAACTCCAGCTCGTTGAGGAGGGAGATCTCCCGGCCAGCGTCGGTCACCCGGACGGTGCGCCGCACCGCGAGCGTGGCGGGATCGAGGAAGCGCAGGGTGCTGGTGCCATCGCTCATGATGAGCGAGGTGCCATCGTCGGTGAGGCCCCAGCCCTCGGTGGGGTATTCGAAGCGGCCCACCTGCTGGAAGGTCGCGGCGTCGTAGATGAAGCCCACCTGCGAGCGCCAGGTGAGCTGGTAGAGCCTGCCCTTGAAGAGCGCGATGCCCTCGCCGAAGTACTGCCGCTCCAGCGGGTGCCGGCGCAGGACCGCGCCCGTCTCGAGCTCCACCTCGCGCAGGCTCGACTGGCCATTGAGGCCCGTGCCCTCGTACAGCTTGCCGTCGCGGTAGACGAGCCCCTGCGTATAGGCATTGGGATCATGCGGCCAGCTCTGGACGACCGTGAAACCCGACACGGGCGTGACCGCCGGGGGCGCCGGAGGGCGCTCGTTGCGGCAGGCGAGCACGGTGAGCAGCACGAGGGGAGAGAGCCACGCGAGGGAGGGACGCCGGGAAGTCACGATGGGGGCTCCTGAGGGAGGCGATGCAGGCTAGCGCGAAGCGCGCGGATGCGTCCTACTCTCTCCAATAGAGGTGACCGCCGCTGTGAGCCGAGCCTCTTCTCGACAAGGAGGTTTGGCTCGTCTTGAGGGACCAAATCGATTCTTGTCGGACCCAATTTGGACCAATTTCTCGTATGCGCCGTTGACGCTGTCGGTGAGCACAGCCTTGCTGACCCCAGCCGCTTCCTCCTCCGCATCCCTGCACCAGCCCGCCGCCCAGCAAGAGGGCCCCCATTCCTCCTATACTCCAAGACCAAGGAGCCGCAGCCTGCGGAAGGGCAAGGGTAGTCCTCAGGGGGACGCGTCCTGTCCTACATAGCTGCTGCGGAGCATGGGACCGCGTATGCAAGACAAGGTGAATCTCCTCAGGAGGGATGAGTTCGGCGCACTGGTGGTGATGCGCGCGGTCGCCGACCTGATCCGCGGGGCATGCCTGCGGGATCCTGGGCCCGTGGAAGTCCGGATGGAGGATGCCCGCTTCCCGGAATGGGACGACCTGACGGTTGCTTATGCAGTCGACGGGGCGAGGCGCATCGAGTCGTGGCAGGTCAAGAACCAGACGACTCCCTTCTCCCAAGAGCTGTTCGCCAAGCTGCTCCGCTCGCTTCGCTCGCACCCTGAGATCGCCGCTTGGCATCTGCTCCTTCGTGACTTGGTGGATGTAGAGGATGTCGGGAACCTCCGCATTCTTCGAGCCCTCTGTGAGCGCCTCTCGAGGAGCGGGCTCGACCTGGAGGTACTTCCGACGACTCTCGACTCCAAGACGCGTCGATGGTTGGAGTTCGTGAAGCAGAGCCTGGGCTCTACGGAGGAGGAGGCGCTTCGCTTCCTGTCCAGGCTTGAGATCGAGACGGTCATCTCGGAGCGCGACTTGAAGGACCGCGTTCTGGAGAAGCTGGGGACTGTCTACCAGGATCCGGAGACTGCCTACGCGCGGCTCAGGGAGTACCTTCGCGAGAACCTGGACTCCGCTGGGCGCATCACCTGGGAGCTCATCGAGCGGTGTGCCGAGGCGGGACATCGCCTCACGCCGACCCAGAGACTGCTCCGCAGTGAGATCGAGTTGCTGGAGCCTGATCCTCGCCCCGGTGATCTCCTCCGGGCAGGGAGCAGGGTGCTGTCTTTCCATGGGCGGACCGAGCATCTGCAGGAGTTCGAGCTTTGGTTGCAGAGCGCTCCCCCTGTTTCACTGATGCTCTTCACTGGCGCTGGTGGGACTGGGAAAACCCGGCTGCTCATCGAATGGTGTCTGAGTCTCAGGCTGCGGGGTGAGGTGGCGGGGTTCCTGCCCCGACACTTGGACGCAAGCCAGCTCCGCCAGCTCGCGCATGGTCGGGAGCGTCGAGTCATCGTCGTGGATTACGCCGAAACACGAACCGGTGCTCTGCGAGAACTCCTGGAACTGGCTGTTGAGGAGCCGCAGTCACGAGGGCCGCTGCGGCTCGTGCTGCTCGCGCGCCGCGAGGGGGAATGGTGGAGCAACCTGGGGCAGCAGAGCTTGCCAGTGAAGCGAGTCATCGAGCGGCAGGGGCGGGTTTGGGACCTCGGCGCCCTCGCCTCGGATGTCGCGCTGCGGCGCCAGTTATTCGATGAGGCGCTTGAGCGGTTCGCAGTCCTTCTAAAACTGCCGAAGCCCGTGCAAGCGAACGCGGCTCTCTCCGCCGCACATTTCGCACACCCCCTCTACCTGCAGATGGCGGCGCTCGCCACGCTCGAAGGACGTACCGAGTTCCAGGCAGTCGAGCTGCTCGATTCGACGCTCGGACATGAAAAGCGGTACTGGGTCCGCGCGATGAATGCCCTGGGCCATTCCCCGCCGGATATCAAGATCGTCGAGCGTGGCTTTTACGGGATGATGACGCTCGCGACGCTCTGGGGCGGGCTCCGCACGCGGGAACTGGGGCGTGAGCGGCTCTCAAAGCTGACGGGTGTACCTGCCGCTCGCTCTGATTTGATCGAGAGCGTCCTGGATCTCTTGGAGGAGCTTTACGGACGAGCCCGCGCTGCGGATGGCACCTGGGTACGGGGGCTGGAGCCTGACCTGCTAGGCGAATACTTCGTTGCTGAGCAGTTGGAGAAGAAGGGGGAATTTCTTGGCGCAGCCTTCGACTTAGCGGATGACGAGGAGTGTCGCAGTGCGCTCATCGTCTTGACGCGGCTAGCCGACCGTCAGTCCAAAAGGATGCGATGGCTGCAACAAGCCCTCACCGCGCGTCTGGATCGCCTCGGGGAAATCGCGGTCAGCGTGGCCGCAGAGGTGGGCGATCCCCTTGGCATCGTGCTGACGCTCGTAGCTCGGTCGGAAAAGGAGCTGGGCCTACTCAAGCGGTTGCTCATCGCATCTTCAAAAAGTACCGCACTCCTGGAGTTCAGGATCGAGGTCATGTCTCGAATAGTATCCGCCAACAAGCCCGCCTACTCCAAGATGAGCGAGGAGGAGAAGGAGTCCCTTGCCCAAGCAGCGGGGCACTTTGCTGAGGATCTGTGGACGTATGGCGCAGCGCAGAGGGCATTAGAAGAGTGCGAGTACGCCCTCGGCATCTACCGCGAGCTCTCCCCATCGAATGACGAGAAGTTTGGTTCCATCGTGGTGCAACTGCTGCTCCTCCGCGGCGCGGTTCTTCGGAAGCTCGCTCGGACGACAGAAGCGCATGAGGCCAACTCAGAGGCCATCGCATTGGCACGCAAGCTCCTCACCACTGATCCCGAACAGTTCAGTCCTCTACTCGGGCGCTGCCTGAACAATGATGCGATTCAACTGCTCGAATCGGGTAAGCACAACGAGGCGTTGCAGGCGATAGAGGAGTCGGTGGCGATTCGGCGCCGTGTCTTGGCGGCTTCGCCAGATTCCGAGAGCGCAGCATCGGAGCTGGCGTTCAGTCTCAGCACGCAGAGCGGAGTGCTTGCCAAGGAGAACCGTATCGTGGAAGCGCTTCCCATTGCCGCCGAGGCGCTGGATCTGACCCAAGCACTTGCCGACAGGACCCCGGAAGAATTCCTCCCCTTTGTGGCATCTCGCCTGACGGTCCTTGCTGTTTACTTCATAGAGTTGGGACGAGCCAACGAAGCATTCCCGTCGCTCCTCCAAGCCGCAGCCATCCGACGGAAGCTGTCACGGTACCGGCCGGCGATATATCTCCCGGAACTCGCCAACACACTCCAGGTCATGCGTGGGCACTTCCGTGATGCCCGGAAGGTGAAGGAGTTGGTGGAGGTTGATACGGAGTTGGTCTCCATCTATCGAGTCCTGAGACAGATCGACCCGGAGAAAAACTCCGAGGCGCTTGCCGTAGCGCTGTATGAGCAGAGCAAGCATCTGGTGCTCGCGGGGCAAGAGGAGGGGGCCAGCAAGTCGCAGGAGGAGAGCCTCGCCATCTATCGGGAACTTGCCACGGTAAATCCCAGCCTCTTCCGACCGAAGCTCGCGGGTGCCCTCAATAATTTCAGTGATAATCTCCGTCAATGGAACCGGCTCGACGCCGCAGTCACCACGGCAATGGAATCCGTGGAACTTTATCGAACGCTCTCGGAGACAGCCGAGGAGTATCTCAAGCATCGGGTGCTGCCGCTAGAGAACCTCGTCCTGGCTCTTGAGCAGATCGGTGGTCGAGAAAAGGAGCAGGAGCGTGTCCTGCGTGAGCTTGAGGAAGTCCATGATCAACTTGCTTCCAAAAGCCCGGCAACGCCGGATCCGAAGCGTCTGTGGGCCTTGAGTACCCAAGCAGCGCTCTTCGCTCGGCTCAGCCGATATGAAGAGGCCATGGTCGCGTATCAGAAGGCCGTCGAGGTTGCCCGACAGCACAGTCCAAGCGAGCACCAGAAGAGGGCCTTGGCGGTCTTCCTTCATGACCTCGCGGGGAATGCCACCATGGCTGGGCAGCACGACAAGAGCCTCCCCGCCCTGCGCGAATCCATCGAACTCCTTCGCGCTCTCACCACGGATGCTCCGGGTCAGGACGAACTGGAGCTGGGCCTGGGACTAAATTCTCTCGCGGTCCTCTTGCACTCCCGAGGGGAGTGGGGCCCAGCATGCGACGCTCGCAAGGAAGGCTTGCAGTACCTTGCCGCTGTGCTGGCGACTGTCCCAGATCCGGACGCCTTGGCATTGCTACCCTCGTACCTGGAGACCTACCGGCAAGAAGCGGCAGAGGCGGGAGTGCCCGTGGATGAGGCGCTGCTGGAAAAACTTGAGGCGCACCTCTCCGCCAAGTAGGAGTTCGCTCTGGGAATGCAAAGCAGCGGGTTCGATTCCCGCCGCCTCCACTATTCAGGACCCCAGGCTCTCCGGAACCTAGGGCCTTGTTCTTTGAACCTCAGGCAGCAGGTGCCATCCGTCCTATACGCATACGCTCCCCGTGTTGCAGCCGACGCATGAAATCGGGATCGACAGGGGTTCGCGATGCTCGTCACATCGCTCGCGGAGCAAAATACCCTCTCGGTGCCGATGCAGATCTGCGTCTCGCGCGCCCGCTGCACCCTGACAGGGTGCCAGACGACTCGTGGGATGCGAGGTGTCGGAACGAGTTCTTTGACACCTTCCCCGGCGCGCCCTTGACGCCAATCCACATGCCCGCCGGGGTGAACGCCCAGGCATCAAGCGCCATTTGCGCTCCAATGGACAAGCCCATCCTGAGCCTCCAGAGGTAGAAACTAGGAAGAGCCGCTTGCACGCAGTATCAACCGCGAGCGCAGAGTTCGCTTAGGCTGGGTAGTGACCTCGCCGCAGTGGCTGGCGTAATTGGTCGCTGCGACGAGCGGCGGTGACACGCACGGTAGCGCTCGTAGCGACTGCTCAGCCCGCCTGATTCTCCTGAACGAGTCGGGCTAGTTCCGCCTCTAGTTCCCTTCGGTATTTGTTATCGAGCGGCAACTCGCTGATCGCTTGGCGCAAGTCCTCTTCCGCATCTGGGTCGGAGAGTGCCTTTCTGATCACAAACCGATCGCGAAGAAACGCCGGCATGAACTTCTTGTCCTGCAATCCATCGAGTGCCCTGTTGATGGCATTCAATGCTTGCGCGCTTTGCATCATGCCCTGCAGAGCTTGTGCCTTTCGTTGCCACCAGAACCAGTTGCGATCTCTTTCAGGTACTTGTTCGAGTCGCGAGTCCGCGTCGGCGAACCTGTCGAGCAGTATCAATGCCTCGGCGTGCTGGATCTTTTGGTAACTGTTTGAAGAGGCGATGCCCGCGTAGACCTCATCGGCAGCGAGCAAGAATTCCCGTCGACGCGGGTCGCTCGCCTCTGTCGCCTTGGCCGCAGCCTTGTGAGCTTGCGCCCAGTTGAAACGCTCGGAATCCGAAGCGGGTACAGAGTCGCGCCACTCGATCGCGTCGAACAAGCGCAGCGTCAGCTCCGGCATCGTGTAGTGGGTCTTCTGGGCGACCGAGGCGATGAGCTGGAAGGCATGGCCCCGGTCGAGATCGCGCGCACGCGCCAAGCTCCGCATGATCACCGGTTCCTGAGCCGCCAGCTCGCCGGGCGAGCCCTGCGAGGCCAAGAGCCGCAACGTTTCGAGCAGGACTGCTGAGGACACGGAGTTTTCGTCCGCCTCGTATCGTGCGAGAATTTCCCTGCATTGCTCCAGTGATTCTCGACTACGCCGCGTCTTCTCAAGAATTCGCGCGAGCTGGAGCCGAGCAGCTGCGAACGTCGGGTGATCGAGCAGAATTTCCCGGAACTCCGCCTCGGCCTGCTCATACTTGGCGAGGCGCTCCAGCATCTTTGCATGGTGGTGTTTGAGGTCCCGCAGCAGCTCGCCGCTCGCGGCAAGACTGCCGCAAAGGATTTCAAGAGCAGTGATGTTCGTCTGCAATGAGGTGCGGGCTGAGTCTGCGCCGCGACTCGCTGAGGTGAGCGTGTACAAGGCTTCGACGCTCTCGATTACTGCACGGATCTCGATCTCGCGTCCTAACCAGTGGTTCGAGGCGGCAAGCGCTCGAGCGGTGGCAACGGGATCTGCAAATACTTCCAGCGGCGTGTTGGAGACTCTCGCCAACGCCGCTGCGTAGACGAAGGACGGTCGTCGGTCTGAGCGGAGCAGACGGAGCAGCAGGTTCGCATGGACGCGGGTAACGCGCCGGACCAACAGGTCCCCGCGTTCGTGCTCGGTGCGGATGAACTCATCCAGCTTTTCGCGAAACAGTGATTCACGTTCGCGAGAGACGGAAATGACGGCGCGGATCGATTTGTAGACGACGTCGTGCACACGGACGTCGCCCGATGTGGTCGCCGCGAGGAATGCGCGCTTCTGGAGATTTCTGACCGCGAGCCCCGAAACGCAAACAGCGGCCAGTTCGGCGTCGAAGCGTGCCTCATCGCACCATTTAACGAACTCAAGTTCGTCGGCCAACGGAGCCCTGTGCCGCAGAAGGATTCGCTGGCAGACCTTGTCGTGCCGCTCGTCCTCGATGGATCTCACCGCGTCCGAGCAGCATGCGTTTACGCCCTCCCATCCATCGTCCTGAGCCACCCGATTCAAAGCACTTAGCAGCAGTGGATGACCACCAACGCTTGAGAGCACGCGCTGCAAGACCGCCTGGGGGCAACGCTCGGGAACACCCGCTTCAAGGAGGGCCTGCGCTGAGCCGCGATCGAGATCGCCCACCGTTATAGCCAGAGGAGCGGAGGTCGTCTGGCACGTCACAATCAGCTTCGACGACCCACAATCCATAGAAGCGATCTGGTCAGGGGGGAGCGTCGCGTCGTCTAGTACGAGGAGACACTTGTGTCGGCGGAGCAGGCTGGTGACGTTGTGATGTGTGCCGGTACGCAGGACGTCCACGTCGGTGAGCCGCTTTACGTCGTGCAGCTCGCGCGCGTCGAGCCAGATGACGAGCTCGAACTGCGACCTGAGCGTCTCCGCAACGCGCGCTGCGAGTGCGCTCTTCCCGATGCCGCTGATCCCCTTGATGACGGCAGATGAGGCGGCTGCCAATCGGTCGGTGACCGCCCTCTCGGCGGCTGGTCGCGGCAGGTAGCCTCCGTAGACGGGAACGTGATGGCTGAACGCGTGCTCGTCAGCCAGTCGCCCAACGCTCGGAAGGTATGCGGTTAGGTCGCGGACGAAGCGTTCCGACTCAAGGTTTTCGAAGATGTGGCCCGCGATGGCCCTTGAGTCCAGGATATCCACCTGCATCGACGAATAACGCCCTGTGGTGAATTCTGCGACCAGGTTCGCGATTTCTGTCGTTTCTCCTGCGGTCGCTTCGCGCGACGATAGAAGCCAGAGATGCTTCACATCGGGGTGGAGGTCAATGGCGTGAAGCAGGTCGCTCCTCGGCTTGCTCATGCTCCCGTGGAAGTAGTGTGAATCTGAGCTCATCTCGGCTACGAGCGCGGCCCCCATGGCTGAGGTGTCGACCGTGTACCCACGCGGAGCCCCGTCAACAGTGGTGCCGCGCTCGACCCAGTGCGCCGGGTGAATGACCCGCATCATCACGTAGCCGAATTGCTCGAACCGTCCGCCGGTGAGCAGCGCGATCTCCTCGATCAACGTCGTGATCACCTTGTGCCGAAACGCATCAGGCATCGAACCATGCCCTCATGAGCGAGGAATGCGAGTGAATCACCGGGGGAGTCTAGCTCAGAAGTCGATTCCGGAACGTATAGGACGGACGCCAGGGGAAGTGTCAAAGGACTCGTTCCGACACCTCGTCTCCTACGAATCGTCTGACATCCTTCCTAGCCTACGACTCAGAATGCACGGCCGAGGCTCGCGGGGGACGGGAGGACGAGCGAAACCGGGGCCAGACGTGAGCGGCCCCGCGCCCTTTACTGCCCGAGCGACGAGGGCGGCGGCCGGGCACTGAACGAGGGCAGGTAGCACTCCCCCTGGTACTCGAAGAGGTCCTCCGGGCACGGGGCCTTGAGTTTGTGAGGTGCCCAGCAGGCGCCGACGAGTTCGACCTCGGTGTAGCGAGTGCAGGGGGGGCGCTTCTGTCTCTTGAAGGGCTCTTTCGGCAGAGGCCGGGTGAACACGGGTTGCCCCTGGGGGGTGGTGTCCGCGAGCCAAGCGAGGAAGTCCGGCGTCTCGACTGCCGTGGGCACCTCGTGGCTCGAGGGCGCGGGTAGGGCGCTCGGGGGTTGGGACACGGGGGCCAGACGCACCAGCGCGAGGAGCAGGGCGCTTACCGTGACGGCGCTCGCCACGCCCCATCCCAGACACCACCGGAGGCGGGGCTGGTGGGGGCCGGACACGGCGCGGACCATACGCCGCACTTCCTCGAGCACACCTTCCAACGTGAGCAGCAACGACTCCGCCGACTGCCTGTCCTGGGCCCTGGCCCAGTCGGTGTGCTCCACTTCCATGGCGGAGTAGCCTCGTGAGGCCCAGGTACCGAGGAACACCCGCCAATCCTTCCGCGCTGCCTTGCCCTCCTCGGCGGCGTGCTTGCGCACCAGGGCCGTGGCTCCGCTCGTCTCGTTCGTGGCCAGATAGAGTTCCTCCTGGCTGTCGTCGGACTGCTGCACCTGCTCCTGGATCAGGTACGGCCCCACCCGCTCCGCGCCCTCCCCGCTCGCTTCGGACTGCTTCTCTTCGTCCATGCGTGCTCCTCCCTGGCCTCCCCGCCTGCGGGTGGTCAGGTGCTCTTGTTCGCATGGACCGAACCCGACTTCCAGGAGGTACTCGGTGCGTCAGGTGGGGGCCTACTCACGGGTACGCCGGTGAAGATGTCAAAGGACTCGTTCCGACACCTTATACGAATCGTCTGACACCGTTCCTAGGACTGGCACTCCATCCTCACCTACCGGCTGACGGAGGAGGGCAAGTGCCCGGACTGCGGAGCGAGGATTCCGGGCCACTTCGACACGAAGCCGGGAGACTTCGGGCGCCGCCGTGTCCCCATCGCGGTGATGTAACCGCGCCCACTCCGGACGCCGGAGCAGCAGGGTGACCCGGCGGGCTACTTCGCCCGTTCGCCCTTCAGCTCACCGTCTCGTCCACGACGCCGCCCACCTTGACGACCTCGTATTGAGGGCGGTTGCTTGGGAATGGCGGCGTCTCCCCGTAACGGCCCTCAAGCCAGAGCGCGCAGCGGGCCGCATCGCGCCCACACTTCTGCGCCATCCGCTCGCACAGCGGCACCCCGAGCGCCAGATCCGTCACATGGATCTCGACGTCGCCCACGCGGGAGCGCTTGAAGCTCGGCGCGAGCAGCCCCGTGAGGTGGATCCACCCGGTCACCCGTCCGGTGGCCGGGTCGATGCGGGCGATGTCGTTCTGCATGTACACGTTCGCGTAGAGCTCGCCCTTCACGAACTCCAGCTCGTTGAGGAGGGAGATCTCCCGGCCAGCGTCGGTCACCCGGACGGTGCGCCGCACCGCGAGCGTGGCGGGATCGAGGAAGCGCAGGGTGCTGGTGCCATCGCTCATGATGAGCGAGGTGCCATCGTCGGTGAGGCCCCAGCCCTCGGTGGGGTATTCGAAGCGGCCCACCTGCTGGAAGGTCGCGGCGTCGTAGATGAAGCCCACCTGCGAGCGCCAAGTGAGCTGGTAGAGCCTGCCCTTGAAGAGCGCGATGCCCTCGCCGAAATACTGCCGCTCCAGCGGGTGCCGGCGCAGGACCGCGCCCGTCTCGAGCTCCACCTCGCGCAGGCTCGACTGGCCATTGAGGCCCGTGCCCTCGTACAGCTTGCCGTCGCGGTAGACGAGCCCCTGCGTATAGGCATTGGGATCATGCGGCCAGCTCTGGACGACCGTGAAACCCGACACGGGCGTGACCGCCGGGGGCGCCGGAGGGCGCTCGTTGCGGCAGGCGAGCACGGTGAGCAGCACGAGGGGAGAGAGCCACGCGAGGGAGGGACGCCGGAAAGTCACGATGGGGGCTCCTGAGGGAGGCGATGCAGGCTAGCGCGAAGCGCGCGGATGCGTCCTACTCTCGTGTCCCATGCCTCTGCTCTCGCATTGCGCGGGTCCGCTCGCGCTTCCGCTTCTCATCGGCCTGACGCTCGCCGGGTGCGGCCCCACGTCCGCCCACGAGTCCGAGCCGTTCCACTCCACGCTGCTCGGGCGTGACTTCCTCCTGCACTCCTACGTCCCCGCGGAGCACGGCGGCGAGCTGCCGGTGGTGCTCGTGCTCGACGGCAACTCCATGTTCGATCCCGTCGTGCAGGAGCTCGAGCGGGGCGTGGCGCGCGGCGAGCTGGAACCGGCGGTCATCATCGGGATCGCGTATGCCGGCTCGCAGAATCCCCGCAACACGGACTTCACGCCCGTGCCGGATGACCGCATCCCGGACAGCGGCGGTGCCTCGCGGTACTTCGATTTCGTCGCGCAGGAGCTGCTGCCCCACCTCGAGTCGCGCTTTCCGATCTCCCGGCGCAGGGAGGACCGGGCCCTGCTCGGACATTCCTTCGGAGGGCTCGCGGCGGCGTACGCCCTCTTCGAGCGGCCGGAGCTGTTCAACCGTTACGGGCTGTTGTCTCCGTCGTTGTGGTACGCGGAGGGCATCGTCTACTCCTGGGAGGAGGCGCGTGCCGCGGGCAGCCGCGAGTGGCCGGTGACGGTGTGGATGTCGACGGGCGCGTGGGAGGGGGCGGAGATGGCCGGAGGCTTCGAGTTCCTCGACCGGCAGCTGCGCTCGCGGGACTACGTGGGTCTGCGCTACGGCTCGGCGCTCATCCCGGCGCAGGGGCACCTCGGGAGCTTCACCGAGTCCTTCCAGCGCGCGACCGCGTTCGTGCTGAAGAAGGAGGTGCTGCCATGACGATGGGACTCTCCCTGGCGGCGGCGCTGCTCCTGGCGGGTGTTCCCGGGACGGAGGCGCGGGTGGTGGACCAGATCGATCTGCACCTGGATCTGATCAACTCCGCGGGCTACCCGCTCCCCACGCCCGTGTACTCCCTAGGGCTGTCGGTGCAGGTCCGGAAGGAGCTGCCGTGGGGGCTCTACCTGGGCCTGCGCGAGCACGTCGTGACGCCCTGGCGCACGTTCATCAGCTCCGACCGGAACGTGCGCTCCGACACGCAGGCGATCGGCGGAATCGGCTGGCCGGTGGGGCGCTCCTGGCAGCTGTCCCTCGGGCTCCAGGCGGGAGTCCGCACCGGCTACTCGGGCGGCCCGGTGTCCTACCAGGAAGGGCGCTACGCGTTCTCGTACGACAACTGGAGCGCCCGGTTCTCGTCCCAGGCCGTGCTCGGCTACCGCCACGACCTGTCCGATTCGTTCGGCCTCTCCGCGCAGCTCGCCTTTCCGCTCACGAACATGATTGGCGAGCTCTTCGACGGCGACACCGGGCTGCTCTCGGTGGGCGTGGTGTGGCGGCCCGGTGCGGGGAAGAGCCCGTAGCGGGCCGTCCGGGAAGCTCAGAACCCCAGGGTGCGGATGGCCTGGCGGATGGTGTCCGCGCTCCGCTTCAGGCCCTCGCGCTCCGCGTCGTTGAGGGGTACCTCCAGCACCGTCTCCACGCCCGTGCGGTTGACGATGCTGGGCACGCTCATGCACACGTCGTTGATGCCCAGGTAGCCCTCCAGCCGCGAGCTCACGGGCAGCACCCGCTGCTCGTCGTTCAGCACCGCCTCCAGAATCTGCACCGTGGCCAGGCCGATGGCGTAGTTGGTGGCGCCCTTGCCGCGGATGATCTGGTAGGCGGCGGTGCGCACGTTATCGAAGATGCGGGTGCGGTCCTCCTCCGTCAGCCGGGCGCGCCCGGGCACCGACCACTGCATCAGCGGAACCGCTCCCACCGTCGCCGAGCTCCACAGGGGAAGCTCCGAGTCCCCGTGCTCGCCCGCGATGAAGGCGTGCACGTTCTGCACCGCCACGTTCAGGTGGCGCGCAAGCAGGAAGCGGAAGCGCGAGGAGTCCAGCACCGTGCCGCTGCCGAACACCCGCCGCGCCGGTAGGCCGCTGAGCTTCTGCACCACGTACGTCAGCACGTCCACCGGGTTGGTCACCACCAGCAGCAGCGCGTCCGGGGCCACCTTCAGCAATTGCGGCACGAGCGAGCGGCACAGCGCCACGTTCGCGCCCGCCAGCTCCATCCGCGTCTGTCCCGGCTTCTGCTTGGCGCCCGCGGTGATGACCACCACGTCCGCCCCCGCGCACACGTTGAGGTCGTCCGAGCCCTCCAGCGTGGCCATGGGCACGAACTGCAACCCGTGGTTCAGGTCCAGCACCTCCGCGTCCACCTTGGCCCGGTTGATGTCGTAGAGGGCGAGCTGCTTGGCCACTCCCCGGATCATGGCGGCATAGGCAATGGTGGCCCCCACCGAGCCGGCTCCGATGATTGCGATCTTGTTCACGCGCTCAGCCATAGGCGGCGCAGCCAACCACACCCCGGCGCCGTGGCTCCAGGAAACGCATCCGGAGGGCGCGGGTGCCCGTGACCTGGCTGACACGTCACGGGCACCCGGTGCCTCCTTCTGTCACGCCGAGGCCGCGAGCCGGCACTCGGAGACGAGCGCCGCCACCGCTTCCTCCCACGGCAGGTCGAGCTGCTGGCCGTTGCGCCGCCGCAGCCGGACCGCGTTCCACTCCACCTCGCGGTTGCCCACCACCGCGAGCCACGGCACTCCGGCCTGGCGCGCGTCGACGATCTTCCGGGACAGCGACTCGCCCCGGACATCCACGCTCACCCGGCAGCCCAGCTCGCGCAGCTTCGCCGCGAAGCGCTGGGCGTAGGCGCCAGCCGCCTCGCTCACCGCCGCCACCACCACCTGCTCCGGCGCCAGCCAGGCGGGCAGCGCGCCCTCGTGGTGTTCCAGCAGGATGCCGATGAAGCGCTCCAGGCTCCCGAGCATCGCCCGGTGGAGCATCATCGGCCGGCGCTTCTGCCCCGAGGCATCCACGTAGCTCAGGTCGAAGCGCTCCGGCAGCACCAGGTCCAGCTGGATGGTGCCGCACTGCCAGGCCCGGCCGAGCCGGTCCTTCAGCACGAACTCCAGCTTGGGCCCGTAGAAGGCGCCCTGGCCGGGCTGCATGAGGCATTGGAGCCCGGCCTGTTTCGCCGCGTCGAGCAGCAGGGACTCGGCCAGGTCCCATACCTCGTCACTTCCCGCGCGCTGGGCGGGACGGCTGGAGAAGGCCACCTCCACGTCCTCGAAGCCGAAGTCGGCATAGAAGGCCTGGAGCGAGCGGCAGAAGCGGAAGACCTCCTCGCGCAGCTGCTCCTCGGCACAGAAGACGTGGCCGTCATCCTGGGTGAACTGGCGCAGGCGGAACAGGCCGTGGAGTGCTCCACCCGGCTCGTTGCGGTGCACCAGCCCGAACTCGCCCAGCCGCAGGGGCAGGTCGCGGTAGCTGGGCGCCATGCGGTGCACGAGCTGGATGTGGCCCGGGCAGTTCACCGGCTTCATCGCGAGGTGCCGCTCGCCCTCGCCGGCGAGCTCGAACATATTCTCGCGGAAGTTCTCCCAGTGGCCGCTGCGCTCCCAGATGGGCTGGGCGAGGACTTGTGGGGTCCTCACCTCGCTGTAGCCCTCGCGTTGCATCTGCTGCCGGACACGGCTCTCGATGAGCCGGTAGAGCAGGTAGCCGCGCGGGTGCCAGAAGACCATGCCGGGCGCCTCCTCCTGCAGGTGGAAGAGATCCAGGCGCTGGCCCAGGGAACGATGATCGTGTGCGTCGAGCATTGCGTACTCCGATACGGGAAAGAGGCCTTCCGGTCGGAGCACTGAGCGCTTGCACGGACGCCCCGGCCGGTGAAGGCGGGGCAGGGAACCGTGCGTTCGTCAGCTCACTTCACGCACGAGTCCACTCCCGCCGTTTGAGTGGCGGTGGTGGTCGTCGTGGTCGTGGCGCTGAAGAAGCTCACGCGACGCAAGGTGCGCGTGGCCTCGTTTTTTGTCAAGCCGGGTTGTGGAGACTGTCCGGCCGCCGTGCATGGGGCGCGGCGGCCGGGATGAAACAGGGTGAAACGTTGTCAGGCCAGGTGCCGCTCGCGCGTCACTGCCGCCCCGCGAGCCGCTCCGTGGTCCGGCGAGCCCCCATCGCGCGGGCGTAGTCGAGCGCCGTGCGGCCCTCGGCGTCCTTGTGCTCCGGCGACGCGCCGCGAGAGAGCAGCAGCTCGAGCACCTCCAACTGGTCGAACATCGCCGCGAACATGAGGGCCGTCTTGCCATCCGGCCCCGAGCCGTCGACCCGGGCGCCGCGGTCGAGCAGCAGCCGGGCCATGGCGGCGTTGCCCTTGAAGGCGACCCCGGCCAGCGGCGTCTGTCCGCGATCGTTGGTCCGCTCCGGGTCGGCGCCCCGCTCCAGGAGGGCCCGGGCAACGGCCTCCTGGCCGAGGTAGCTCGCGAGCATCAACAGCGTGTCCCCCTTCTCGTTGCTGAGGTTGACGGGCAGCCCCGAGTCGATGAGCCATGCCAGGTTGGCCGTCTCCCCGGCCCTCGCGTAGTGGAATGCCGAGCGCGCCAGGGCCATCACGTCGTTGTCCGTCACCGTCGTCTGCGAATCAGGGGTCTGCGTCTTCATGGGGAGAGCCTCGAGAGGGAAGAAGGGGGGAGGGGAGCTCAGCGCGAGCGGCGCTTGTCGTGGACGGCCTTGGCCACGCGCGCGCCGTACTCCTCGTCGGCGTTGCGGAAGTGGGCGATGCAGCGCGTGATGACGTCCTCGCGGCTCACCTGCGACAGGCTGCCCGAGATGTTCTCCACCAGGCGCTGGCGCTCCGGCTCGCTCATCAGCCGGTAGAGGGCGCCCGCCTGGACGAAGTCGTTGTCCTCGGCGTGCCGCACCGGGACGTAGGTGCCCGTGGAGCCGGTGAGGGAGACGCCGAGCCCGGGGGCCTCGCCCGTCTGCGCGGGGCCGTTGTAGCTGTTGGGCTCGTAGTTCTTGCTCCGCCCCCCGTTGCCGTCGAAGGCCATGGCGCCGTCACGGCCGTAGTTGCGCGCGCCGCCCTGCACGCCCTTGGGCGAGTTCACCGGCAGCCGGGTGTGGTTGATGCCGAGCCGGTAGCGGTGCGCGTCGCCGTAGGCGAAGAGGCGCGCCTGCAGCAGGCGGTCCGGCGAGGGGCCGATGCCCGGCACGAAGTTGCTCGGGTCGAGCGCGGCCTGCTCCACGTCCGCGAAGTAGTTGTCCGGGGCCCGGTTGAGCACCAGCTTGCCCACCTCGATGAGGGGGTAGTCCTTGTACGGCCACACCTTGGTGAGATCGAATGGGTTGAAGCGGTAGCCAGGCGCGTCCGCCTCGGGCATCACCTGCACCTTGAGCGTCCACGAGGGGAACTCGCCGCGCTCGAGGGCCGCGTAGAGGTCGCGCTGGTGGTACTGCGGATCCTTGCCGCCGATGGCCGCCGCCTCCTCGCTGGAGAGCGTCTTGATGCCCTGGTCCGTCTTGAAGTGGAACTTCACCCAGAAGCGCTCGCCCTTGGCGTTCACCCACTGGAAGGTGTGCGAGCCGAAGCCATCCGTGTGCCGCAGCGTGGCGGGGATGCCCCGGTCACCGAAGAGCCAGGTGAACTGGTGCGTGGCCTCGGGCGAGTAGGAGAAGAAGTCCCACTGGTTGTCGGGCTCCTGGCAGTTGGTGAAGGGGTCGTACTTCTGCGAGTGGATGAAGTCCGGGAACTTGATGCCGTCGCGCAGGAAGAAGACGGGGGTGTTGTTGCCCACCACGTCCCAGTTGCCGTCCTCGGTGTAGAAGCGGACGGCGAAGCCGCGCGGGTCGCGGGCGGTGTCGGGCGCGCCCTTGGAGCCGGCCACGGTGGAGAAGCGCAGGAAGACCTCGGTGCGCTTGCCCTTCGTGTCGAAGAGCTTCATGAGCGTGTAGTTCGAGATGTTCGGGTTGGTCACCTCGAAGTAGCCGTAGGCGCCCGAGCCCACCGCGTGCACCACGCGCTCCGGGATGCGCTCACGGTTGAAGCGGGCGAGCTTCTCCAGCAGGTGGTGGTCCTGGAGGAGCACCGGGCCCGCAGCGCCGGCGGTCTGCGAGTGCTGGTTGTCGGCGACCGGAGCTCCGGCCTCGGTGGTCAAGCGGGGACGATTGGACACGTGATTTCTCCTGCCTGTGGCGTCAGTGCGTTGGTGACGTGAGGGAAAGTAGAGAGTTCACGCTGAGTTGCCCAAGACATCGTTCCGATGGGATTGATAGGGTGGGGTTATCAGTTGTCCCAGAGCCATGCCCTCCCTGAACGACATCTCCCTGAGGCAGTTGGAGTACCTCGTCGCCGTCGCGGACGTGCTCGGCTTCCGGCGGGCGGCCGAGCGGTGCCACGTCTCCCAGCCCGCCCTGAGCGCGCAGATTCAACAGCTCGAGGACGTGTTGGGGGTGAAGCTCTTCGAGCGGGACAAGCGCCGGGTGATGCTGACGCCCGCCGGGGAGGAGCTGGTGGCGCGGGCGCGCAAGGTGCTCACCGAGGCCGGGGACATCCTGTCCGCTGCGTCCCGGCTGGCGGATCCGTTCGCGGGGCCGCTGAACCTGGGCGTCATCCCCACCATCGCGCCCTACGTGCTGCCCGAGGTCATCCCGGCCCTGGTGAAGCAGTACCCCCGGCTGCAACTGCGCCTGCGCGAGGACAAGACGGAGGTGCTGGTGAAGGATCTGGAGGAGGGACGGCTGGATGCGGCCCTGCTGGCGCTCGTGCCCGAGGTGGGGGAGGTGGAGCACGCGGTCATCTCGGAGGATCCCTTCGTCGTCGCGGCGCCGCCCGGGCACCCGCTGGAGAAGAAGAAGCAGGTGCGGTTCCAGGACCTGGACGAGGAGAACGTGCTGCTGCTGGAGGACGGCCACTGCTTCCGGGGACAGGCGCTCGCGCTGTGCACGCGGATTGGAGCGCGCGAGGTGGACTTCCGGGCCACCAGCCTCACCACCCTGGCGCAGATGGTGATGTCGGGCGCGGGGGGCATCACGCTGCTGCCCGCGCTCTCGGTGCCCATCGAGAACCGGCTGGGCAAGCTCGTGGTTCGGCCCTTCTCGGACCCCTCGCCGAGCCGCACCCTCGCCCTGGTGTGGCGCCCCGGCTACGCCCGGACCGATACGCTCCGGGCCCTCGCGGGCACGCTCCGCTCCGTATGGCCCGGGAACAAGACCACCGCGAAGCGCTGATACTCCCTCCAATACTCCCTCTCCTCCCGGGAGAGGGTGGGGGTGAGGGTGCCCGGACCCGTTCTCCAACCCGTGGCCAACAGTGGGGACAGGGGGTTCAACCCGCGTTCACCCGATACCCTCACCCCGTCCCTCTCCCGAGGGGAGAGGGGAAATGGCCGCGGACCTGCTTCGGAGGGCTCAGCGCATCGAGTACGTCAGGCGCATCGGCTGACCGTTGCGCTCCACTTCCAGCTCGATGCGTGAGGACTCCCGCAGCTTCTGGAAGGCCTCGAGCCCACGATCCGCGCTGGCGATGGAGAGCCCGTTGATGCGCTGCAGGATGTCCCCGTTCTGGAGGCCGATGCGCCCGTAGAGCGAGCCGGGCCGGATGGAGAACAGCTTGAAGCCCTGGGACTCCCCGTTGCGCATGGCGGGGATGACGCGCGCCTGCATCAGCAGCTCACTGGGGTTGGCGAGAGCGGCGTCCAGGTCCCTGCGCGAGACCTCGTAACTCTGCGGGCCCAGTTGCCGGACATCGATGGAGGGTTTCGTGTCCGTCGCGGCCGGCGCCGCGGCGGCTCGTGGCTCCAGGGGCGGGGGAAGCGCGTCCGTCGCCGTGGCGCTGACGTACTCCAGCCGCCCCGAGTTCATCAGCAGCACCCGCGTGCGCTCGATGGCCACCACCTGGGCACCCTGGATGTCGCCCCCCGTCCACACCGAGCGCGTGCGGTGCGTGGCGCCCTCGTACACGGAGGCGAAGGTGTTGGAGGGATTCGCCCCCACCATCGTGCCCAGCAGCTTCAGGCCCAGCGTGTTCGGCACCGCCTCGTCATTTTCATCCCCCGGAGCGGCGATGACCTCCTCACGCACCTTGTCCGGCAGGCCCAGGTAGCGGGCGAGCGGTGCGAGGGCGAGCGGTGTCGGCAACTCCTCCTTCGCGCGTGCCTTCCTGGGCGGCTCCTCGAAGGAGGGCAGGGGCTGGAGCCACGCGTCCACCACCGAGTTCACGGCGTACGCGGCCACCAGGCAGGTGCATGCGGCGCAGAGCAGGGTGAGGGCATGGAACGCGGGGCGGATGAGTGTGGACATCGGTGGCCTCCTGACGGGGAGCGTGATGGCACTCCCCAAAGCAAGGCCGGGACCACCGGCCGCGCCACCGGCCGCTCCAGAGGGAAAGAGGGGGCTCTTTCCCATGTGCCGCACACGCCGAGCGCGACAACCTGTCAGCGGTGGCTCGCGGGGCGTGACAGCCCGTCCCGCTACGCCATGCGGACGTTGAAGTGCCCGGTGTAGGCCCGGAAGCGCTCGGCCACCTGCTGGGCATCGAGGCCGTAGTGCTCCAGCGTGTACTGGTGCACGCCGTGCTTGTGGCGCGGGTTCTCCGCGAGCCACGACTGGACGACCCCGGCCGCCGCTTCCTCGCCGCCCAGTCCGGCCCACCGGTGGATGCGCTGCACCTGGCCCGCCGGGTCCGCCATCAGCTCGTCGAAGTGCACGTCGAGGAACTGCTCGGGGGCTGCCTTGGCGCGTGCCGCCATCGCCCGGTCCATGGCCTGGCCCCAGGTGTCGAGCCACTGCTGCCCCAGCGCCACCGGATCATGCCCCCGCATCGACGCGATGCGCGTGGTCTCGTACAAGCTGCACCCGGAGGCCACCACCTGGCGCGGGTCCCGGTGGGTCTGGATGATGCGCGCGTCGGGGAAGACGGCCAGCAGTGCGTCCAGGTTGTAGAGGTGGATGGGGCTCTTGAGGACCAAGTGGTGCGCCCGCGACTTCCACGTGAGGAGCTGGAGCACCTCGCGGTAGTAGCGGTAGGCCGGCACCATGTCCGTGTCCATGAGCCAGTTCATGTAGCCCGGCAGGTGCGCCCGGGCCTCCGCGGCGAAGTCGGTGAAGCTCAGCCCGAGCAGGAAGAGGCACTCCTCGGGCGCGGTGGCCACCAGGGGATGGATGGCCTTCATCGCGGGCACGGCCTTGTGCGCCTGCTCGGTGAAGCGGCGGGTTCGCTCGATGCGCGGGTCCGAGGCCTCCGTGGCCGGGTCCGGCGGCGGCGAGGGCCACAGCATCTCCCACAGCTTCGGCGCCCGGGCTCCCGGCATCCTCGCGAGCAGGTTGAAGAGCAGCGTCGTGCCCGTCCGCATGAAGCCGAGGATGAACACGGGCCGCTCGATGGGAACCTCGCGGATCTCCGGGTGGCGCGCGAGGTCCTCGGCGATGCGCAGCCGCTGCACCAGCAGCCGCAGCAGTCCTCCCCGGATGGAGAGCCGTCCCACGAGCGACAGGTTCCCCTCCTCCTCCAGGGCGCGAACCAGCCTGCGCAGGGGCTCGATGAACGCCTCGCCACCGAAGTCGTTCAGGCCCGTCTGCTTGCGCGCCTCCGCCATCAGTTGGTCCGCGTCCAGCTTCACCGCCCATGGACCCACGCCGCTGCCGAGCTGGTTGAGCAGCCGCAGGCCCAGGGGGAGCTGCATCGCCGTCACGGCGTTCTTGCCTTGCATGGGGGTGTCATCCTCTCAATGGAGTTCGAAAGCAACCGGCGGCGTCCCGGGGAGCCGTTCGTCCAGGTGCTCGGCCAGCACGCGGCGGGTGCGCAGCGCCTCGTCCCCCGCGAGATCCTTCAGCTCGGCCAGGTACGTCAAGCCCTCGAGCGCATGGGCCTCGGCGACGCCGAAGTCGATGAAGCACGCCAGCTCGTCCGCCCCCGCCTCCATCAGCCGGTCCACCATGGGCAGGCATGAGGTGGGGGTCCCAATCAGCGCGCTCATCCGGTAGTGCTGCTCGAAGGCGAAGGTGGCCAGCGAGTCCAGCCACTTCGGGTCGTCGATGTCCACCTGGATGTCCAGGCTCCGCACGCGCATCTGCTGGAGCCGCAGGTGCGTGCGCAGGTAGTGCGTGAGCGGCCCGCGGACCCGGTCGAGCACCTCGCCGGACTCGCGCCCCACGAAGGTGTGCAGCATCACCGTCACCGTGCCCGCCGCGGGGTCATGTCCCGCTCGCGCCCGGGCCGCCCGGTAGAGGGCGATCTTCTCCCGCACCTCCTCCACCGGCTGCGAGGCCAGCGAGGTCAGCACGTGGAAGCCTAGCTCGCCCGCCTTCTCGAAGAGCTCGGGGTTGCCGGGACAGGTGAGCCACACCGGCAGCTCGGGTTGAACCGGCCGGGGGAAGGTGCGCAGCTGGACCTCGTTGCCCGCTCCATCCCGCGTGGCCACTGCGCCCCCGCGCCACAGCTCCCGCACCTGCTCCAGCGAGCGGAACAGCACCTCGCGCTTGGCGTCGAAGTGGTCCGGCGCGAGCGCGAAGTCGTTCGGCATCCAGCCGGACGTCACCGACAGCCCCACCCGGCCCTTCGACAGGTTGTCGATGACGGACCACTCCTCCGCCACCCGGAAGGGATTGTGCAGGGGCAGCACGACGCTGCCGGAGCGCAGGCCGATGCGCTCGGTGATGGTGCTCAGCGCGGCGCTCAGCACCGAGGGGTTCGGGTAGAGCCCTCCGTGCTCGTCGAAGTGGCGCTCGGGCGTCCAGATGGCCGTGAAGCCGTTGCGGTCCGCGAACCTCGCTCCGTCCAGGTAGAGGCGGTACTTGTCGCTCGTGCCGGCGCCCTCGTTGGCGAAGAAGAAGAGGCCGAAGCCGGGCTTCTTCCGGGCCTCGCCCGCCGGACGCACGGGCTCCACCCGGGCCACGAGTGCGCCGGTGCCGGGAGCGCTCGGGTCGGCAACCACGGACACCCGAGACACCGCCGGGTGCCGCGCGAGGACGGCCTGGACCTCGGCTGCTCCGAAGCTCCCGCCCACCGTGAGGGCGCCCGCCACCGCCTCCGCCGGGGCCTCCGGCAGCTTCGGGGGAAGTGAGAGCGCGGAGGGTTCCTGCTCCGCCCGGAGCGCCAGCTCTTCCAGCAGCGTCCCGAGGTGCGCGGCGGCATGGGCCACCGCCGTGGAGGCGAGCTGTCCGGGATCGGAGTGGAACCGCAGCTCCAACCGGGGCCCCTGCTCGGCGCGGATGACGAGCGGGGCGGGGAGGGCCGCCGCCTCATGCGTGAGGGCGTGGAAGCCGAGGCTCCGGGCGAGGGGCCCTAGGGCTTCGTCCTCGGCGCCGGTGGTGAGAATGCTCTCGAAGAGCGGCTCTTGCTCCGGGGGGACCTCGAGCCAGCTGCGGAACTGGGAGGGCGCGAAGTAATCGGAGGCGTGTGTCCCGGCGTGCTCGGCCTGGAGTCCCCGGAGCCAGCGCAGCAGCGTGCCGCGTGAGGGCACCTGGAGGCGGCGGGGGACGAGCGTGGCGAAGCGCCCCACCAGGGGACCTCCGCCGGACAGCGCGGCCGGGAGCCCGGGCGTGAAGGTTCCAAAGAGCAGATCGCTTCCCTGGCCATGCTGGTGGAGGAGCACTGCCCACGCGGCCTGGAGGAGCGTCGAGAGCTCCAACGTGTGCTGCCGCAGGAACGCCTGCACCTGGGCCGTTGCCGCGGGACTCAGGAGGAACCGCTGCAACACTCCCTCTCCCTCTGGGAGAGGGCTGGGGTGAGGGTCTTCCCGCCGTGCCACGCGCCACGCCTCGGGAAGCCGCGAGCGCTGTGCACCCCGGAGTGGCTCACGGGCCCGCCGTTCCGACTTCTGCGCGTCCTGCTGCTCGAACCAGGCGAGGAAGTCCCGCTGGGGGCGGCTCTTGCCGAGCACCGGCTCATACCCCTCGCGGGCCGCGCGATAGAGCTGCAACAGCTCGCGGAGGCAGACCCGCGCCGAGCCCTCGTCGAGGACGAGCGGGTGGTACGTGAGGACGACCGTGCCCAGCTCCGGCGAGTCCCGCAGCACGGTGGCGCGGAACAGGGGCGCGTTCGCGGGATTCATGCCCCGTCTGCGGTCCTCCTCGAGGAACGCCGCCAGCCGGGCCGTGTGCTGCTCCAGGCGCGGCTCGATCTTCTCGCGCACCACCTGCACGGGCTCGTTCATGCCCTGGGCGAAGAAGGCGGTGCGCAGGGCGGTGTGCCGGGCGATGAGCTGGCGCAGGGCGGACTCGAGGGCCGCCTCGTCCAGCCCCTGGCGGAAGCTCCAGTGGAGGTGGGCGGGACGGGCCTCCGGCGCCGAGGCCCGCGAGAGGAGCTCCCGCTGCACGGGCGAGAGCCGGTAGACATCCTGGACGTTCTTCATGGGAGGGCCGCCTGGAGGTGGCGGGCGAGCTCCGTCACGTGGGGCTCGGCCATCACGGAATAGTGGTCTCCCGGCATGTCGATGAGCCGGGGAGGCTGTTGCGTCACGGTGTCCCATCCTCCCATCGGTCCCGAGGCGGCCTGGAGCGCGCCCGTCTCCGGACGGAAGAGGAGGATTCGCGCGGGGTGGCCCTTGCCGGGCACGTACTCCTGGAAGGCGCGGGCATGGGCCCGGTAGACGCCGAAGCGCGCACGCAGCACCTCGGGTCCCACGCCCGGAGGCAGCGCGCCCACGCTCCGGGCCCGCTCTCCCAGCAGCGCGAGCCGTGCCTCGGCATCGAGTGGCGAGAGCTCCTCTGCCGACAGCGCAAGCTCGTGTCCGGCGATGCGCCTCAGCTCCATCGCGAAGCCCAGGAGCAGCGCCGTGTCATCGAGCCGCGCGGGACCGGCTCCGGGCTGGAGCGTCGGCACCCAGCTGTCGATCAGCGCGACGGTCTCCACCGTCTGCCCGCGCCGGAGCAGCTCGCGCGCCATCTCGAACACCACCAGGCCTCCCATGGACCAGCCGGCCAGGGCGTAGGGGCCCTCGGGCTGAGCCTTGAGCAGGACCTCGAGGTACGCCGCCGCCATGGCCTCGAGCGAGGTGAAGGGCTCGCGGGTGCCATCGAGCCCCGGGGCCTCGAGCCCGTAGAGGGGCTGCTCCGTCCCCAGCTTCCGGGAGAGCGGCACGTAACAGAGCGCGCTGCCGCCGATGGGGTGCACACAGAAGAGGGGCCGCCGCTTGCCCCGGGTCTGGATGGGGACGAGCGGCGTCCAGTCCGTGGCGGCCGAGGGCTCCTGGCGCAGCAGCTCGGCGAGCCGCTCGACGGTGGGGTGCGTGAAGAGCACGGACAGGGGCAGGGTGCGGCCCAGCCGCTTGGAGACCTGGGACAGCAGGCTCATCGCGAGCAGCGAGTGCCCGCCCAGCGCGAAGAAGCTCTGGTCGATGCCCACCGGACGCACGTTCAGCAACTCCTCCCACAGCTCGACGAGCCGCAGCTCCACGGCGTCACGCGGGGCCATGGGAGGTGTCTCTTGGGCGCGGGCGCCCGTGGGGGCGGGCAGGGCCTTGCGGTCCACCTTGCCGTTGGGAGACAGCGGCAGGACGTCCAGCACCACCACCGCCGAGGGCACCATGTGCACGGGCAGCCGCTCCGAGAGGAAGCCGCGCAGGGACTCGGCCTCCGTCGCGTGGCCCGCGCCCGGCACGACGTAGGCCACCAGCCGCCTGTCTCCCGGCACGTCCTCACGCGCCACCACCACCGCCTCCTTCACGGTGGGGTGCTCCAGGAGCCGCGATTCGATTTCCCCCGTCTCGATGCGGAAGCCGCGGATCTTCACCTGGTGGTCGGCGCGGCCGAGGAACTCGATGCGGCCATCGGGCAGGTACCGGGCGATGTCGCCCGTCCGGTACATGCGCTCTCCCGGCTCATGGCCGAAGGGGTTGGGGAGGAAGCGCTCCGCGGTGAGCTCCGGCCGGTGGAGGTAGCCCGCCGCGAGCCCGTCTCCGCCGATGTACAGCTCTCCGGGCACGCCCACCGGCACGGGCTGGAGCTGTCCGTCCAGCAGGTACACCTGGGTGTTGGCGATGGGCCGGCCGATGGAGACGGTGCGCTCCACCTGTCCCGGCTGCTTCATCACGTAGCAGGTGGTGAAGGTGGAGCTCTCGGTGGGCCCGTAGCCGTTGATGACCCAGCCCGCGCGGGAGAGCCGCTCCTTCACCCGGCCCGGTGGAATCACGTCACCCCCGGCGAGCACCTGCCGCACGGAGTCCAGGGCCTCGGGGTGGTACGCCACCATCTGGTCGAAGAGGGGCGCCGTCAGCCAGAGCGTCGTCACCGCATACTGTTTCAACACCCGGCCCAGCTCCTCGAGCGAGTGCATGTGCGGAGGGCATACCGCCAGCTTCGCTCCATGCAGCAGGCTGCCGAAGAGCTCGAAGGCCGAGGTGTCGAAGGAGATGGGCGACAGAAGCAGGAAGGTTTCCCGGGGCCCGGTCTCGAAGTAGCCGGTGTCCATCGCCATGCGCATCACGCCTCGGTGGGGCACGCACACGCCCTTGGGCCGTCCCGTCGAGCCCGAGGTGTACATGACATACGCGAGGTCCATGGGGCCGGTGCCCGCGGACGGCGGTGGCTCCTCGCGCAGCGCGGCGAGCTTCTCCCGGTCCTCGTCCATGAGTACCCGCCGCTCGCCGCCCGAGGGCAGCAGGTCCGCCAGCGAGCGCTGGGTGACGAGCACGGAGACGCGGGCCTGGTCCAGCATGAAGGCCAGGCGCTCGCGGGGGTAGGCAGGGTCCAGGGGAAGGTAGGCTCCGCCCGCCTTGAGGATGCCGAGCACGCCCACCACCGTCTCTGGCGAGCGCTCCAGGCACAGGGCGACGATGGCGCCGCGCCCCACGCCCAGCGAGCGCAGGTGCCACGCGAGCTGGTTGGCCCGCCGGTCCAGCTCCCGGTACGTGAGGCGTGCGCCCTCGGCCTCCACCGCTACGGCGTCCGGCGTGCGGGCGGCCTGGGCCTCGAAGACCTCGTGGAGGCAGGCGTCGCGCGGGAAGGGCCGCGTGGTGGCGTTCCACTCCACCAGCAACTGGCGCCGCTCCTCCTGCGTCACCAGGGGCAGCTCGCGCAACCGCCGCTCCGGGTTCGCCACCATGCCCTCCAGGAGGACGCGCACGTGCCCGAGCATCCGGTCGATGGTGGCGGTGTCGAAGCGGCCCGTGTCGTGGACGAGCTGCAGCTCCAGCGTCTCGGCGAGGTCCGCCATGAGCGTGAGGGGATGGCCCGTCCGGGGGTCCGCGTAGCCGATGCCGTCCAGGGTCACCTTTCCCCCGGCGAAGGGGGGAAGTTTCGGCATCGGACCGCTGTGAATGGCGATGACGCTCTGGAACAGCGGCTGTCCACGCGGCACCTGTCCGAGCCCCTGCACCTCCACCAGCGAGAGCTGATCATGCCGGCGCGCGGCGACCTGATCCGCCTGGAGCTGCTTGAGCCAGGGGAGGAGCCGGGCCTCGGGGGGCACCGCCGTGCGCAGCACCAGCGTGTTGATGACGAGCCCCACCATCGACTCGGAGCCGGGAAGGGACGGGGAGCGGCTGGACGTCACGTTGCCGAAGGCCACGTCGCTCTCGCCGCTGTAGCGGGAGAGCAGCAGGGCCCAGGCCCCCTGCACGAGCGTGCCCGGCGTGAGCTGATGCTGGCGGGCGAGCGCCGCGAGCCGCTCCATCGTGGCGGCGGGCACCTGGAGCGAGCGGGCCGCATACGTCGCGTCCGCCTGGAGCGGCAGCTCGGCGCCCCGGTCCACCCAGAGCGGCGTGGGGGCGGTGAAGCCCTGGAGCGACTGTCGCCAGTACTGCTCGGACTCCGCCCGGTCGCGCTTCGCCTGCCAGGCGATGAAGTCCCGGAAGGGGCGGACGGGCTCCAGCTCCGGCTCTCGCCCCTGGGAGAGCGCGTCGTAGTGCAGGGCAAGCTCTCTCAGGCACAGCGGCAGCGACCACCCGTCGAGCAGCAGGTGGTGGTAGCTCCACAGGCAGCGGTACAGCTCCGGCCCGAGCTGCAGGACGGTGAAGCGCATGAGCGGGGCCGCGGAGAGGGTGAAGCCCCGCTGCCGGTCGGTGCCGAGCAGGGCCGTCCACTTCGCTTCCTGCTCGTCCGCTGTCAGCTCCCGCCAGTCCTGCTGGTCCCAGGGAACTTTCACCTCGCGGCGCACGGCCTGGATGGGCTCGGCGAGGCCCTCCCAGAAGAAGGCGGTGCGCAGCACGGCATGGCGCTCCACCATCCGTTGCAGGGACTGACGCAGCAGCGCGGCATCGAGCGGCCCGCGCCACAGCCAGTACACCTGCTCCACGTAGGTGCCCCCCCGGGGCGAGTAGAGGCTGTGGAACAGCATGCCCTGCTGCATCGGCGAGAGCCGGTAGACATCATCGACGTTCTTCATGGCTTCCTCGGGGATGCGGTGCGGTCACTCTTCGGACTGGTCGGCCTGCTCGAGCAGGAGGGCGAGGGTGTCCATCTGCGCCTCGTCCAGGCGGGCGAGGGGGAAGTCGGAGGCGGTGAGGGCGGCGCGGGTGTTCTGGTCCCCGGCGCACAGCGCGCGCAGCGCACCGAGCACGTCCGTGGCGAGCCGCTCCACGTCCGAGTCGCGGCAGGCGCCTTGCGCATAGGTGCAGCGCAGGTGGAGCCGGCCGCCGGACAGCGAGCCCTCGAGCACCAGGGCGTGGTCACCCTGTGGCCGCTGGCTGCAGAGTCCCTCCGGAAGCTCCTCACCCGCGCCCGACAGCCGCAACTCCACGTCGGTCTGGGGGCGTGTGCCGCCCGCGGGGAGCTGGCGGACCTGCTCCTTGATGGCCTTGAGGAGCGAGACCTCATCGGCGCCCTCGGGTGCTTCCAGCTGCACCGGCCAGCTCACGTCGAAGCAACCCACCGTGCGGGAGCAGTCGAGGCCCTCGAACGCGCCGCGCCCGTCGCGGGTGAAGTCGACGAGATGCGCGCGCCCCTTCGTCCACGCGGGGAGGGCCCGGGCCAGTCCCATCAGCAGGGCCTCGCCCAGGTCCGCGCGCCAGGCGCTCGTGAGCTTCTCCCGGAGCGCTCGTGTCTCTTCCACCGAGAGAGACACCGTGTGCTCGCGCAGGGGACCTCGCGCGGTGCGCTCTAGGGGGAGGCGCGTGAGGTTCTCCCGTGGCGGGGCCTCCGTGCTCCGGGAAGCGGTGGTCTCGGCCAGCCGCTCCGCCCAGCGCTTGAACGAGGCCGTCTTCGGGCGCGGGCTCTCGCCGTCCTTGCGCCGCAGGGCTTCCTTCAGGTCCTCGGCCAGGATGCGCCACGAGGCCGCGTCGAGCACGAGCGCATGGCCCGCCAGCAGGAGACGATCCTCCTGCCCCGGGCGGTGGACGAGCGACGCCACGAGCAGCGTTCCCTGGTGCGGGTCGAGCCTCGTCTGGAGGTTCGTCTCGTCACCCCCCATCAAGAGCGGCACGGCCGTGCCCGGGGGCAGGCCCTCCTGCTTCCAGCCCGTGTCCTCGCGGACGAAGCGGTGGCGGAGCGCATCGTGCAGGGTGAGGACCTCGCCGAGCACCTTCTCCAAGCGGGGAAGCTCGAAGGTCCCGGGAAGGTCGAGCCCCAGCACCCGGCCCGTCACGGCGGGAGGCGGAGGGCTCTCTCCGAGGAGGCGGTGCTGCTCGGGCGTGAGGGGCACGGCGCCCACCACGGGACCCTGGAGCGTCAGCATTCCCTCGAGCACCCGGGCGAGCTGCGCGACGGTCGAGCTCTGGAAGAACTGCTCCGGGTTGAGCTGGAGTCCCTGCCGGCTGCCCCGGGCCATGATCTGGATGGCCATGACGGAGTCGCCGCCCAGTTCGAAGAAGTCATCGTGGACGCCAATGCCCTCGATGCCCAGCACCTCCTGCCACGCCGCGGCGAGCTTCTGCTCCAGCTCGTTGCGAGGTGCCACGTAGGCCGTCTTGAGGCCCGGCCGGGGCTGGAGCCCGCTGCTCTCCGCGCGTGAGCCGCCCACCGCCTCGGCGATGCGCTCGCGGACGACCTCGTCGGTGCGCTCCTGGGTGGCCCGCAGGTCCCTCACCGAGACCACCACCTGCGGCATCACCCGCGCCGCCAGCAGCCGCTCGAGCGCGGCCACGCCTTCATGCGGGAGGATCTCCTGCCGCTCGGCCTCGGGCCGCCCGGTACCAGTTACCGGCTCCTGCTCCGAGGTGGCCAGCGCGCGAAGCTCGGCGGCGGGGTCGTTCACCCGCTTCTGGGTGAGCCGCTCCACCTCGGCGACGACCCGGCCCTGCTCGTCCATCAACACGGCCTCGAAGACGAGCGTCTCCCCATCCGAGCCCGCCTGCTCCGGGAAGCGCGCGTGGGCGTGGATGCGCCGCGGAATGGGCCCGAGGAAGCGCAGGCGTCCGTAGCCGAACGGCAGGTAGAAGCCGTGCTCGGCGAGGAAGCTCTTCGCCATGCCGGAGGTCCGGTCCATGAGCGAGGGGTGGAAGAGCATCCGCTCGAAGTCGGCGGAGAACTCCGGTTGCAGCTCCAGGGTGACGAGCAGCTCGCCCTGGCCCACGTGGAGCTGGCGGACGCTGCGCCACCGGGGCCCGAGGTCTTCCTCGTACTCGGCCTCGAAGGAGGCGGGCGTGTGGCCGCACCGGCGGCGGAGCGCGTCGATGTCGACGACGCGCGGCTCCGGCGTGTCGATGAACCGGGCATGGCCGGTGGCATGGGCGGTGGCCTTGCCGGAGCCGTCCTTCGGTTGCGAGCGCACCACCCAGCGGTAGTCCTCGCCCTCCTTGTCGATGACGAGCCGCACCTCGCGCGTCTCCCCGTCCGGCACGCGCAGCGGGAAGAGGAAGAAGGTGTCGGCCAGCTCGAGCGTCTTGCCCTGGGCCCGCCCGGCGAGCGCGGCCCGGACCAGCTCGAACCAGGCCACGCCGGGGACGGTGGGGACGCCGACGATGCGGTGCTCGTCCACCACCCAGCGGGAGGGGCCATTGCCGATGTCGCTGGCGAAGACGAGCCGCTCCGGGGTGTCCACGAGGCAGCGGTGGAGGAGGGGATGGTCGAGCACGCGGACCGGCTCGTCCTCGCGGGGCCCCTTGCGCGCGGCCATGCCGACCTCGTCCCAGGCGCCCCAGTTCACCGCCACCGCGTGGATGCCGGTGCGCGCGTGCCAGGAGCGCAGGAAGGCATCCAGGAAGGTATTGGCCGCCGTGTAGTCCACCTGGCCGAGCCGGCCGACGACGGAGGACAGCGAGGAGCACGCCACCAGGAAGTCGGGCTGGGAGCCCTCGAGCGCGGCCGCGAGCACCTGCGTCCCCTTCACCTTGGGGGCGAGGACAGCGGCGGCGGCCTCGGGCGTCTTGAGCTGGATGAGGCCTCCGCCCGGAATGCCCGCCGCGTGGATGACGCCATGGAGCGCACCGAAGCGCTCCCGGGCCGCCGCGACCACTCCGCGCATCGCCTCCAGCTCGGTGACATCCGCGCGGCACACCAGCACCTCCGCGCCCAGCTCCTCGAGCCGCTGCACGGCGCGGATCCTCCGGCGCGTCTCTTCCTGTCCGGGGGCCTCCAGGAGCCGTGGCCACTCCTCGCGAGGAGGCAGTCCGGTGCGGCTCGTGAGCACGAGCCGGGCCTTCACGCGGGCCGCGAGGGCCTCGGCGAGCGAGAGCCCCATGCCGCCGAAGCCTCCGGTGATGAGGTAGACGCCGCGCTCGCGCAGGGGCGGCGTTCCCTCCTCGAGGCGGAGCGGCTCGAAGCCCTGCACCCAGCGGCGGTTGTTGCGCCAGGCAACCACCGGCTCCTCGGAGTCGGAAGCGGCCTCCGCCGCGAGCAGCCCGGCGAGCCGGTCGAAGTGGAGGCTGTCCGCGGGGGGCAGGGTGACGTCCACGCTCCGGCAGTGGAGGCTGGGGTACTCGCGGGGGATGACGCGGACCGGGCCGAGCACCGTGGCCTGCTCGGGCCACACGAGGTCTCCGCCGGTGACCTCCTGCATGCCGTTGGTCACGGTCATCAGGTGCACCGGACGCTCCAGGCCCTGGCTCCCGAGTGCCTGCGCCAGGAGCAGCAGCCCGTGGAAGGAGCGGGAGAGGACGTCCTCGGAGGAGACGCCGGTGGTCTCGGGGGTGAGGCCGAAGAGGTGGAGGATGCGCTCCGGGGCGCGTCCCTCGGTGCGCAGCTCCGAGAGCAGCGAGGCATGGGCCTCACGGGTCAGAGGCAGCTCGAAGGTGTCCGCGCCCGTGCGCCGGAAGGTGCGTCCCAGCCGGGCCTCGACCACCTCCACGCCCTGTTGCCGCAGCCGCTCGGCGATGCGCGCACCGAGCCCGGCCCCATCCGTGAGCAGCAGCCACGCCGTGGGTTTCGTGCCCGCCGCCGGGGGCTTCGGGGCAGCCGGAGGCACCGACTCCTTCCAGACCGGCAGGTAGAACCAGCTCGCCAGGTCCGTGCGCTTCTCGAGCGAACCCACCGGCGCGGACGGCGAGGCGCGCAGCTCGACCCAGTGGCGCTGGCGCTCGAAGGGGTAGGTGGGCAGCGGCAGCCGGTGACGCTGCTCCGCGGAGAAGAGCCCCGGGGCCGCCACGCCGTGCAGCCAGAGCTGGCCCACGGTGCGCAGCAGGTGCTCCACGTCCGAGGTGCGCTGTTCATCGGGAGCGGGCAGGCAGCTCAGCACCGCCGTGTCGGGCTTCTTGCGCGGGTGCCACCGCGCGAGCGTGCGCAGGGCGCGTCCCGGGCCCACCTCGAGCAGGAGGGCCTTGTCCTCCTTGAGCAGCTCGTCGAGCCCCTCGGCGAAGCGCACGGGACGGCGCAGGTGCTCGGCCCAGTAGCCCGGGTCCATGGCCTGCTCGGCGGATAGCCACGTGCCCGTGGTGCCGGACAGGAAGCGGAGCCGGGGCGGATTGCGCTTCACCCGCGCCACGGCCTCGCGGAAGGGGGCCACGGCGGAGTCCACCCGGGCACAGTGGAAGGCATGGGAGGTGTGCAGCCGCCGGCAGGTCACCGCGCGCTCCGCGAGCCGCCGCTCCAGCGCGTCGATGGCCTCGCTGGCGCCCGCGACGACGCACGAGGACGGGCCATTCACCGCGGCGATCTCCAGCTCCTGTCCGAGCAGGGGCAGCAGCTCGCGCTCGGGGAGCTGGACGGAGAGCATCGCGCCCGGAGGACACGCCTGCAGCAGACGGCCCCGGAGCGCGACGAGGTCCAGCGCATCCTCCAGCGAGAACACGCCCGCGAGGCACGCGGCGACGAGCTCTCCGACGCTGTGTCCGATCATCGCGTCCGGCCGCAGGCCCCACGATTCGAGCAGCTTCGCCAGCGCGTACTCGACGGCGAAGAGGGCGGGCTGCGCGAGGGCCGTCTGCTCCAGCCGCTTCGCCGCGTGGGAGTCATTCCGGTCCGCGGGGAAGAGCACCGGGCGCAGGTCCAGGTCATGGCGCTGGCGCAGGGACTCGAGACAGCGGTCCAGCTCCTCGCGGAAGACGGGCTCGGAGGCGTGGAGGTCCGCGGCCATGGCGGGGTGCTGGGAGCCCTGTCCGGGGAACATGAACACCAGCGAGCGGCGGACAGGCTCCTGCACGCGGGAGACGACCTGGCCCGGGTGGAGGCTCTCGAGCGCCGCGATGGCATCCGAGGCGTCACGGCACACCACGAAGCGGCGGTGGTCGAAGGTCCGCCGGCCCACGGCGAGCGTGTACGCCACATCCGCGAGGGGAAGGCCGGGGTGCTGCTTCAGGTGCTGGGCGAGCCGGGCCGTCATGGCCTCCAGCGCCGCGTCCGAGCGAGCCGACAACTGGAGGAGCTGGAAGGGGCGCGAGGGAGCGGAGGCCGTCCGCTCCGGAGCCTCCTCGAGCACCACGTGCGCGTTGGTGCCCCCGAGGCCGAAGGCGCTCACGCCCGCGCGCCGGGGGGCCGGAGCGTCCCAGTCGCGCAGGCGCGCGTTGACGTAGAAGGGGCTGGAGTCGAGGCCGAACTCCGGGTTGGGGGACTTGAAGTGGAGGCTGGGCGGGAGGCGGCGGTGCTGGAGCGCGAGGGTGGTCTTGATGAGCCCGGCGACGCCGGCCGCGGTGTCCAGGTGGCCGATGTTGGTCTTCACCGAGCCGAGCGCGCAGAACCCCTGGCGCTGCGTGTGGCGGCGGAAGGCCTGGGTGAGCGCCTGGACCTCGATGGGGTCGCCGATCGGCGTGCCCGTCCCGTGCGCCTCGATATAGGAGATGGACTCGGGGGAAACACCGGCGAGGGCCTGGGCCATGGAGATGACCTCGGCCTGGCCCTCGACGCTCGGGGCGGTGTAGCCGACCTTGGAGGCCCCGTCGTTGTTGAGGGCGCCGCCGCGGATGACGGCGTGGATGGTGTCGCCATCGGCGAGCGCATCCGCGAGCCGCTTGAGCAGCACGACGCCCGCGCCGCTGCCGGCGACGGTACCCTGGGCTTTCGCGTCGAAGGCGCGGCAGTGGCCGTCCGGAGAGCCAATGCCGCGCTCGTTATAGAGGTAGCCGGTGCGTTGGGGGAGGGGGAGGGAGACGCCGCCGGCCAGGGCCATGTCGCACTGGTGGCTGAGCAGCGACTGGCAGGCGAGCACCACCGAGACGAGGGACGTGGAGCACGCGGTCTGCACGGAGAGGCTCGGGCCCTTGAGGTCGAGCTTGTAGGCGGTGCGCGTGGTCAGGTGGTCGTTCTTGTTGTGGAGGATGGTCTGGAAGGCGTTCGCCGTTCCCACCAGCCGTCCGGCCGGGGCGAGGTGGTGGAGCAGGTAGCCGTTGGCCCCGGCGCCCGCGAAGACGCCGATGGGGCCCGGGAAGGCGGCGGGGTCGTATCCGGCCCGCTCGAAGGCCTCCCAGGCGCACTCCAGGAACACGCGCTGCTGGGGATCGGTCAGCTCGGCCTCGCGCGGCGAGAAGCCGAAGAAGCGCGCGTCGAACAGCTCGAGGCCCTCGAGCACACCCCGGGCCTTCACGTACCGCGGGTCGCCCAGCTCCGCCGGATCGATGGCCGCGCGCTCCAACTCCGCGTCGGAGAAGAAGGTGATGGACTCGAGGCCTTCCTGGAGGTTGTGCCAGAACTGCTCCACCGTGTTGGCGCCGGGGAAACGGCAGGCCATGCCAACGATGGCGATTCCTTCGACGTCCAGAGGCTGCTGCTCGGTGCTCATGTCGTTTCCTTGTAGCACCCGCTTATCAGGGAACTCCCGTGGAAATGAACATGACATCAACTTCAACTTGGGATGGCGCGGCGTGTTAAATCCCCAGGCCCACGCGCGGAGAGGGAGGCACACGTCATGACGGGCACGCGAGAGGCCCCGGGGCCGAAGGGACACTGGTTCTGGGGGAGTCTGCGCGAGCGGCGCGGCGAGTCACTCGGGTTCCTCGTGCGGATGCACCGCGAGTACGGCGACGTGGTGCAGTGGCGGATGGGGCCCGTCAACCGGGTGCTGTCGCTGGTGAACCCGGAGCACGTGCGGCACGTGCTGGTGGAGAACGTGGGCCGGTACTCGAAGGGCTCGGGGGCGCAGCGGTTGAGCACCATGCTGGGCAACGGCCTGCTGACGAGTGAGGGCCCGTTCTGGATGCGGCAGCGGCGCCTCGCGCAGCCCGCCTTCCACCGCGAGCGCCTGATGCGGATGGTGGGGATGATGGGGGAGGAGGTGGAGCGCATGGTGGAGCGGTGGCAGGCGCGCCCCGACACCTCCGCCCCGGTGGAGATGGCGGACGAGATGGCGCGCACGACGCTCTCCATCGCGAGCCGGGCGCTCTTCTCCACCCAGGTGCTGGGCGAGGCGGACCGCGTGCTGCCCTCGCTGACGGTGGGTCAGCAGGTGGTGAACCAGCGGGTGCTCTCGCTGTTTCCGCTTCCGCTCTCCCTGCCCACGCCGGGGAACCGGGCCTTCCTCCGGGCGCGCCAGACGCTCGACTCGGTCGTCTTCGACATCATCGCCCGGCGCCGCCGCGGGGAGACGCAGGGGCAGGATCTGCTGGCGATGCTGATGGAGGCGCAGGACGCGGAGACGGGCGAGCGGATGACGGACGCGCAGCTGCGCGACGAGCTGATGACGCTCTTCATCGCCGGGTACGAGACGACGGCCAACGCCCTGACATGGGCGTGGTACCTGCTCTCCCAGCATCCGGAGGTGGAGCAGCGGGCGCGCGGCGAGGTGGCCGAGGTGCTCGGGGAGCGTGCGCCCGGGCCCGAGGACATTCCGAGGCTGCGCTATCTCTCGCAGGTGCTCGAGGAGAGCATGCGCCTGTATCCACCGGCCTGGGTGATGGTGCGGCAGGCGCGGGAGGACGACGTACTGGACGGCATCCGTGTCCCGGCGGATCCGCGCCTCATCGTGGCCGTCTCGCCCTATGTCATCCACCGTCAGCCCCGGTTCTGGCCGGAGCCGGAGCGGTTCGACCCGGAGCGCTTCACCCCCGAGCGCGTGGCGGAGCGGCCGAAGCTGGCGTACCTGCCTTTCGGGGCGGGCCAGCGCCACTGCATCGGCAGCCACTTCGCGATGATGGAGATGGTGCTGGTGCTCGCGGGGGTGCTGCGGCGCTTCCGGCTGCGGCTGGTGCCCGGGCGGACTGTCGAGCTGGAGCCGTTGGTGGCGCTCCGGCCCAAGGGCGGGCTGCCCATGCTGCTGGAGCCCGTACGGGCCACCGGTTAGCCTGCCGGGATGCTCACCGAGGTCAACGCGGGGCCCTATACGGTTCGAGGCATTTCGGTCGGCGGCGTGTACACGTCGCTGCAGGTGCCGGAGCTCGGCGTGGTGCTCGACGCCGGAGTGCCCATCCGCTCCTTCGCCGGGACGGACCGCATCTTCCTGAGCCACGGTCACTCCGACCACGCGAGCGCGCTCGGATCTCTGCTCGGCATCCGCACGCTGATCGGCAAGCCACCTCCCCAGGTGTTCCTGCCCGCGGAGATCGAAGCGCCCGTGCGCGAGGCCCTCGCGGTACAGGGCCGGCTGCACCGGACCGAGACCGACATCGAGACCGTGCCGATGCTCCCGGGGGACACGCATCACCTCGGGCACGGCCTTTGGGTGCGCGCCTTCCGCACGCACCACAAGGTGCCGTCGCTCTGCTACCAGTTCTACCGCCGCGTTTCGAAGCTCAAGCCCGAGTTCCAGGGCCTGCCACCGGCGGAGATCGGCAGGCGGCGCCAGGCCGGAGAGCCCCTCTTCGACGAGATGGATCGGCTGGAGCTGGCCTATGCCACCGACACGCTCTCGCACGTGCTGGAGACCGCGCCCTCGCTGCTCGACTGCCGGGTGCTCATCCTGGAGTGCACGTTCATCGACGCCAAGCGCACGGTGGAGGATGCGCAGGAGCGCCTGCACATCCACCTCGATGAAATCCTCGCGCGGGCGGAGAGCTTCCGGAACGAGGCGCTGGTGCTGATGCACTTCAGCCAGGCCTACAGCCCCGAGGAGGTGCACGCCGTCATCCAGGCGCGTGTCCCCGAGAGCCTGCGCGACAGGCTGCGGATCTTCGCTCCCACCTCGGGCCGCTGGTTCGGGTGACCTGGCGTTCCCGGCGGCCCGGCTCCATGCGAAGCTCGGCCGCTCATGGCCAGGTTCAATCCATCGCAGAAGACGGTCCTCCTTGGTATCGCGAGCGCGGTCGTCCTCGGCTGGAGCTTGTTCTTCGGTTTGCGCGCGCTCCTGCCCGTGCCCGCGACGGCGCGCGAAGCCGTGGCGTGGGTGGCGCTCGTGCCGGCGGTGGTGTTCTTCGTGCTCGTGATCGCGGTGGGCAATGCGCGCTTCACCAGCGAGGGGATTGATCCGTTGCAGGGCAGGGATCCGCGCGTCGTGGTGGTGACCAACCGCGTGCTCTCCAACACGACCGAGCAGGCCTTCATCTTCGTGCTCACGGGCCTGTCGCTCATCGCCCTGCTGCCGGTCGAGCAGCTCGGCGCCCTCCCGGCCCTGGCCGTGCTGTTCGGGGTGGCGCGCATGGCGTTCTGGCTCGGCTATCTGAGCCAGCCCCTGCTGCGCGCACCCGGCATGGCGCTGACCATCCAGATCAACCTGGTGATGCTGTTGTGGTGCGCGCTCGCCGTCGCGCGCTGAGCCCGTGGCCCCGCGGACACGGCGTGGTCCCTCGGACACGCTCGCTCCGTGTGTGTCCCCACGCTCCCTGTCTCGAAGTGCCTGGGATGACGGCACTTTCGAGCAGCCGGGCGAGCACGCGGGCACGCACGCGCCGTTGGCATCCCGCGTGCTCTAGTTCCCTGACAAGGAGGCATCCAAAGTCATGGGCAAGCGCGTCGGTGTGCTGATGGGCGGTTGGGGCGAGGAGCGGGAGATTTCGTTGAAGACCGGTGAGGCCGTGGTGGCGGCCCTCGAGGCTCGCGGTCACACGGTGAGCCGCATCTTCGCCGGCCCCGGGTTGGACCGCGCCCTGCGCTCGGCCGAGCTCGACGTGGCCTTCATCGCCCTCCACGGCCGCATGGGCGAGGACGGCAAGGTGCAGGGCCTGCTGGAGCTGATGGGCCTGCCTTATACGGGCTCGGGCGTGCTGGCCTCCGCGCTGGCCATGAACAAGCCCATGGCGAAGAAGCTCTTCCGCCTGCACAACCTCCCCACGCCCCTGGGCTACCGCGTCGGCCGCGCCGACGTCCCGCGCGCCCTGGAGTTGCACGGCGACCTCGGCTTCCCCTGCGTGGTGAAGCCCGCGTGCGGCGGCTCCTCGGTGGGCCTCTCCGTGGTGCGCGAGCCCGAGGCGCTCGCCGCCGCCGTGGCCCTGGCCTGCCGCTTCGGGGGCGAGGCCCTCGTGGAGCGCATGGCGCGCGGCCGCGAGGTGACGGTGGGCATCCTCGGCGAGGAGGTGCTCGGCTCCTGCGAGATCGCCACCCCGCGCGAGGGCTTCGACTACGACGCCAAGTACAAGGGCGGCTCGCGCTACTTCCTCCCCGCGCGCCTGTCCTCCACGCGCCTGGCCAACGTGGAGTCCCTCGCGCTCGCCGCCTACCGGGCCCTGGGCTGCCGCGGCTACGGCCGGGTGGACCTCATCTGCTCGGACGAGGAGAACGACGTCATCCTTGAGGTGAACACCCTGCCGGGCATGACTCCCGCGAGCCTGCTGCCGAAGATTGCGGCTCAAAAGGGACTGGACTTCCCTGCCCTGGTGGAGCACATCCTCTCGCTCGCCACCCGCGACGAGGTGGACGTGACCGAGGCGCCCCTGGCTCCGGAAGCGCCCTCCGCCATGCCCGTTGGGGTGGCCCAGCGCGCGGCCAGCTGAGGCCGGGAAGCCGCTGCGGCGAGCCCCACCCCGCGTGTACCGTCGGACAACCATTTGACAGTCACTTGACGCGTCCCTATTGTCCGCGCTCGTTATGACCCGGCAAAGACAAACCCTTGTCTTTCCGGGCACATACGTGGCGGGGGGCTCCGCGGGACCGAGTGCGGCGGTCTGCGTGGGTCGGTCTTTCAAACTCCGCCAAGCAGCGTAAGGACCGCGGCGACTTCACCCGCGGGAGGGGCCAGGTCAGATGACCACCGTCGAGATCATCTTCTTGGGCGTGTACTTCAGCGTCCTCTGTGTGCTGGCGGTCTACGGATCGCACCGCTACCGGATGGCGTTTCTGTATTACCGCCACAAGTTCAGGCTGCCGACGCCCAAGGGCGTGCTGCCGGCAATGCCTCGGGTCACCATCCAGCTGCCCATCTTCAACGAGATGTACGTGGTGGAGCGGCTGGTGGAGTCGGTGTGCCGCATCGACTACCCGCGCGAGCTGCTGGAGATCCAGGTGCTGGACGACTCCACGGACGAGACGTGCGGCATCGCCCGCGCGTGCGTGGAGCGCCACCGGCAGAAGGGCCACGACATCGTCTACATCCACCGCGAGAACCGCTCGGGCTTCAAGGCGGGCGCGCTGGAGAACGGCCTGAAGACGGCCACCGGCGAGTACATCGCCGTGTTCGACGCGGACTTCGTGCCCAGCCCCGACTTCCTGCTGCGCACGGTGCCCTTCTTCGCCGACGCCAAGGTGGGCATGGTGCAGGTGCGCTGGGGCCACCTCAACCGTGAGTTCTCCATCCTCACCCAGGCCCAGAGCATCTTCCTGGACGGCCACTTCATCATCGAGCACACCGCGCGCAACCGCTCGGGCTGCTTCTTCAACTTCAACGGCACCGCCGGCATCTGGCGCCGCATCACCATCTCCGACGCGGGCGGCTGGCAGCACGACACGCTCACCGAGGACCTGGACCTGAGCTACCGCGCCCAGGTGAAGGGCTGGCAGTTCATCTTCCTGCCCGAGGTCGTCTCCCCGGCCGAGCTGCCGGTGGACATGAACGCCTTCAAGAGCCAGCAGCACCGCTGGGCCAAGGGCTCCATCCAGACGGCGCGCAAGCTGCTGCCGATGATCCTCAAGAGCGACCTGCCCTTCGCCGTCAAGCGCGAGGCCTTCTTCCACCTCACCAACAACATGGCCTACCTGTTGATGGTGCTGCTCAGCGCGCTCATGCCGCTGTCCATGGTGGTGCGCTTCCAGCACGGCCTGTACGGCACGCTCTTCCTGGACCTGCCCTTCTTCATCAGCGCCACCGCCAGCGTCGGCGTCTTCTACGTCGCCGCCCAGCGTGAGCAGGGCGCCAAGGGCTGGGCCCGCTTCAAGTACCTGCCCTTCATCATGAGCCTGGGCATCGGCATGGCCATCAGCAACGCCAAGGCCGTCATCGAGGCGCTCCTGGGCCAGCAGTCCGCCTTCGCCCGCACCCCGAAGACCGGCGCCGAGGGCAAGAAGATCACCGCCATCAAGAAGAGCTACCGCGGCAGCAAGACCCTGCTGCCCGTCATCGAGCTCTCCTTCGCCGCCTACTTCCTCGGCGCGCTCTGGTTCGCCGTCGACAAGCGCATCTGGGGCTCGGTGCCCTTCATCTTCCTGTTCCTCGCCGGCTTCGCGTACGTCGGCCTCTCCAGCCTCCTGGAGGGCCGCTTCAAGATCAGCGAGTCCGCTCCCGCTCCCGTGACGGTCTCCGAGGAGCAGACCCGCCGCGCGGCGTAGGGATGAACGGGGTGGGGAAGACCCTCACCCCAACCCTCTCCCAGCGGGAGAGGGAGTTCACTCAGCGCGCAGGGGTTCCGCCGTCTCCGGCCGTGGTGGGCACGGGGGCGGTTCCCGCATCCGGGACTCCCGCGTCGGGGGCTCCTGCGTCGGGCGCTCCCCTCAGCAGCCGCTGCTCCTTCCAGACGGGCTTCGGGCCGCTGGAGGCCGGGCGGCAGTCCTCGTCGATGGACGTCGACGCGATGGTGCGCAGCGTCAGGCCCTTGTCGTCACACACCATCGCCTGCGTCGGGAAGCGCACCGGGCACTGCATGCCCCCGGTGGTGAACGTGGTGGAGCGCGTCTCCCCCACGAAGCCCTCCGGCGTGCGGTTCAGCACGATGCTCACCGCCGTGCCCCCATCCGTGTTCGTCTCCGCTCCCTGCCGGGTGCGCGCCAGCGTCAGCGTCAGCGTGCCCCCGTCATCCTCGCCGAGGTAGCGGAACGCGGCGTTCTCCGTGTGGTGGTACTCGCCTGCCTGGTTCTTCTCGCACCCGGGGGGAACGCGGATGGGCGGGGCCGCCGGGGGCGGGGAGGGGGTCCGGGCCGGACAGGCCGTGAGGGCGGCGGCGAGGCCACCCGCTGCAATCCATGGAATCTTTCGGGACATGGGGGCGGATCTTCCCCCAACCCGCCTCCGGGGTGGACTCCTGTTTGACCCCTCTGTCGCGACTCTCTAACCTTTGTCCCCGCCATGCTCCTGCGCCGCGCCTCCCTGATCGCGTTGGTCCTCTGTCTCGCCGCGCCGTCGTCCTCCTTTGCGCAGGGGATGGACGATCTCCTCGCGCCCCTGGCGCCCTCCTCGTCCGGGAAGAAGGGCAAGGGGAAGACGACCCAGCGCCGCACGCCCAAGGCCCCCAAGAAGCCCACCAAGACGGCCAAGGGCGGCAAGGGCGCCAAGAAGGGCAAGGGCGCCAAGGCCGTGGAGCCGGAGGAGGAGGCGGCGCAGGCCGGGGGGGACGACCTCCTCCTCGCGCCCCTCGTCAAGAAGACCGAGCTGCTGGTGAAGATGAATGGCTCTGTCCGGGGCGCGCGCTTCTTCCTCGATGAGCAGGAGCTGGGCGCGATGCCCAAGGGCCCCATCGAGGTGGACCCCGGCGAGCACGTCGTCGCCGTGCGCAAGTCCGGCTACCGCGACTTCTCCCGGCGCATCACCGCCAAGGAGGGCGAGCTCACCGAGCTGGGCGTGCTGCTCGAGCCCACCGCGGGCTTTGTCTCCGTGAAGGCCGATGTGGCGGGGGCCCGCGTCCTCATCAACGGCGAGGACAAGGGCGCGGCCCCGCTCGACAACGTCATGCTCCCGGCGGGCTCCTACGAGATCGTCGTCCAGCGCGAGGGCTTCCGTCCCGAGTCGCAGCGCATCGCCGTGCGCGCCGGCAAGGAGTACACCGTCGACGTCAACCTGCGTCCCGAGGCCATCGCGCAGTCCGACAAGCCGCGCGCGCCGGTGCTCACGCCGTCGGCCGTCTCTCAGCCCTCGCCGCTCACCCAGCAGCCCGTGGCCGAGGTCTCCTCCCGCCCGCTCACCAGCCGCTGGTACTTCTGGGCCGGCGTGGGCGCCGTGGTCACCGCCGCCGCCGTCGGCACGGTGATGGCCACGCAGCAGCAGCCCCTGGACCCGAACAAGGTCTGCGGTGGCACCTGCGACGGTGTCATCAACCGCCCCGCCGGGGGTGGTGGGTTGTTCCAGTTCTGAGGCGGGGGACGTTGGGGAGGCTGGCGCTCGCCTCAGGTGGCGAGCGGTAGCGTGAAGAAGAATGTGGTGATGATCGCCTTGGAGATCGCGAGTCCGAGCCCGAAGCTCTCTTGAGCCCTCCGGGTCGCCTTCCAAACCGGTAGATTGTGGTGGGTGAAGGGATCAGCAAGTGAGGGACGGCCGCAGCTGCGTGCGACCGGACGGGTTCACGGTCACTCGCCTGAGCTATTTGCGTTTGCCGCGCATCCTCGGCGGCGGATTCTCCACCAGGAAGGAGTTGGACGGCTTGCCGGCCTTGTAGACCTTCTTGGCGGCCGCGGGCTTCGCCTTGGAAGCCGTGGGCTTCGCTTCAGGGCTCGCGGCCTTCTTCGTCGTGCTCTTCTTGTCGTCGGTCGACATGGTCACCTCAGGAGTGATGAGGGCGGCCACCGTAGCGCACCGGGCGGAGCCCCGGCGGGGGCGATGGCCGGGCTTTGTTGCCTTTCGGGGAAGAGCCTCCGCACCAAGCGGGCCCTGCTGACGGGAGGGGTTCGCGAATTCTTGACAAACAAGATTCTCATGAACTTCTATGAAGTCATGCGAAACCACATTTTCACGATTTGCACCGTGGCCTTGGTGTCCTCCGCGTGCGGAGGCGAGGCGCCGCTCGAGGAGAGCGCGTCGGCGGGCGAGGCGGTCGGGACGCGTGCGCAGGCGGCCTACTCGGGCGTGAACGGCACGTACTGCATCGAGAGCCCGTACAACTGCAAGCTGCGGGAGTCGGGCGGCAACCGGGTGGAGACGAACGATCCGGCCGACGACAACTGGGGCATCGTGTCGGGCGTGCCCATCCGTGATGGCAACGGCACCATTCTGGGCACCAACACCCGGACGAGCGCCCAGTTCAACTACGGCCAGGTGCGCACCTTCGCGGGCGAGTCGCATGCCTTCGCGGTGTCGACGTCGAACTCGAGCGCCGGGTGGCTGCCGATGTCGGCCATCCTGGGCCGCACGTCCTTCGAGCAGAAGGTGGGCCACGTGTCGGCGCTGGGCTCGGGGCTGGCGAAGCTGGGCTGCTACGCCGTGCGCAACTGGCACGACACCAACCTCGAGTTCAAGAAGGTGGTCTACGACAGCACGGCGACCAACGAGCGCGCGGGCGACTACCTGCCGCTGGTGCGCGCCAATGGCCGGCGCTCGGTGAACCTGGCCTTCAACGTGCCGGGCTTCGGCCTGGGCGGCCCGGCGGTGGACCACTGGCCGGCGGGGACCAAGTTCCAGCGCCTGGACGTGCCGACGGACAACGGCGCGCCGTCCATCGACATCCCGCTCTGGGTCGCGGACAGCACGGGCCGCTACCGCGTGCAGTCGGGGACCATGAAGTTCATCTACGGCTACGTCATCGCCGCGACCACCACCAAGCGCAACGGCTGGATGGCGTACGACGCGCTCGAGGTCAGCTCCGGCTGCCCGTGAGGCGCTGAAGCAGGGCGGGGAGGTGTAACATCCTCCCCATGCTCGCCTACCTGCGTCGCTGGCCACTGTTGGCACTGCTGCTCGTGCCCGGGGTTGCTCCCGCCGGGAACTTCGTCCCGCCCGAGGTGCAGTTCTCCCTCCAGCACCTCAAGTCCGAGGAGCGGGCCCGCGCCGCGCAGGCGCTCGGGCCCCTGGAGGACCTGCCCCGCTACCAGGTCCAGCTCGAGGTGGATCCCAAGGCGCGCAAGGTGAAGGGCCACCTGCGGGTGGAGCTGTTCGTGCGCAACCGCCCGCTGGACGCCGTCCACCTGCGCGCCACCCCCAATGCCTTCGACCCGAGGATGGAGCTGTCCGAGGTGAAGGTGGACGGGCAGCCCGTGAAGCCGGAGCGCCCCGAGGATGGCCTCTACCGCCTGCCGCTGGCCAGCCCCGCCGCTCCGGGCAGCTCGGTGGTGGTGGAACTCGACCTGGAGGCGCGGGTGCCGCGTGCGCAGCCCGGCTCCACCTCGCTGATGGGCTCGCTCGGCTCTTCGGGTGGGGGAGGGGACTATGGCGCCTTCGCCGCCATGGACGACTTCATGAGCCTGGTGGGCGTGGTGCCCCTGGTGCCGCCCCTCGACACGAGCGGTAACCCCTGGGCCGGTCCCACCGGCGTGGGAGACCTGGCGCTGTACGAGCCCTCGAACGTGCTCGCCAACGTCATCGTCCCCTCGGGCTGGAAGGTGTTCGCCACGGGCACGCCCATGGGCGAGTTGCCCCAGAAGGACGGCCGCATCCGCTACACCTTCGCCGCGGGTGCGGTGCGGGACTTCCCCGTGTTCGCCTCGCGCGGCTACCAGAGCGCCACCACCACGGTGAATGGCGTCACGGTGGAGAGCCACTTCGCCGCCCGCGAGGCCGCGGTGGGCAAGCGCGTGCTGAAGTACACCAGCGACGTGCTCACCGAGTTCGAGCGCCGCCTCGGGCCCCTGCCGTTCAAGTACTTCCGCGTGGTGGAGGCCCCGCTGGCCGGTGGCGCCGGCGGCATGGAGTTCCCCGGCCTCGTCACGGTGGGCACGGCGCTCTACCGCGGGGCGGCGGATCCGAGCACCGCGCTCCAGGGCATGCCGGGCATGGGGCAGATGCAGCAGCTCCTCGAGGCCATGGGCGGGGACACGGCCCCGCTGGACCAGTTGGGCAAGTCGCTGGAGCGCACGCTCGAGTTCACCGTGGCCCATGAGGTGGCGCACCAGTACTTCGCGGGGCTGGTGGGCTCGGACCCCATCCACATGCCGGTGGTGGACGAGACGCTCGCCCAGTACACGGCGCTGCTCTACATGGAGTGGAAGTACGGGCGCGCGGTGGCCGAGCGGGTGCGCGAGGAGATGCTGGTGGGCTCCTACCACCTGTTCCGGCTCTCGGGCGGCAAGGACGGCCCGGCGGACCGGCCCACCTCCGATTTCGAGGACTCCATGCAGTACGGCGCGCTGGTGTACGGCAAGGCGCCCCTGCTGCACCACGCCTCGCGCAAGCTCGTGGGCGACGAGGCCTTCTTCAAGGCCCTGCGCGCCTACGTGGACGCGTACCGCTTCAAGTGGACGTGCGGCGACTGCTTCACCCGGGAGCTGGCCAAGGCGAGCCCCGCGAAGGCCCAGGCGCTCGAGCAGCTGCGCGTGCGCTGGTGGAAGGAGGCCCACGGGGACGAGGACCTCGGCAAGCCCAACATGGGCGCCATGCTGGGCGCCGGGATGAATGGCGAGGCGTTGGACCCGGAGACGCTCAAGCTCATGGAGGAGCTGCTTCCGGGCCTGATGAAGGGGCAGGAGGAGTAGGCGCTAGTCGAACAGCGCCTGGACGAACTCCCGGGGCTCGAAGCGGCGCAGGTCGGCGACCTTCTCGCCGACGCCCACCCACACCACGGGCAGCTTCAACTCGTCGGCGATGCCGATGATGACGCCGCCCTTGGCCGTGCCGTCCAGCTTCGTGAGCGCGATGGCCGTGACGCCCACCGCCTCGTGGAACTGCTTGGCCTGCTGGATGGCGTTCTGCCCGTTGGTGGAGTCCAGCACCAGCAGCACCTCGTGGGGAGCCCCGGGAAGCGCCTTGTCGATGACGCGCTTCACCTTCTTCAGCTCGTCCATCAGGTTGACCTTGGTGTGGAGCCGGCCCGCCGTGTCTGCGATGACCACGTCGGCGCCCGAGTCCTTCGCCTTCTTGATGGCCTCGAAGATGACCGAGCTGGGGTCCGCGCCCTCGGCGCCCTTCACCAGCTCCGCCTTGGCCCGGTCCGCCCACACGTCGAGCTGCTCGGTGGCGGCCGCGCGGAACGTGTCGCCCGCGGCCAGCATCACCTTCTTGCCCTGGCCCGTCAGCTTCGCCGCCAGCTTGCCAATCGTCGTCGTCTTGCCCGCGCCGTTGACGCCCACCACCATCACCACGTGCGGCGGGCCTCCGCCCTCCAGCGTGCGCGGCACCGGCAGGTCGACGATGCGCGTCACCTCCTCGCGGATGAGGTCCTTGATGCGGTTGGCGTCGCTCAGCTCGTTGCGCTTGAGCTTGTCGCGCGCCACCTCCACCAGGCTGGACGCGGTGCGCACGCCGATGTCCGCCGTGAAGAGGATCTCCTCCATCTCCGCCAGCACCGACTCGTCCACCTTGCGGTTGGAGCCGAACAGGCCGTTGAGCCGCGCCATGAAGCCCTGGCTGCGCGTCTTGTCCAGGCCCTGCGCCAGCGTCCGGCCGGCCTCGGCCTCAATCTTCGCCCGCGCCGCCGCCTCCTCCGCGCGCCGGGCCTCCTCGGCCGCCGCCGCCTCCCGGGCCTTCTGCTCGGCCACGAGGCGCTCCGCCTCCTCGCGCTCGCGCTTGCGCCGCTCCCTCGCCTCGTCCTCCGCGGCCTTCTTCGCCCGGTACTCGGCGCGCTTCTCCTCCTCCTCGCGCTCCTTGAGGGCCCGGACCTCGGCCTCCAGGCGGGCGCGCTCGGCGGCGTCCGTGGTGGCCTTCGCGGCGCGTGTGGCCTCCTCGCGCTGACGGGCGAGCGCTTCGGCGCGGGCGTGGATCTCCTCCGCCTCGCGCAGCCTCGCGAGCTCCGCCTCGCTGGGCGGCAGCTCCACGCGCAGCTCCGGACGCTCCGCGGGCAGCTCGGGCTTCTCCTTCGTGGGCGGGGTCACCGGCTTGCGGCCGGGCTCCTCGGGGCGCTTCTTGAAGAAGAGCTTGCGCGCCGCGGCCACCATCAAGGCCACGAGCAGGACCGTGACGCCCACGCCCACCACCGTGCCCACGGGGCCGCTCTCGGGCGGTGGGGGCGTGCCCGTCTCCGGCACCCCGGGCTGCGTCCGAGGGGGCTCCTGGGGCAGCGGAGTGGGCTGCGGCGACGGCGCCTGCGCGAGGAGGAAGGGGAGGGCGGTGGGCGTCTTCATGGCGCGCACCGCATACCTCAAGATGCCTCCGCGAGTCCCACCCCGTCTTTGGTCCCCGCCACCCGGAGAACACGTCCCCGGCCCCCCCGGGGCCACGGGCTGGTGGATGCCGTGCCGGGAAGCCGCTAGAAACAGGGGGCCATGCGACGGCCCACGCTCCTCGTCCTCCTCGGTTCCGCTTCCCTTCTCAGCGCCTGCATCGTCGAGGCGCCCGGGGGTGCGAGCCCCAACGAGCGGCGCCAGGCCGTGGTGAGCCAGGTGCCGCCGCTCTCGGTGCGCAACGGCGCCAACTTCGAGGACAGGGTGGAGCTGGTGGCCGCCACCGTGCAGCCAGGCCGCCTCGCTCCGGGCGAGGGCGCCCGCGTCACCGCCTTCTTCAAGGTGCTCAAGCCCCTGGAGGAGGACTACACCGTCTTCGTCCACGTGGAGGACGCCGAGGGCCGTGCGGAGCGCCTCAACGTCGACCACAAGCCGGCCGGAGGCCTCTACCCCACCACCCAGTGGAAGCCGGGCGAGACGGTGAAGGACGAGTTCAACATCGTGATTCCGCCTGGCTCCTCCGCCCGGGCCCTCAACGTCTGGGTGGGCTTCTGGGACGCCAGGACGGACGCGCGGCTGCAGCTCAAGAATCCGGACGCCGTGCGCAATGACGGGCGCAGCCGCGTCCTGCTCGCGCAGGTGCCGGTGGCACAGCCGTAGGTACAGGGAAAAAAACCGGAGTGGCCCTGTAAGCCGAGTCTTGTCCCCACCCCTTTCGGGATGGGCGGTGAACATTCATCTAGGGCCCTGGTTGCCCAGGGGCCTCATCAGCGAGCAACCCGAGCGCATGGGGCGGGCAACCCTTGTCCCCTTGCGAGGACGCGCTCCTATTGGCTCTTGCTCCAGGTGGGGTTTTCCGTGCCGCTCGAGTCACCCCGAGCGCGGTGCGCTCTTACCGCACCGTTTCACCCTTACCGGCCCCTCGCGGAACCGGCGGTTTGTTTTCTGTGGCACTGTCCTGCGAGTCACCTCGACTGGCCGTTAGCCAGCACCCTGCCCTATGGAGCTCGGACTTTCCTCCCGTCACCCATTCCTGCAGTGACCAGCGTTCACCCGGACCACTCCGGCACACGCCTCATACAACAGAGGGGGGCCCGAGGTCACTCCGGACGGGGCGGTGGGCGCTTCACATCCGCTCGTCGATGGCCCGGTTGCTCATCTCGTCGGCCGCCTTGTTCTTCTCGCGCGGCACGTGGGTGAGCTTCACCCGGGGGAAGTGCTCGAGCAGGGCGGTGGCCTCCTCGTAGAGGGGGCGGAGCGTCGGGCTCTTCACCTGGTAGCGCCCCTGGAGCTGGCGGATGAGCAGCTCGCTGTCGGCGAGCACCTCCAGTTCCTTCACGGCGCCCAGACTCCGGGCGTGCTTCAGGCCGAGCAGCAGGCCCATGTACTCGGCGTAGTTGTTCGTCTGGACGCCCAGGAACCTGCCGAGCCGGGCCACCACCCGTCCCTCGGGGTCCAGGAGCACCGCGCCAGCGCCCGCGGGACCCGGGTTGCCCCGGGCGGCCCCGTCCGAGAAGAGCTTCAGGCGCGAGGGCACCTCGGCCGGGGCGCGCGGCTCCGGCGGGAGGGGAGGGGGCGTGCGCGCCGGGCGCGGCGGCTCGGCCGGCAGCTTGGGTGCTTGGGCCGCGAGCTGGCTGGCCGCGGCTTCCAGGAGGCGGCCCACGTCCTCGCGGCTGAGCCCGGGAAAAGCGCGCACCGTTCCCGAGAGCGGCTCCTCGCGCCCGATGTAGCGGAGGAGCTCGGCAAGGTCCGGCGGGGTCGTCATCGCGCGGGGGCTACTTCGCCGCCGGCGTCTCGAGCGCCTCGACGGCGTAGATGATGCGGTTGCAGGACGGGCAGATGTCCGTGCCCAGCGACACGCGCAGGTTGTTGTAGAGCTGCGGGGGCACGTTCATGTTGCAGCCCTGGCAGGTGCCCGCCACCACGCCCACCATCGCCGGCAGCTTCTTCTTGCGGATGGTCTCGTAGCGGCGCAGCAGCGTGGCGTCCACGCCCGCGGCCACCGAGGAGCGCTTGCCCTCGAGCGTCTTCACCTGGCCCTCGGCCTGGCTCTGCTTGCCGCGCAGCTCCGTCATCCGGCTGGAGAGCTGCTCCTGGCGGGTGGCGAACTCCACCTCCTTCGCCTTCACCGCCTCGCGCGCCGCGCCGAGCGTCTTGGTGAGCTCCACCAGCTCGTCGGACATCGTCTGGTTCGCCTTCTTGGCGATGTCGATCTCCCGGGCGAGGGCGGAGTATTCGCGGGTGGAGCGCTGCTCGGCGAGCCGCGCCTCCCACTTCTTCACCTTGTCCTTCTCGTCCGTGATGTTCTGCTCGAGCGTCGACTTCTGCCGCTCGATGTCGGCCACCCGGTTGCGCTCCGCCTCGATGGCGCTGCGCGCGGCGCCCAGCTCACGCTCCAGCTCCGCCAACTGCCGGGGATGCACGTCCGCGGCCTTCTGGAGCGAGGCGACCTCGAGGTCCACCTTCTGCAGCTCCACCAGCGCCTTCAGTTTCTCCCGCAAAATCGCTGCCTCCATGGAGGGCCCTACCGCGGAGCCCGCGTCCTTCTACCAACAAGGATCTGCACGGTCCAACGCACAAATCGCCCCAGTGTCATCCCTCGTGTTGCGGCCTGGCAGGCGGGGACGGAGAAGCCGTGCGCCTGGAACGCCCAAGCGCTCGCCCGGACGGCCGCCATGGGGCGTCTTGCCCCGCTCCGCCTCCTCTGGGAAGGGGAGGCAGGCGAAAAGTTTCCGTCCTGGTGGAAACCTGCTACATGTCTGGTCGATGCCATCCGGGGGACGACGACCCATGCAGCCGAAGAAGCGACCGAGCCCGAGAACGGGAGCAGCCACCCCGACGCTGGACAAGGGGCAGAGCCCGCGGCGGCCGGTGGGCGTGCAGGCCCTGGGCCCCGTGCGCTACGAGGCGCTGCGCCGTGCCCTCCACCAGCTGTCCATCACCACGAGCCGGACGGCGCAGGCGCGCTGAGCCCGTGAAAGCCGAAGGGGGCACCGCCGGGTGGCGGAGCCCCCCTCGTACCGGGCTCAGATCTCCTCGTCCTCCTCGGCCGGGGCCGCCTCGGCGTCCTCGTCCTCGAACTCGGCCAGCTCTTCCTCCTCACTCTCCGCCGCCGGTTCCTCGGGCTCGATGGGCTCGATGACCTTGGGAATGGAGGACAGACGGCCGCGCCGGCCCTCCGAGGCGGGCTTGAGGGCGGGACTCTCCCGCTGATCCGCGCCACACTTCGGGCACAGGGGGTCCGGCTTCTTCATGTCGTAGAACTTCGTGCTGCATTTGAAGCAGACGTACTTGTTCCCGAGGTCCTTCGCGGGCATGCGCCACCTTCTGTGTCAAGAGGGTAGGGGGAGGCGGCTCTTAGTTGGGCCGGCAGGCGGAGTCAACCCGATGGTTTGCACTCCACGGCATAGGCGCTAGCATCGCATGTGCTCGCCCTTGTGTGCGCGCGCCGGACAGCCCCCTTGAACTTCTCCTGCAACAAGTGTCAGCGGCGGTACTCCATCGCGGACGACAAGGTCCGCGGCAAGACCGTCAAGGTCCGCTGTAAGAACTGCCAGAACGTCATCTCGGTGGAAGGTCCCCCCGAGGAGGCCGAGGAGAGCACGCGCGTCGTGTCCCTGGCGGACGTGGAGCGCCTGCGTGAGCAGGACCGCTCGCTCGCCGAGGAGGACACGGCCGCGACGGCCACCCAACCGTCGCCCGCCGCCGCGGCCGCGAACATGTCCTGGGAGGACGAGCCCACGCGCACCATGCCGCTGCGCGACGCGCGCTCGCCCTGGTTCGTGATGGTGAAGAGCAAGCAGGAGGGGCCGCTGGACGAGGGCGCCTTGAGTGAGCTCGTCGCCTCGGGGGCCGTCACCGCGCGCAGCTACTTCTGGCAGCAGGGCATGCCGGACTGGAAGCGGGGGCAGGACATCCCCGAGCTGGCCGGTTTCTTCGCGCCCGCCGAGCCGCCGGCCCCCCCGCCGCCGCCCATGCGGACCGCGCCGCCGCCCCTCATGACGCCGGAGCCCGAGACGGGCCCCGCGGAGCAGTCGGCCACCTCCTGGCAGCCGGACCCGCCCGCGCCCTCGCAGACGACCTGGCAGACCGAGCCGCAGCGCCGCCCGGCCGCCCGGCAGGCCGCCACCCCGTGGGAGCCGGAGCAGGACGCCGCCGCCATCCCCACGGGCTCCGACCCCGCTTCCGACGACATCAACGGCGCGCCCCTGGGTGAGCTGTTCTCCGACCTGGACCTTCCCCAATCCGAGCAGCAGGACGCGGACGGGATGGGGGACATGCTCGCGGGCTCGTCCCAGCAGGAGGATCCCCTCGCCGCGCTGGGCAAGGAGCCGGAGAAGCAGCGCGCCCCGGCGGAGAACACCCAGTACTTCGTGAAGAAGGCGGGGATGCACCGGCGCAACCCGCCCTGGAAGATCGCCCTCTTCGTGGTGCTGCTGCTGGGGCTGCCGGTGGGCGTGCTGTACGCGCTCACCGAGCTGCAGGTGGTGCCGCTGCGCGTCACGCGCGTGGACGCCAAGGGGCAGGTGGTGCAGGAGCCCGTGTCCGTCTTCTCGCCCGAGGGCATCGGCGAGCTGCGGGACTTGATGCTCGGCCGCACCAAACCGCCTCCGCCGGCGCCCGCGCCCGCGCCGAAGGCCGAGGCGAAGCCGCGTCCCACCGAGGAGGCCGCGAAGCCGGAGACGCCGCCGCAGGAGCAGCCCGCCGCCCAGCCGCCCGCGGGCGAGGAGCAGCAGGCCGTGGCCGCCCTCTACGCGGAGGGCGAGAAGAAGGACGTGGGCCCCGAGGTGCGCGAGGACACCGAGGTGGCCGCCACCGACTCGGCCGCGCAGTCCGGCCCGCCTCCCGAGGTGCTCGACCGCGTGGTGCAGCGGTCGCAGAACGCCTTCAAGTCCTGCATCGACCAGGCGCTGCGCAAGAATCCCAAGCTGCGCGACGGCAAGCTGCTGCTCACCGCCACCGTGGGCAGCTCCGGCACGGTGAAGAAGGTGTCCTTCGATCGCGAGGACATCTCCAGCTCGCCCATGGGCAGGTGCATCAAGCGGGGCGCCCTCCGCATGGTGTTCCCCGCCTTCGAGGGGGATGACGTCGAGGTCGAGATTCCGCTCGTCCTCGGCAAGTCCCTGTAGCGCGAGCGAGGAGGCTGGACGTGGACGCCACCGCTTCCCGGCAGGGGGCGGGCCGCCTGCCGCGCACCGTGGTGGTGCTCGGCGTGGTGAGCCTGCTGACGGACATCAGCAGCGACATGATCTTCCCGCTGCTGCCGGCCTTCCTCGCCGCGAGGCTGCCGGGGCAGGCGCCCGTGTTGCTGGGCGCCATGGAGGGCCTGGCGGACCTGGTCTCCGCCCTCATCAAGTACCAGTCCGGCGTGTGGGCGGACCGGGCGCGCCGCCTCAAGCCGATGGTGCTGCTGGGCTATGGCCTGTCCAGCCTGATGCGCCCGTTGATGGCCTTCGTCACCCTGGCGTGGCATCCCCTCGCCATCCGCGCGTTGGACCGGGTGGGCAAGGGCCTGCGCTCCAGCCCGCGCGACGCGCTCATCGCCCACTCCGTTCCCGCGGAGTCCCGCGGCCGGGCCTTCGGCTTCCACCGGGGCATGGACCACGCGGGCGCCGCCGTGGGCTCGCTCGTGGCGATGGGGCTGGTGGCCGTGGGCCTGCGCGTGGAGCAGGTGTTCTTCGTCGCCGCGGTGCCCGGCCTGCTCGCGGTGGTGGCGCTGCTGCTCGTGCGCGAGCCCGCGCGCCCCGAGTCCGCTCCCGCCACGGGGGTGACCCGCGCGCTCGCCCCGGTGCCCCGGCGCCTCGCGTACTACCTGGTGCCCATCACCCTCTTCGGGGTGGCCAACTCCACCGACGCCTTCCTCCTGCTGAAGCTCATCGAGGAGGGCGCGCAGCCCGAGTTCCTGCCCCTGGCGTGGCTGCTGCTGCAGGCGGTGAAGTCGGCCGTCTCGTTCCCGGCGGGCCGGCTCGCGGACCGGCTGGGGGCTTCCCGGCTCGTGGTGACGGGCTGGTCCCTGTACGCGCTAAGCTACCTGGCGCTCGCGTGGGCCCGGGGCGTGACGCTCACGATGATCGTCATTTGTGTGTACGGGCTGTACCACGCGCTGGCGGAGGGCGCGGAGAAGTCGCTGCTCACCTCGCTGGTGCCGGCCGAGGCCCGCGGGCGCGCCTTCGGGCTGTACAACGGATTGACCGGGGGCTCGTCGCTCGCCGCGGGGCTGCTCTTCGGCGCGCTGTGGAAGTACCTGGGCAGCACCACCGCCTTCGTCACCGCCGGGGTGATTGCCGGGTTGAGCGCGGTGCTGCTCGTGGTGCTGCTGCCGCGCGCGCGTCCTCCGGCGGAAGTCTGAGGCGGTCTCACGCTCCCTCTCCCCCCGGGAGAGGGGAATTAGAGGTCGAAGTCTCCGGGCGGCGGCGTCTTGTCCTTCATGGCCCGCTCCCGGGCCTCGCGGACCTCGGTGCGCAGGCGCTCGGTGGCCTCCGCGTCCACCGTCAGCGTCTCCAGGTCCAGCACGTCGCCCTCGCGAGCCCCGGGCGGCAGCTCCTCGCGGCGGCGCGTCTGCTCGCGGCCGTCCACGATGAGCACGGCGAGCCCGTCCTCGAACCGGTCCAGGCTGGCCATCGTCCGGGTGCGCGGCGGCTGCGGCTTCGGCTTCTTCTTCTTCATGGGTCGCAGTCCTTGGCGGGACGGCGCTCGCGCAGCGCCGAGGCGCGGTCCTTGTACACCGTACGCTCCTGCGTCTTCGCCCGCTCGAGCGCGCGGCAGTCCTCGCTGTGGAACACCTCGCTGCCCTTGAGGCTCACGTAGCGCGTCCCCGAGGCGCTGGCGGACGCGGCCGGGAGCTTCCCGCTGGCGGGCACCACCTTGCCCCCCATGGCACCGGAGGCGGAGCCCGAGGCGCCCGTGGGCATGGGCCCCTTGGCGACGGGGCCGCTCGTCTGGCCGGTGACGACGGCGGGCGTGCTCCGGCCCTTCTTCGGGGTGAGGGTGACGGTGGCGCCGTTGCTCACCGCGAGCACCTCGCCCTGGAGGTCTGTGCGGAAGACGCGCGCCCCCACGTCGCCGAGCCGCTGGAGGGCCTCGGGGGTGGGGTGCCCGTAGTCGTTGCCCGTGCCGCAGGAGATGACGGCCGCCTGGGGCTTCACCGCCGCGAGGAAGGGCGCGGTGGACGAGTGCTTGCCCCCATGGTGCGCCACCTTCAGCACCGTGGAGGTGAAGTCAATGGGCCTGCGCAGCAGGAAGGCCTCGGTCTCCGGCTCGGCGTCTCCGGTGAAGAGGAACGCCGTCTTGCCGTACGTCAGCTTGGCCACGATGGAGTTGGCGTTGACGTCCGAGCGCGTGTCGTCGAGGAACGCGTCGCGCGGATTGCGCGGCCAGAGGACGGTGAGCGTCACGCCCTCGCCCAGGCCCACCGTGAGGAGCGTCTCGGGCGAGCTCGGGTTGGGCGTGGGCGTCATCACCTGGCCCACCTTCTGGCCCACCACCTCCAGCAGCTTGCGGTAGGACTCGCTCGGGTGGTCGAAGCCCGGATCCATGAATCGCCGGGCCCCCACCGCCTGGATGACCTTGGCGAGGCCCCCCAGGTGGTCCAGGTGCGGATGCGTGAGGATGACCAGGTCGATGGGCCCCTGGACGAGCTGGCGCAGGCGGGGCACCAGGGCCTCGTCGGCCTCGGGCGGGCCGCCGTCGATGAGGACCGTCTTGCCGGTGGGCGAGACGATGAGCGCCGCGTCACCCTGGCCCACGTCGAAGAAGTAGACCGTGAGGGGCTTGAGCGGGGGGGCGGGGGTCGGGGCGGCCCGGCCCGGAAGGGCGGCGAGCAGGGCGAAGAGGACGAGGAGAAGCCGCGCGAAAGCCATGAGCGGAGGGACTCTAGTGGAGTGTTCACGAAGTTTTTGGACATAGTCAGAGACCTGCGCCTGTCCGCTCAGCAAGCGGCGGTGGAGCCGCTCGGCAACGGCACTACAACCGACTGCAAGTGCGCGAGGTGCGGCGGCAGGAGGTGGGTGCTGGCCTTGCTCACGCAACCATGGGTGGTGTGTCGCATCCTTCAGTATCTGAAGCTGTCAGACGTCCAGCCGCTGCTGTTGCGTGCGCGAAGGTCGCCGCGGCAGGACTCTCCCGTGGCAATAATGGGCCCTGAGCCGAGCGAGACAGCAGCGGCACGCGGCTCAATGAGCCATACCTCTCGGTAGCGATGACCTGCGAGATGGTGCTTCGTTCCATCTCTTTGTTGCGGCATCGTCTCCATCGCTCATCCACGGATGATGATTTCGATGTCGTCAATCCCAACGCCGAACTGCGCCGCTAGGCCTTGCTTCGCTTCAGCGATGGTGAGGGGCCGCACGGCTCCAGTGGGTCTGGCGGGATGGGTTACCGACTGTTCGATGCGCTCTTCAGGAACCTCTGGGGCGGGCTCAAAGTTCAACTTGCTAGGGTCGAGGCCAAGATCCTCAAGAGTCGTGTAGCGGACCGGGTTGCGCCAGCCCTGCCACGCGTTGGGGATGTTGACTCGCGCGTATTCACTGATCCGGATCAGCCACCGCTCCTGATCATCCGGAGCAGGGACCAAATCGGAGATGCGGCCCACGAGGAACGCAGAGCCGTGTGGCTCGGTAGCATCTCCCCATGTCGTGTGGGTGTTCTGGGCACATATCAGGTACTCGTATCCTCTCGCGCGATTGCGGTCGAGCACCCAGGCCTGTGATCCCCCTTGCTCCAAGATCTTCTTCGGGCTGCGCGCGGTGAAGACAAGGACGGCACTGTGAGACATGTCATACCTCCCATAGTTTGCCGCTGCCTTTATCAGATAGTATCGAAAGTGTGGATACTTTTTTGAAGCTTTTGCCTAAAGCCTCGAAAATGTCGTAAGTTTGGAGGGTGAACTTTCGCCCAATTATCCGCTCCACGTCATCCACGTCGTAAGTCGTCAGCGGCGTGTGCTGTAAGAAGGTGTTGGACACTGCGCATCCTTTGAACCAAGTCTTCATATGAGTCGAATGCGTGGGTCAGAATCGATGTAAGTAGCTGATATTAAAGCGTTTACAGCTAATTTTGCGGCATCTGTGGTGATAGATATCTGTACGAACAGATATCCCTGTTGCGCGGAGGCAGCTATCTGGAGTAACAGATATCTATTCTCATGGATACTTGTGCTGGGCTTAACGCCTCCACCCTCAAGTCCTATTACGGCACCATCGTCTCCGGTTCGGACTTCTGGCCCCGGCCGGAGATCGTCGACCCGCTGGTCCGCTCGCTGTTGCGTGGGCAGAGCCATACGCTGTTCGGGCTGCGCCGTACCGGGAAGTCCTCGATCATGGCCGAGGCCAAGTCGCGCATGGAGGCCCAGGGGGTCATCGTTTCCCAGATCAACGCCGAGTCCGGAAAGGGCCTGCAGGATGTGTTCGGCGAGTTGCTGCGCAACCTGCCCGCGCCGGATCTGAAGAACAGCCTGCTGAGGCGCTTCGAACAGGTGCAGAACATCGCCCAGCCCGTGCTGGGTCTGGTCCGAGGCTGGATCGGCCATGGCCCAGCTCCCACCGGTTCCGCTGCTTCCGAGCGCGACCTGCTGGACTACTGGCCCACCCTCTCCCCGATGTTGTTCGAAGCCCTCAAAGCTGAGACGCGGCCTATCGCCCTGTTCGTGGACGAGCTGCCCTTCCTGATCGAGAACACCCTGACGAGGGGAGCTGGTGCCGATCGGAAGCAGGGCCATGGCTTGGCCACTGCCCAGCAGATCCTCGTCACTCTGCGCGAGTGGCGTGGTCTCAAGCACGTGGCGATGCTGGTCGCCGGCTCTATCGGCATGCGTGGCCTTGCGCTTCGCCACGGGCTCGATCCCGGGGCCTTCAATGACATGCTGCCGGTTCCGCTGCCTCCGTTGAGGCGCGACGAGGCGGTGCGGATGGTCCAGGCCCTCGTGGCCGGTGCCGCCCCGCCGCTGCCGGGCTGGACAGAGGCTGCGACCGAGACCCTGCTGGATGGCCTTCCTGATCTCTACCCCGGCTTCATCCAACTTGGCTTCCAATCCGTCGCTGATCGCGGCGCGACTACGCCCGAAGACATCCGGCACAGCCTGCGGGAGCACTTGGAGCCGCAGTTGCATCACCAGTTCTTCGGGCAGTTTGACAACCGCCTGCGGCGAGAGGAGCTAGCGCTCCGCCGACATCTCACTGCTGCTATCGATCTCGTGGTGGACAGCGCTGCACAAGGCGGTCTGCCGCTTGATGCTTTCCATGCGGAGCTGGTGAAGCGCGGTTGCGAGATGCCGGAGGAGATTGCCGCCATCCTGCGGGAGGACGGCTTTCTGACATTCGATCCCCACGTGAAGAACTTCCGACCTGCCTCCGCCATGGTTGCGGCATGGCGCAACAGCACCCCGCGTGCGCGGAGCCGGTGATGTCTTACATCAAGAAATTCAATCCCTACGACCTGCCGGAGGAGACGCTGCAGGCGATTGCCACCGGTCGGGAACGGGTGCTGGAGCGCATCCTTGCCACTATCGTTCGCAACGCGGAAGGGGGGACGGTGCAACACTTGCAGGTCGTCGCCCCGCGCGGCTACGGCAAGTCCTTTCTAATGCGCTTGGTGCAGTCCGCGTTGAAAGTGTGCGCGGTAGAGGGACTCCCCGTCGCTCTCGCGCTGCTGCCGGAGGAGCAGCACAACGTGGACGCGCCGCACCGGCTGCTGAACGAAATTCAGCGCGTGCTGGATGGTCGCCCGGCTGACAGCCTGCTTGGTGGCGCCTTCGCCGAGAACGACGCGGTCTGGGATCCGGCAGTGGCCACGTTGGATGCATCGATCGCTGCAAGGTTGCCGGAGGGCCGCGGCATTGTTGTCGCCATGATCGAGAATTTCGACCAGCTCATGGTCGAGGTCTTCCGCAAGCCGCAGGACCAGTCACGGCTACGTGCGCTGCTGGCGCGACCGGGCGGGCGGCTCATGCTGCTGGCCACCGCCACGCGCCGCGCCGACGCGGCCTATGAGCAGCGGTTGTTCCACGCTACCGGACTGATCGAGCTGGATCCGTGGCAGGAGGAGTCCTGCCTTGCTTTCTTCGAGCGACTGCGCGGTCATCGCCAAGCGGAGCCGATGCCGCCGAAGACGCGGGCGAAGGCTCAGGCTATCGCACAGTTTATCGGTGGATCTCCACGCATGGCGACAGTGCTGGCGCAGGTGTTGGACAGCAACGACTCGCTGCAGGCTGCGGCGATTCTGGATGCGCTGGTGGACGAGCTGACCCCCTACTACAAGCACCGGATCGAGAGTCTGTCGCGCCGCGCCCGTACCCTGCTGGACGCGCTACTGCGCATGGGCGAGCCGAGGACGCAGAGCGAGATCGCGGCGCGCCTTGGCACGACGCAGGCGCGCATCGCCGAACCGTTCAACGAGTTGCGCGCGCGCGGTGAGGTGGTGGGTGTGAAGGCGCAGCGTTCCGCTGAGATGCTGTACCGCGTGGGTGACCGGCTGATGGCGCATTATTACCGCAAGCGCCACTTGACCCCTGGAGAGGGGGCGAGTCTGCTGGAGGGCATCACTGAGCTCCTTGCTGGCTTCTTTTCGCCTGAGGAGAAACGGGTGGAGGCAGAGCGACTGCGCGCGCTCGGCCGTGCGGCGGATGCGGCGGTGCTGGAGCGATTGGTAGCAACGGATCTGGCACCGGCCAGCATTGGGCAACCGAACTCGGCTCTAAATGGCGGGTGGCTGGACCAACTACGGGACCGCATGGTGCAGTTGTTCGAGGCCGGTCAGGTGACTGAGGCGGTCGCCCTCACTCATCAGGCAGTGAAGCGGGCTGCCTCGTCAGATGATCTGCGAGAGCAGATGCGCAGTCTGCGATATTTTGGCTGGTCGCTCGGTCAGATAGGACGGCACGCCGAAGCGGTGGACACGTTCGGCCGCGCCATCGCCCTGGCCGAGCAGGCCGGCGATGTTGGCGAGCAGGCGGCGGCATCACGTCACCTCGGCTGGTTGCTGAGCAAGATGGAACGGTACGCCGAAGCGGAGGACACACTCCGCCGAGCCATTGCGCTGGCCGAACAGGCCGGCGAGATCCGCGAACAGGCGGCGGCATCAGGTCACCTTGGCTGGTTGCTGAGCAAGATGGAACGGCACGCCAAAGCGGAGGACACACTCCGCTGCGCTATCGCCCTGGCCGAACAGGCCGGCGAGATTCGAGAGCAAGCGGCGTCATCACGTCACCTCGGCTGGCTGCTGAGCCATATGGAACGGCACTCCGAAGCGGAGGAGACACTCCGCCGCGCTATCGCCCTGGCCGAACAGGCCGACGAGATTCGCGAGCAGGTGGTGGCATCACGTCACCTCGGCTGGCTACTCAACCAGATGGACCGGCACGCCGAAGCGGAGGAGACACTCCGTCGTGCTATCGCCCTGTCCGAGCAGGCCGGCAAGATTCGCGAGCAGTCAGAGTCATTGCGTCACCTTGGCTGGTCGCTTGGCCAGATGGAAAGGTACCCCGAAGCAGAGGACACGCTTCGCCGCGCCCTCGCGCTGGCCGAACAGGTCGGCGAGCTTCGCGATCAGTTGGAGGCATCACGTCTGCTCGGTTGGCTGCTCAACCAGATGGGCCGACACGCCGACGCGATGGACACACTCCGCCGCGCCATCGTGCTGGCCGGGCAGACAGGTGATACTTCAGACCTATCTAGGGCTGAAATCAGCCTCCTGATAGTGGCGCAGGAAATTGGGGATGATGCGACTGTTGTCATGGCGTGGCAGCGTGCTGTGGCGGTGGCGCCACTCACGGACATCCCCAGTATTGCTACATGGTTCGACGATGCCGCAGCAGCGGCCCTGCGATCAGGACAGTTTAGTACGGTCTGGCACACGGCTGCCGCACTGTCTGTGCTGGGTGGTGAATGGTGGAGTCTTGATTCTGCACAGCACAAACTCGCCGATACAGTCGCGGAGGCCAGTCGTACTCAGGGGCGCGCTGCAGCCTATGCGCTTTCCGCGCAGTGCGTCGAGGTTCTCGCACAGGGGGCCGCAGCGCAGGCGACGCGCGATAGCCAGGTCGGCCCCGATCCCATCTCTTTCCTGCGCGGCGTTGTTGCCAAGGTAGCAGAGCAGGTGACCGATCCTGCCTTGCTGCGTGACATCGCCGCTCTGCTCGAACGACATCTGCCGTCCGATACTGCGGCGGAGCGCGCGCTGTTGGATGCCGCCGCGCGACGTGTGGAGAGGCCGGACGACCCGGCGGCCTTGGAGCGCGTGAACCCCGATATCGCCACAGCGTTGGATCGCTTGCTTGGCGTAGGGCCCAAGCCTCCCTCGAAAACGCCGCAGCGCCGCAGCAAGCGCAACGGAGCGCCTCGACGCAAGAAGTGAGATTGAGGAAGGTGTCAGACATTTTGTACGGATTGACGGCTGACGCTGCCCACATCTTGTCGAGTTCGACGGGATCGAGGGGCGACCTTCTTCCTGCTGGGGTTTGATTACCGGCAGCAATGCGGTGCCCCCGAGGTCATCGAACTCGTCGGAAAGCTGGAGAAGCGCAAAAGAAGGACGAGGGCGCTGTTGAGTGGGGATGGGTTGGAGCAGAGAGGCAGAGGAGGGCCGCTGCCGGGTGCAGGAGGGCCGTGCGCCAAGCCAGTGGAGAGTCGGTACAAGCCCCCCTTTGGGCACACGCGTGTCCGGGCAGCCTTCCCATGACGGGTGGGGCTTGGGGGGGGCCTGGGTTCTAGGTGCCTGCTGCTGTGGGCTCAACACCACGCCCGCTGCGCTGGCTCCTACGCCAGGGCAGGCTTCGCAGGTCGTGAGGGCAGTTTTGGGTGCTCCAAAATGGCGTGCACCCCACTGGGGGTATTAGGCCAAGTCGGAGAACTCGTCTGGCGCGAGGCGGGGAGTTGCGGGGGGCATCTTTACATCCCAGAGATCCCCCCCAGCTATATCTAAAAACTTCGTGGACACTCTCCTACCGCATGGGACGGAGGTCCGTTGCGTGCCGTGCAGGGGGCCGTCTCGGTGCTTCCCGAGCGGGCCGGACTGGGCTACATCGCGCCCCATATGGCCGAGGCCCAAGACATCCAGCGCGTCGTCGAGGAGATCGCCGACCTCGTCCGCAAGAGCATGCTCGGTACCCGGGCGGGCAGCGCGACGCCCGAGAGCCCCGCCAGCGCTGGGGCCCCGAGCCCCGTGCGGACCGCGAGCATCCCCTCCGAGTCCATCCGCGACAACGCGGACCTGGCGCCCTACATCGACCACACCCTGCTCAAGCCCGAGGCCACGCGCGAGGACGTCGCCCGGGTGGCCCGCGAGGCGGTGGAGCATGGCTTCGCCACGGTGTGCGTGAACTCGAGCCACGTGGCCACGGTGGCGGGCATCCTGGCCGGCTCGCGCTCGGTCCCCATCGCCGTGGTGGGCTTCCCGCTGGGCGCCGCCCTCACCAGCGCCAAGGCCTTCGAGGCCCGCGAGGCCATCCAGGCCGGCGCCCGGGAGATCGACATGGTCATCCCCATCGGGGCCCTCAAGGCGCGCGACTACGCCCTGGTGCTCGAGGACATCGCGAAGGTGGTGGAGGCCATCCGGCCCTGGCCGGTGAAGGTCATCCTCGAGACGAGCCTGCTCACCCAGGACGAGAAGATCGCCGGCTGTGTGTTGTCCAAGGCGGCGGGGGCGGCGTTCGTGAAGACGTCCACCGGCTTCAGCACCGGCGGCGCCACCGTGGAGGACGTCTCGCTCATGCGCCGGGTGGTGGGCGAGGACGTCGGCGTGAAGGCCTCGGGCGGCATCCGCTCGGCCGAGGACGCCCTGAAGATGATTCGGGCGGGAGCCAACCGCCTGGGGGCCTCGGCGTCGGTGGCCATCGTCACCGGCCAGAGGTCCACCGCGAAGTACTAGCCACCCGGTGGGGAGAGGCCCGTGACCGAGGCACAGCGCGAGAAGTACAGGCAGAAGTTGCTGGCGCTCCACGCGGAGCTGACGGAAAAGGCGCCCGCGAAGATAGAGCCCAACCGCACGGACGAGGCGCGGGTGGGCGGCGACGAGGACGAGCAGCCGCTCAACGAGATGATGCAGGCCATCGCCTCCAAGCGGAACCGGAACATGGATGGCGTGCTCCAGCAGGTGGTGAAGGCGCTGGGCAAGCTGCGAGATGACCCGGACTCCTTCGGCGAGTGCGAGGAGTGCGGCGATGACATTCCACCCGGCCGGCTCGAGGCCATGCCCTACGTGGGCTTCTGCGTGAACTGCCAGGGCCAGAAGGACGCCCCCAAGGGCGGGCCCACCCGGCGCAAACTCACCGATTACACCTGAGCCCTCGCTCGGGTCTGATCATCGCTGAACAGACGGGGAGGACGGACGCGGCCGTAGCGCCGCACCGGCCTTAAGGAGAGGGGAAGTACATGGACGCGACTGGATTGAAGGCGAAGGCGGAGGCGTGGCTCCAGGCGGACCCGGACGCGGCCACCGTGGCGGAGCTGCGGGACGTGCTCGCGCGGGGAGACCTGGCGGACCTGGCGGACCGGTTCGCGGGCGACCTGGAGTTCGGCACCGCGGGCCTGCGCGGCGTGCTGGGCGCCGGGCCCAACCGGATGAACCGCGCCGTGGTGCGCCGCACCACCGCGGGGCTGGCGCGCTACCTCAAGGCCACCGTCCCGGACGTCACCACCCGCGGCGTGGTGGTGTGCCGCGATGGCCGCCGGCTCAGCGCCGAGCTCGCCGAGGACACCGCCTGCGTGCTCGCCGCCGAGGGCATTCCGGCGCACGTCTTCCCCTCGCTGGCCCCCACGCCGCTCGCCGCCTTCGCCACCCTGCACCTCAACGCCGCCGCGGGGGTGATGGTGACGGCCAGCCACAACCCTCCCGAGTACAATGGCTACAAGGTGTATTGGGAGAACGGCGCTCAAATCATCCCGCCCCATGACAAGGGCATCGCCGACTTCATCTCCCGCGTGGAGCCCGCCAACCAGGTGGAGCTGCTCACCCCCACCGAGGCCCACGCCCGCGGCCTGTGGCGCGACGTGCCGGACTCGCTCGGCAACGCGTACCTGGACGCCATCCTCAAGCTGCGCGTGCACGGGCGCGGCTCGCAGTCGCTCTCCATCGTCTACACCGCCATGCACGGCGTGGGCGGCGTGTGGATGGAGCGGGCCCTGGAGCTCGCGGGCTTCCGCAACGTCCACCCCGTGGCCGAGCAGCACCAGCCGGACGGCGCCTTCCCCACCGTGCGCTTCCCCAACCCCGAGGAGCCCGGGGCCATGGATCTGTCGCTCGCCACCGCCGAGCGCGTGAAGGCGGACCTGGTGCTCGCCAACGACCCCGATGCGGACCGGCTGGCGGTGATGGTGCGCGAGGGCTCCGGCAAGCTGCGCATGCTCACCGGAAACGAGGTGGGCGTGCTGCTGGGCCACTACGTGCTGGTGCAGGGGCCCACGCGGCGCGGCAAGCCGCACGTCGTCACCACCATCGTGTCCTCGACGCAGCTGGGCGACATCGCCCGCGAGCTGGGCGTCGCCTATGACGAGGTACTCACCGGCTTCAAGTGGATCGCCAACCGCGCCGTCCAGCGCGAGCGCGAGGAGGGCACCCACTTCGTCTTCGGCTACGAGGAGGCGCTCGGCTACTGCGTGGGCAGCGTGACGCGGGACAAGGACGGCGTGGGCGCGGCGCTGGTGTTCGCGGACCTGGCCGCATGGTGCGAGTCGCGCGGCAAGACGGTGCTCGGCTACCTGGAGGAGATCCAGCGCCGCTTTGGCCTCTACGTGAGCGCGCAGCGCAACTTCACCTTCCCGGGCGCCGAGGGCGCTCAGGTGATTGCCCGCATCATGGAGGGCTTCCGCCGCTCGGGGCCCTCGCGCGTGGGCGAGCTGCCGGTGCGCACCGTGCTGGACTACAAGAAGGGGGAGCGGCTGCCGCCCTCCAACGTCCTGGCCTACGAGCTGGAGGGCGGTGGGCGGGTGACGGCGCGGCCGTCCGGCACGGAGCCCAAAATCAAATACTACTTCGAGCTGAAGGAGACGCTGGCCGCCGGCGAGCCGGTGGAAGCCGCGCGCGCCCGGGGAGAGGCCCGGCTCCAGAAGCTCATCGACGCCTTCATCGCGCTGGCGCGCGAGCGAGGGCAACCGGAGGTGGGAGCGTGAAGCGCTGTGTTCCGAGTGGGGTGTTGATGGGCCTTCTCCTCGTCTCGAGCGCCGCCGTGGCGCAGGAGGAGGCGGGGGCGTCGTACGGCCGGGGCCAGGGCTGGTCCATGCTGTCGGGCCAGACGCTGGGGCAGGGGACGGCGCTGTCGGGCCAGGTGGGCTGGCCGGGCGTGTCGCTGGGGCTGTTGCACGGGGCCACGTCGCGGTTCGACATCGGCGGCAAGCTCACCTTCAACTATGGCCGCGAGGGCCTCATCACCAGCGTGGTGCCGGGCCTGAAGCTGCAGGCGTGGATGCGGCTGATGCTGCTGCAGACGTCGCGGGTGAACCTGGGGCTGAGCTTCGCTCCCGGGCCCTTCTTCTATTTCTACGAGCGCTTCACCGACGTGGGGCTGTCGCTGCCCATCTCCCTCACCCTGGGCATCCCCGTGGGCAGCGCCCTCATGCTCAACGCGGGCATGGACATCCCCTTCTACGTCATCTTCGGCACGGGCGGCGGTGTGGTGGTGCCCATCCTCCTGGGCGGCGGGCTGGAGTACTTCATCGACCGCAGCCTCGCCGTGAGCTTCAACGTGCGGATGGGTCCGTCCGTCGGCTCCTACGCGGGCGTCGCGGGCCGCGGCGACGCTCGCTTCACGTTGGAGGCGTTGCTGGGCGTGGCCTACAAGTTCTGACCGGAGCGGCCACCGGGCCCGCGAGCGCTACCAGCTCGCGGTGCCCTGGTCCTCCAGCTCCACGGAGACGGTGACGGTGCTGCCCGTCAGCCCGTGGCTCTTCACCGCGAGCTGGGCGCCCAGCGTCTCCACCAGCTCGCGCGCCGCCGTCAGGCCCGTCTGCGCGGTGCTCTCGCGCGCCGCGTAGCGCACCTGGAAGCGCGGGCCGTAGTCCCCGAAGTCGTCCTGGGGCTCCACCGCCAGCCGCACGGTGCGCGCCGGCATCCCCGCGCTCCGGTGCGCCACCACCGCGTCGCTGATGAGGTGCAGCATCACCTGCTCCATCCGCCGCCGGCTCACCCGTGCGAACACCGGCTCGTCCGGCAACTCCAACCCCACCTCGCTGCTCTCCACGCGGCCCGTGGCGTGGAGCAGTGCCAGCGCGTGCCGCGCCAGCGCGCACAAGTCGAGGTTCTGCACGTCGGTGCCGTCCAGCGCGCCCACGGCGGTCAGGTGGCCACGGCCCTCGCCGCTCGTCACCGTCATCTGCCTCGGCCAACAAGCCATCGCCACCGCGCTCATCGCGTCACCTCGTGCTTCGTGTGGTGTGTCTGATTTCACGCCGGTTCCCCCCCTCGCGTGTTCCGGACGCCGACCTCCCTCCTCCACCTTCCCCTGACGAGCCGCACGTCTACTTCTTCACTGCCGTACGGCCTGCTCGCGTGCCAGCCATTCCATGCGATGCGCGTGCCGTTTGCGCCCCGCTCTCTTCATGAGTGTGCGGTGCGAAACAGTCTATCCTTTCTTCCTTGAGTTTCAGAGCTTTGCTTAGTTTCACGGATAAAGGCCTACTCATGCCTCCCTGGGCATACATAAGAATACGTGGGTCAGAAGTGATTCCCGGTTCGTTGTGACCCGGGTGCGCGGAGACCCATGCCGCGACGAAGCCGTACCGCTGGCCCTCGGGAGGACGGGGGACGCAGGGGAGCAGGGGGCACTTCGCCAGGGCGGACCGGGGAGGCCCGCCCGCGTCAGCGCGACTCCTGCTCGTAGGGGGTGCCGAGGGCGGCGGGGGCGTGGGTGCGCTGGCCCTGGAAGGCGAGCAGCGCGAGCGTCAGGAGGTAGGGCAGGGCGAGGAGGAAGCCCTGGGGCACCACTTCCAGGAGGCCGGGGGCGCTGGAGGCCAGGCCGATGCGCAGGGCGCTGCCGGCGGAGAAGAAGAGGGCGGCGAGGAAGGCCCCCAGGGGCGTCCAGCGGCCGAACACCATGGCGGCCAGGGCCATGAAGCCGAGGCCGGCCGGGGTGTGCTGCTCGAAGCGATCCAACACGGCGGTGGAGAGGGTGGCCCCGCCCAGCCCCGCGAGCATCCCGCTGCCCAGCACGGCGAGCCAGCGCAGCCCCGTCACGGACAGGCCGAGGGTGGCCACGGCATGGGGCTTCTCTCCCACGGCGCGCAGCCGCAGGCCCAGGGGGGTGCGGTAGAACAGCCAATGGAAGGCGAAGGGCAGCGCCAGGGCGATCCACGTGAGGGCCGAGTGCCCGGAGAAGGCGCGCAGCAGGGGCACCGCGGACAGGCCGGGCAGGTGCCAGCGGGTGAGCTGGTGGATGGGGGGCGTGCCGTTGGGGCCGTAGAGGGACTCGAGGAGGTAGGTGCCCCCGGCGAGCGCCACGAGGTTGATGGCCATGCCGGACACCACCTGGTCCGAGCGCCAGCGGATGCACAGGTAGCCGTGGATGGCGGCCATGCCGGCGCCGGCGAGCATGCCCATGAGCACGCCCACGGGGGTGGGCATGGAGATGGCCGCCACGGCCGCGCAGAAGGCGCCCGCGCGCATCATCCCCTCGACGCCCACGTTCACCACGCCGGAGCGCTCGCAGAGCGTGGCCCCCAGCGCGGCGAAGAGGAGCGCGGGGAAGTACTCCAGCGTGGAGGACAGGAGGGCTTCCAGGATTTCAAGCACGGGGCACCTCCGGGCTCGGCGCCGGCTGCTGCTGGGTGGGTGCCACGGGCTTCACCCGCCGCGGGCGCAGCAGCGAGACCCAGACGAGCCGTCCCGCCACGAAGAGCAGGGCCAGGCCCTGGATGAGCTCGGGGTAGCTCTTGTGCACGCCCTCCAGCTGCATGAGCGTGCCACCCGCGCGCAGCGCCCCGAAGAAGAGGGCGGACAGCGCCACGCCCAGCGGGTGGTTGCCGCCGATGAGCGAGATGGCGATGCCGTCGAAGCCGTAGGGGGCGCCCAGCGAGCCCGGGTACCGGTACTCGGTGCCCAGCACGAGCACCGCGCCGGCCATGCCCGCGAGCGCTCCGGCCAGCCCCATGGCCTGGGCGGTGCGCCGCGCCACCGGAATGCCCGCGGCCCGGGCCGCCTCGGAGCCCAGGCCCACCGCGCGCGTCTCGAAGCCCGAACGCAACCGCGAGAGCCACACCCAGATGGCCAGCGCCACGGCCAGCGCCATCGGGAAGCCGAGGTGCAGGCGGGACAGCTCCCCGAGCAGCCGGGGCAGCTGCGCGCTGGCGGCGATCTCCGCGGTGCCCGTGGTGGAGAGGTTGGTGCCGGCACCGGCCCTCAGCGGCCCCACCGACAGCCAATTGTCCACCAGGCTCACCGCCACCCAGTTGAGCATGATGGTGGAGATGACCTCGTGGACGCCCCGGGTGAGCTTGAGGACCGCGGCGATGAGCGCCCACAGGCCTCCGGCCACGCAGGCGGCGAGCACCGCCGCCGGGACGTGCAGCACGGCGGGCAGTTGCAGTTGGGCCCCCACCACGGCCGCCGCGAGCGCGCCCACGAGCATCTGCCCCTGGGCGCCGATGTTGAAGAGGCCCACCTTGAAGGCCACCGCCACCGACAGCCCGGTGAGCAGCAGCAGGGCGGCCTTGATGGCGGCCTCGCCGAGGGGCCGGGTGAGCACGGTGATGCGCCCGCCCTCGAAGTACATGGGCCAGTCACCCAGGCCGCCGCGGAGCATCCGGAAGTAGGCCAGGGTGGCCTTCTCCGCGTCGCGCGTGAGGGCGATGAACACCCAGCACACGGCGAGGGCCAGGAGCACCGAGAAGACGGAGGGCAGCACCGCGCGCAGCCGCTCACCCATGGGCCACCTCCCCGCGGGTGCCGAGCATCCGCCGGCCGATCTCCCGCTCGTCGAACTCGGGCCGGGTGAAGGAGCCGGTGATGCGCCCCTCGAAGAAGACGTAGATGCGATCGGCCAGGGCCAGGACTTCCTCCAGGTCCAACGAGACGAGCAGCACGCCCGCCCCCGTGTCGCGCGCCTCGCGCAGCTTCGACTGCACCTGCGCCACCGCGCCGATGTCCAGGCCGCGCGTGGGCTGCACCACCACCAGCAGCTTCGGCGCCGCGTCCAGCTCGCGCGCCACCACCACCTTCTGCTGGTTGCCGCCGGAGAGCGCCTGCAGCGGCACCTCGGGGTCCGGCGGCCGCACGTCATAGGCCTTCAGCAGCGCCAGGGTGCGCTCGCGCCGGCCCGCGAAGTCCACCTGGAGCCCCCGGGCGAAGGGCGCCTGCCCCTGCCGCCCCAGGGCCACGTTCTCCTCCACCGTCATGGCCTTCACCACCGCGCGCCACAGCCGGTCCTCGGGCACGTGCCCCACGCCCCGGCGCCGGGCCTCGGCGGGCGTCAGCCCCGTGAGCGGCGCGCCCAGCAGGGTGCCTCCGCCTCCGTCCAGCGCCCGCAGCCCCGTGAGCACCTCGGCGAGCTCGCGCTGGCCGTTGCCGTCCACCCCGGCGATGCCGACGATCTCCCCCGCGTGCACCTCCAGGGAGACGCCCTGCAGCGCGGGCCGCCCGTCCGCTCCCCGGGCCCGGAGCTCCTTGGCCTCCAGCAGCTTCTCGCCCCCGGGCGGGTGGTAGGCCTGGGCCTCGGCGTGCGGCATGCGCGCCTCGCCCACCATCAGCGCAGCCAGCTCCTGGGGATTGGTGTTGGCGGCGCGCACCTCGGCCACCAGCCGGCCGCGCCGCATCACCGCCACCCGGTCCGCCACGCTGAGCACCTCGCGCAGCTTGTGGCTGATGAAGACGACGGTGCGCCCGCCGGCCGCCAGCCCGCGCGCCACCCGGAAGAGGTCATCCGCCTCCTGCGGGGTGAGCACCGCGGTGGGCTCGTCCAGGATGAGCAGCTGGGCGCCCCGGTGCAGCGCCTTCACGATTTCGACCTTCTGCTGCGAGCCCACCGAGAGGGTGTCCACCCGGGCGCGTACGTCCAGCTTGAAGCCGAAGCGCTCGCAGGTGGCGGCCACCTCCTGGCAGGCCCGGTCCAGGTCCAACCGGCCCCAGCGCGAGGGCTCGCGGCCGAGCACCACGTTCTCCGCCACCGTGAGGGTGGGGACGAGCATGAAGTGCTGGTGCACCATGCCGATGCCCTTGGCGATGGCGTCCCGGGGGCTGCGCAGGCGCACCGGCTGGCCGCCCACGAGCACCTCGCCAGCGTCGGCCTGGTAGAGCCCGTAGAGGACGTTCATCAGGGTGGACTTGCCAGCGCCGTTCTCGCCCACCAGGGCGAGCACTTCCCCGGTGCCGATGTCCAGCGACACGTCGTCCAGGGCGGTCACGGCGCCGAAGCGCTTGTGGATGTGGCGGAGGGAGATCACGACAGTCCACCTTTATCAGATGGACGATGCGCGACGGCGGGCCTTTCTCCCGGTGCATGTCCGCCCGGCTTCCTGCTATGGGCTGTTCCCGTGAGACCCTACGAGCTCATCAAGGCCAAGCGGGATGGAAAGCGGCTGTCGCCCGAGGACATCCGGGCGTTCATCGACGCATACACGGCGGGGACGGTGCCGGACTACCAGATGGCCGCCCTGTGCATGGCGGTCTTCTTCCAGGGGATGGACGCGGTGGAGCTGGGCGCCTGGGCGCGGGCCATGCTCCAGTCCGGCGAGGTGGTGGACCTGTCGGACACACCGGGCGTGAAGGTGGACAAGCACTCCACGGGTGGGGTGGGGGACAAGGTGTCGGTGAGCCTGGCGCCCCTGGCGGCGGCGTGTGGGGTACCGGTGCCGATGATTTCCGGCCGGGGCCTGGGGCACACCGGCGGGACGGTGGACAAGCTGCTGTCCATTCCCGGCTTCAAGATGGACGTGCCGGTGCCCGAGTACCGCCGGCTGGTGCGCGAGGTGGGCTGCTGCCTCATCAGCCAGACGGAGGCCATCGCCCCCGCGGACAAGAAGCTCTACGCGCTGCGGGACGTGACGGCCACGGTGGACTGCATCCCGCTCATCGCCAGCTCCATCATGAGCAAGAAGCTGGCGGAGGGGATTGATGCCCTGGTGCTGGACGTGAAGGTGGGCAGCGGCGCCTTCATGAAGAAGGTGGAGGACGCGCGCACCCTGGCCCGGACGATGATTGGCATCGGCGCGGAGATGGGCCGCAAGGTGACGGCGCTGCTCACGGACATGAACCAGCCGCTGGGCCGCGCGGTGGGCAACGCGCTGGAGATCATCGAGGCCGTGGAGATGCTGCACGGCCGGGCTCCGGCGGACTACACCGAGGTGACGATGGCGCTCACCGCGGAGATGCTGGTGCTGGGGGGCAAGGCGTCCTCCATCGCCCAGGCGCGCCAGATGCTGGAGAAGGTCATCGCGGATGGGAGCGCGGTGCGCAAGCTGAAGGAGATCGTCCAGTCGCAGGGAGGAGATCCGCGCGCCATCGACGACTACACGCGGCTGCCGCAGGCTCGGGCCACGGTGGACGTGGTGCAGGCGCCCCGGGACGGCTTCGTCACCGTCATCGACACGGAGGCGGTGGGTCTGGCGGCGGTGGCGCTGGGTGCTGGACGCCAGCGGGTGGACAGCATCATCGACCCCGCGGTGGGCTTCACCCTGCTGCGCAAGGAGGGCGAGCCCGTGAAGGCGGGGGAGCCGGTGGTGCGGGTGCACTACAACGACCCGGCGCCGCTGGAGGACGTGAAGGCGCGGCTGGCCAGGGCGTACCAGTTCGGGCCCCAGGCTCCCGCCCCCCGGCCGCTGGTCATCGAGCGGCTGGAGTAGCCCATTCCACATCCGCCCACCTGAGTCCGTGCGGAGGGCGCGGGGGTGGGTATGATGCACGCCCGGTGGCCCGCGCGGGAGCGAGCAAGGCATGAGCGAGCAGTCCAAGGACGGTAGCCAGCGGCAGGGGGAAGAACGGCGTGAGTCCCCCCGGGTGCCGATGCGCATCCGCGTGAGGCGGGAGAACACGTCGTTGGCCTTCGACTCCCGCGAGGGCAACATCTCGCTCGGGGGCTTCGCCTGGTTCGGCGCGGCCCTGTCGGTGGGCCAGAAGGTGGAGGCGCGCTTCGTGCTGCCCGGCTCCCCCGAGGAGCTCCAGGTGCGCGGCGAGGTGCTCCACGTGGCGCACGGCTCGCGCGGCTCGTCGGCGCACGTGCGCTTCCTGGACCTGCCGGTGGAGACGGAGATGCTCATCGCCCGCTACCTCGATGACCTCGAACTGGCCGAGGACAACGCCAACAAGGGCGGAGGTGGAGCATGAGCGAGGACATTGCCTGGGAGCAGCTGTTCGAGGCGGCCAGGAAGGTGCGCGAGCGCGCCCATGCGCCGTATTCGAGGTTTCCGGTGGGCGCGGCGGTGCTCTACGCGGACGGCTCGGTGGTGACGGGCTGCAACGTGGAGAATTCCTCCTACGGACTGTCCGTGTGTGCCGAGCGCAGCGCGCTCGCGGCCGGCGTGGCGCAGGGCCGGAGCAAGCCGGTGGCGGTGGCCATCGTGGTGGACACGCCCACCCCGTGCCCGCCGTGTGGCATGTGCCGGCAGGTGATGCTGGAGTTCGCCCCCCAGGAACTGCCCGTGCGCAGCCGCAACCTCAAGGGCGATGAGGCGCGCTACTCCCTCGGGGAGTTGCTCCCCCACGCCTTCACCAGCGATTTCCTCTAGAGTGCCGGGCGTGGATCTGCTCCTCACCAACGGCACCGTCGTGACCATGAACCGCGAGCGCGAGGTGCTCGCGGAGGCAGATGTCCTCATCCAGGACGGGCGCATCGCCCGGGTGGGACGCAACATCCGGACGCGGGGCGGTGGCCTGCGCGTGCTGGACGTCACCGGCAAGGTGGTGCTGCCCGGCTTCATCCATGGCCACCTGCACGCCTGTCAGACGCTGTTCCGCAACCGGGCCGACGGCCTGGAGCTGCTGGACTGGCTGCGCGAGCGCATCTGGCCCTTCGAGGCCGCGCACGACGCGGACTCCATGCGCGTCTCGGCGGACCTGACCTTCGCGGAGCTCATCCGCTCGGGGGCCACGGCGGCGCTCGACATGGGCTCGGTGCGCCACTACGACGCCGTCTTCGAGTCCGCCCGCGACTGCGGCTTCCGGCTCACCGGCGGCAAGGCGATGATGGACGCGCCCGGCGTGCCCATGGGGCTGCACGAGTCCACCGAGGCCTCGCTGGCCGAGAGCCTCGCGCTGCTGGAGCGCTGGCATGGCTCGCACGGGGGCCGGCTGCGCTATGCCTTCGCGCCGCGCTTCGTCCTCTCCTGCACGGAGAAGCTGATGCGCGAGGTGGGGCGCCTGGCCCGGGAGAAGGGCGTGCGCATCCACACCCATGCCAGCGAGAACCGCTCGGAAATCGAGGTGGTGCGCGAGCTGTCCGGCCAGGACAACGTGGCCTGGTTCCACGAGCTGGGCCTCACCGGCCCGCATGTGACGCTGGCCCACTGCGTGTGGGTGACCGAGGAGGAGCAGCGGCTGCTGCGCGACACGCGCACGGTGGTGTGCCACTGCCCCAGCTCCAACCTCAAGCTGGCCTCGGGCATCGCCCCGGTGCCCGAGCTGTTGGACGCGGGCGTGTCCCTGTGCCTCGGCGCGGACGGCGCGCCCTGCAACAACAACCTGGACATGTTCATGGAGATGCGGCTGGCGGCGCTGATGCACAAGCCGCGGGTGGGGCCTCGGGGCATGCCGCCCGAGCGCGTGCTGGAGATGGCCACGCTCGGCGGGGCCCGCGCCATTGGCATGGAGGCCGAGCTGGGCTCGCTCGAGGAGGGCAAGCGCGCGGACGTCACCGTGGTGGACCTCGCCGGCCTGCACTCCACCCCGGCGGACCCCCGGGACGTGCTCTCCCCGCTCGTCTACGCCGCCCGCTCCAGCGACGTGGTGCACGTCCTCATCGACGGCAAACCCGTCCTCAAGGACCGGGCCCTGCTGACCCTGGACGCGGCCTCCGTGGCCTCGAACGCCCGCCAGCATTCCGCCCGCATCGCCGCCCGGGTCCGCTGAGGCCACCAGCCGTCACGGGTAGGGCCCGCTCGCACTCCGAGCGAAGGGGCGGGGACTCGGGGAAACCGTCCAGCAATGGGCACCGTTCCCCGAGCGTAGGCCCGAGGCATTCGTCATACGTGGAATACGGTGGGATGGTGTAAGGTCCCCACAAGACTCGAATTCGCAGGAGGTAGACCCCCGCCATGTGGAACCGGTTCACAAGGGCAATGCGTAGCTTCTTCGGCTTCTTCGTCTCCTCCATCGAGGACCCGGAGCTCATTCTCGAGCAGAACATCCGTGACCTGAACGATCAGGTCCCGAAGATGAACGAGTCCATCGCCATGGTGCGGGCGAACCTGACGCTCCTGGAGAAGGAGAACGTCAAGTACAAGCAGGACATCCGCGACCTGACGGCCAAGGTGAAGGCGGCCATCCAGGCGGGGCGTGACGACCTGGCGGCCCAGTACGCCACCAAGCTGCAGACGGAGAAGGCGGCGCTGGAGCGCAACGAGCAGCAGCTCGAGACGGCCAAGGTGGCGTACGAGAAGTCGCTGAACCTGAAGAAGGCCTTCATGCGCGAGAAGGACCGCAAGACGCAGGAGGCGATGAACGCCATCCGCGACGCGCGGCGTGCGCAGTGGCAGTCCAAGGTGGCCGACGCCATGGAGTCCTTCCAGGTGGCCGGCATCGACGCCACGCACGACGAGATGGTGCGCAAGGTCAACGAGAAGGCCGCCGTCAACGAGGCGCGTATGCAGATGGCGCTCGAGTCGGTGGACCACCAGGCCGTGCAGATCGAGGAGGACGCCGAGCGCATCCAGGCGATGGACCTCGTGAAGCAGATGAAGATGGAGATGGGCATGGAGAGCCCCGCACCGGTGTCGGACGTGGGCGGCGGCACCGAGAAGACGATCGGCAAGAAGGTGGAGATCAAGTAGTCCCGTGGGACGGAGGAGGCCGAGCTGATGGCGTTGCGACGCGGACCCGGCCTCTATCCGTTCCTGGTGTTGTGCGTGCTGGGGGTGGGGTACCTGGTGGCCTCGAGGCTCGGGTACCTGGATCGCCTCCAGGCGCGCTTCTTCCCGGCGGCGAAGCAGGCGGTGCGCCTGTCGCCGGGAGACTTCCCCGCGGGGGTGGCGGCACCGGTGGCGGACCTGGCCTCGGTGCCCCTGAGGCCCACGCTCATCGGCTTCACCGCGCGCGGCTCGGCGGCGGCGCTGCTGCTGGCCACCGGAGGGGCTTCCACGCTGGACAACCCCGAGGTGCCGGCGGGCGCGGCGCAGGGCCTGCTGAAGACGGCCTACGCCATGGACGCGCGGGCCGTCGTCTTCGCCACCGACGAGGAGCTGCGGCAGGCGCTGGCGGTGGGCGCGGAGCACGGCGGGGTGGACATGGCGGCCATCTCGGTGGACCGGCTGGCGGCCTGGTTGCCGTCGCTCCGGGACGCGGCGCCGCGCACGGTGATGCTGCTGGGACGCAGCCGCGGGCAGGAGGCGCTGGCGGCGGTGGGCGTGCCGGACCTGGCCTCGCTGCGCGGCAAGCGGCTGGGGGTGTATGCCTCGGGCTCCTCGTACTACTTCGCGCTCTGGGTGCTGTCGCGCGCGGGCCTGCGTCTGACGGACGTGACGTGGGTGGACCTGCCCTCCACGCTGGACGCGGGCCGGGCGCTGCGCGAGGGCCGGGCGGACGCGGTGGCGGGGCTGTGGGGCGACGTGGAGCTGGCGGCGCGGGACCGGGGCGGCGCGGTGCTGGCCACCACGGCGGACGCCCCGCACCTGGTGGCCACGGTGCTGGTGGCCCGGGGGGACTACGCCGCGCGCTACCCGGACGCGGTCCGCCGCGTCATCCGCGGGCTGCTGGACGCGGGGGCCAGCGTGCAGAAGGATCCGGGGCCCGGGGCGCGGATGCTGGGCGAGGTGGCGCCCTACCTGGGAGACCCCACCGAGGCCATCCGCAGCGCCCCTCCGGCGACGTTGGCGGACAATCGGGCCTTCTTCGGGCTTTCCGGCGAGGCGCCCGTCACCTATGACGAGCTCTTCCAGAGCGCCTCGGCGCTCTACCAGAAGATCAGGCGCACGGCGGCGACCCCGCCGGCCGAGGACACTCGCGACCTCGGCGCGCTGAAATACGTGTCGGAGGCGCGAGGGCCCTGAGCCCTCTGTCCGCGAGGCGCCTCCCTGGCGAGGACTTCCGTGGCCCGCACTCCCAACTTCCTCAAGGCTGCCTTCCTGTTGCCCGCCAACCTGGTGGGGCTGTTGACCGCGGGCGCCTCGGCGGCGATGACCGGAGATGTGACGCCGGCCCTGGTGGCGCTCGGGGTGGAGACGCTCTACCTGGGCGTGGTGCCCTTCACGAAGCGCTTCCAGCGGGCGGTGCGCGCGGGTACCCCGGGGGCGCAGGACGACGAGGCCGCGCGGCAGCAGGTGGACACGCTGCTGTCGGAGCTGGCCGCCTCGCAGCGCGAGCACTACCAGGTGCTGGTGGGGCTGAAGGAGAAGATCCTCGCCAACTACGCGAAGCTGCCCGGAGGCCGGGTGCTGGCGGCCAGCAGCGAGCAGCGGTTGGACGCGCTGCTCACGTCCTTCCTGCGGTTGATCTCCACGCTGAACCAGTACCGCACGTACCTCAACTCCTCGGAGCGGCAGTCGCTGGAGAAGGACGTGCGCTCGCTGGAGTCGGAGCTGGCGCAGGAGGCCAACCCGCGGCTGAAGGACGTGAAGGAGAAGCGGCTGGAGATCCTCAAGAAGCGGCTGGCGCGCTTCGAGCAGGCGGGGGAGAGCCGCGAGGTGGTGAGCCACCAGCTGGCGAGCATCGAGGACCTGATGCGGCTGACGCACGAGCAGTCCATCGCCATCCGGGACCCCGAGAGCGTCAACCGGCAGCTCGAGGCGCTCAGCGCGGAGGCGCACGCCACGGACGAGACGGTGCGCGACATGGAGCGCTTCCTCGAGTTCACCGAGGAGACGTCGGGCCCGCTGCCGCACGGGACGCGGGTGCGCTAGGGGGGCAGGGAGGCGATGAGGCGCCCTTCCTGGCTGCCCGGTGAGGCGTGGGCGGACCCTGGATTCGCAGTGCTTGACTCGGTGTTGCCGCTACGGGAAGCATCGTCCGTTCGGAGTTCCTCGTCTCCATGCCCGAAGCCGTCGACTACTTCTCCAATCACCGGCTCAAGCTCCGGCTCCCGTGGCGCCTGTACCATGGCCCCATCGTGCACACGGCGGCGCGGGTGGTGCGTGAGTCCGGCGCGGCCGAGGTACTGAACGTCGGCTCCGGCCCCTTCTTCGAGTTCTCCTCGCTGCCTCAGGAGGGCCGCCGCTACACCATCTGCGATATCGATCCACGCGCCGTCTCGTTCGCCCGCTCGCTTCACGGGGAGCGGCTGGCCGGGGCGGACGTGTTGCAGCCGGACGCGCCGCTGCCCTACGCGGATGGCCGCTTCGATCTGGTGCTGTCGATGGACGTCATCGAGCACCTGTCCCGGCCGGGGCCGTGGCTCGCCGACCTGGTGCGCGTGCTGCGCCCCGGGGGGCAACTCTTCCTCACCACGCCCAACTACGGCTCCTTCTCCCTCCTGCCGTTGATCGAGAAGACGGTGCTCGAGGCCATCGCCCGGGTGCAGGGCTTCTCGCGCCGCGGCCTCCATCCCACCCCCTTCGACAAACCCTCCCTGGTGTCCACCCTGCGCGAGGCGGGGACCACCGACATCCGGGTCTCCACCATCTCCTTCGGCTGGGTGCTCGCCGCCACGGCGCGCCGGCCACACGACTCATGAGCGACGAAATCACGCTCCGCGACTTCCAGAGCTACTACCCCTACGCCCCCACCGCGCTGGCCATCAAGGAGTGCGTGCGCCTGCACTCGATGCGCGGTCTCCAGTGCGAGGGCCCCATCCTCGACGTGGGGTGCGGGGACGGCCTGTTCGCCCGGCTCGCCTTCCAGGATGCCGAGGTGTGGGGCATCGACATCGATGGCAACGAGGGCCGGCGTGCCCAGGCCTCGCGGGCCTACTCGCACGTGATGCTGGCCGACATCACCCGGGCCCGGCTGCCGGAGGCCTTCTTCGGCAGTTGCATCGCCAACTGCTCGCTCGAGCACGTGCCCGACCTGGGCGCTGCGCTGCGCACCATCTACAAGTCCCTGAAGCCGGGCGGGGTCGTCTACGCCTTCCTGCCCAACCGGGACTGGGCCTCGCACATGGCCACGCCGCGTGCCCTCGAGCGTCTGGGGCTGGAGTCGCTCTCGCGCACGGTGTGCGAGGCCATCGACCAGCAGTTCCGGCACGAGCACCTCGAGGATGCCGAGGGCTGGGCGCACTGGTTCCGTGAGGCGGGCTTCGAGGTGCCTCGCGTGGAGCCGATCGGCTCGACCGCGTCCACCGTCACCTTCGAGATGTTCCTGCTGCCGTCCCTGCTCGGGCTGACCACCAAGAAGCTGACCGGGCGCTGGACGCTGTTCCCCCGCCTGCGCAGCCTGGAGGCGGTGCCCGTCTTCGCGCTCGTGCGCGCGCTGCTGTCGCTCCATGGGGACTCCCCGATGACGGCGGAGTTCCTCGTCGAGGGGCGCAAGCCGCTATGAGCGGGAGCCGGCTGCGGGCGCTCGGGCCGCTGCTCGTGCCGGTGGCCCTCGCGCTCTTCGTCTTCCGCGGACTGATCTTCCTGGGCGAGCTGCCCTTCCGGCGCGACATGGGCCGGCTGTTCGTGCCGCTCAAGCGCGTGCTGAGTGAGTCGCTGCGCGCGGGCTCGTTGCCGGAGTGGTGGCCGTGGGATGGCATGGGCATGCCGCTGGTCGCCGTGCCCGTGCTGAGCACGTTCCATCCGAGCACGCTGTTCTTCACCGTGCTGCCGTTCCACACCGCCTTCGTGCTCCAGCTGCTGGTGCCGGTGCCCATGGCCCTGCTGGGGACCTGGCGGCTGGGCCGTGCGCTCGGCCTGCGGCCGGTGTTCGCGGCGCTGGCGGCCACCGTCTACACGCTCGGCCCCTACTTCCTGGGCGTCACCGAGTTCACCTCGATGTCCCTGGCGGCCGCGGCGCTGCCCTGGCTGTGGTGGGGGGCGCTGCGGTGCCGGAGCGGGGGGCGCCCGTGGGTGCTCGCGCTGTCGCTCGCGTGGATGTTGCTCGCCGGGGATCCACACCTCGCCATCATGGGCCTGCTTGGCGCCGCCGCGCTGGTGGTGCGGCGCACCCGGCCCCGGGCGTTGCTGCGCCCGGCCCTGTCGCTCGCGCTCGGGACGGTGTTCGCGGTGGCGCTGGCGGCGGTGCAGCTCGTGCCGTCGCTGCTGCTCTTCCGCGAGTCCCCGCGCTCGAGCGGGGCGGGAATCGTCAGCCCGGACTATTGGCGGTTGGACCTGCACCAGCTCTCCGGCCTGGTGGACCCCGGCGCGCTCGCGGGCCGCGACGTCATGTTCGAGACGACGTACCTGGGCGCCGGCGTGGTGGCGCTCGTGCTGGCGGGGGCCCTGGCGCGAGGGAGACTGCGCCCGCAGCTCCTGGGCATCTCCCTGGTGTCGCTGGTGCTCGCCACGGGCTCGGCCACCCCGCTGTGGTCGCTCTTCTCGGCCGTCGTCCCGTTCTGGAAGTCGTTCCAGTTCCCGGTCAAGGCCATCGGTCCCGCCATGCTGGTGCTCCCGCTGCTCGCGGCGCGGGGAGCCCAACAGGTGCTCCGGCGAGATCGTCTGCGCTTCCTCCCCGGGGCGCTGTGTGCGCTGGCGGTGGGGGCCGTGGCGGCCCTGGGGGCATGGGAGCCGGCCTTGTGGGCCCTGTTGCTCGCCGGGGTGCTGGCCCTGGCGGCCTGGCACCGGGCGCTCGCTCCGGTGTTGGCGTACGTGGCACTGGCCGCGGTGGCGTTGGACCTGGGACTCGCCAACGGCCGCCTGGTGCTCACCGCTCCGGTGGACTTCTACGAACCGCCTCCGCTCGCGGAGGTGCTCCGGCGCCACGGCGTCTCGGGCGAGGGCTTCACCTATTTCTTCCTGTGGAAGCCGGCGCGTCCCCTCGAGCCGGGGGCGGAGTTGGACGCGGTGCAGAACGCGGCGCTCGTCCCGCTGCGGGGCGCGCTGCACGGGCTGCCCACGTCCAACGTGTACCTGCAGGGCTTCTCCGCCCGGTACAACGAGCTGGTGCTCGGCAACCAGGCGCTCTGGGTGGGGAAGCTCGCGGGCGTGTTCGGCACGCGCCTCTTCATCGCCTCGCCGTCGGAGCTGAGGCCGGAGCAGCGCCAGCAGGCGGTGGGCCATGACGAGCGCGCCGATGCCGTGGCGGTGCCATTCCGGCGCTACCTGCCGCGTGCCTATGTCACCGGGGGCGTGAAGGTGCTGCCGCGTGCCCAGGTGGTGGACTACCTGGGCTCCTCGAGCTTCCGCCCCGGTGGGGAGGTGGTGCTGGAGGCCGAGGCGGAGGGGGTGGAGGGCCTGCGGCGCGAGCCCACGGGCCCGGCCCAGCCGGTGGAGCGCATCCGCCGTGTGGGGGATGCCGTCGAGGTCGAGGCGACGCTCGCCTCACCGGGTCTGCTGGTGCTCAACGAGTCGTACTTCGCGGGCGTGGAGGCCCGAGAGGAGGGCCGGCGCCTGCCGATGTACCCGGCCAACCACGCCGTGCGCGCGGTGCCCCTGTCCGCGGGCCGGCATGTGGTGCGCTTCGAGTACCGGACGCCGGGGCTCCTGGCGGGCGCCCTCACGAGCGCCGCGGCGGTGGTGCTGCTCGCCGCCGCGGGCGTGCTCCAGCGCAAGTCCCGCAGGCGGGTGCGGCCGGCTCAGTAGACGGTGCTCTGCCAGGGGAAGAGGTACGTCAGCGGGATGTTGAGCCGGGCGGCCCAGGAGGACTCGTTGTGCCCCGCGCCCTGGGCCACGTAGTAGTACAGGTCGTTGCCCTGCACGTACCCGTCCGCCACCAGCGCATCCCGCATCCGCGTCGTCTCGGTGAGCCCGTCGCTGCTCGTCCCCGCGTCGATGTAGAACTTCACCGCCACCTTCGTGGTCGAGGCCTCCACCTCCTGCGTCAGCTTCTGGTTGTTCCACCAGAACGAGCTCGACATGGCCGCCAGCTTTCCGAAGACGGCCGGGTTGCGCCGCCCGACGTAGAACGACACCAGCCCGCCCAGGGACGAGCCGATCAGCGCCGTGTTCGCCTTCGCCGATAGCGTCCGGTAGTTCTGGTCGATGAACGGCTTCACCGTGTCGATGATGAACCGCTCGTGCTTGTCCGCGCCTCCACCGCCGTACTGGGCATCGCAGCAGGGCGTGTACTCGTAGATGCGGTTGTTGCCGCCGTGGTCCATGCCCACGATGATGACCTCGTCCATCGTGCCGTTGCCGATGAGCGAGTTGGCCGTCTCGTCCATGCGCCACTCGACGCCGTAGGTGGCCCGGGCGGCATCGAAGAGGTTCTGCCCGTCATGCGCGTACAGCACCGGGTAGCGCTTGAGCGGGTTCTCCGAGTAGCTCGGCGGCAGGTAGATGGTGAGCGCCCGCGAGTTGCCGAACTGCGGCGAGTAGAAGTTGGAGACGGTCCGCAGCTGGCCCGAGGCCGGACCGAAGAACGGGTAGATGTCCACCGTGGCGCCGGCCTTGATGCGGTAGTTGGCGCCGGTGGACCACGTCGCGTCGTTGATGAGGGGCTTGATGTCCACGTCGCCCACGGTGTTGGCCCACGAGAGCGTCCAGACGTTGCCCGTGGTCCACGTGGCGTTGGTGCCGGTGGTCCACGACAGGGGCGCCTTGCTGCCCCGGATGGTGATGCGGTTGCCGTAGCCGACGTCGTAGATGACCCGGACGGTGGTGGCCTCGGCCGCCGTGCTCATGGCCAGCAGCAACATCGCTGCCAGCAGGCCGGCCCTGCGCATAACGGAATCGAACATGGTGGTGCTCGCCTCTCTGGGGGGGATCGCCGCTCCCCTGGACTCGACGGGCGGCGGCTTGATCACCCACTCTCCCAGCAGGCTTCCAGGTAGGGCAAGGTCACCCCCCGGACGGCCGGGCCGAAGCTTCCGCACGAAGAATTTGACTCCGGGCCCGGGGCCGTCTGCACTCCCGTCCCTATGCTCCGCCGCGCCTCGCCCTGGCTCCTGCTCGTGCTGCTCGTGTTCGCCGGCTGCTCCCGTTGCGGCGACAAGCAGGGCGCTCAGGGCGTGAAGACGAACAACCCCGCCCGCTTCCTGCCCCGCGGCGCCCAGGCCGCCCTCGTCATCCCCGATCTCGGCACCTTCGGCGAGCGGCTCGCCCGCTTCCAGAATCTCAAGCTGGCCAACTTCGTCGCCCAGCTCCAGAACGCCCAGTCCGCCGAGGCCTACGTCTCCGCCATCATGCGTCAGGTGGGCGTGGACCTGCGCAGCCGCCAGGCCATGGAGGCCGCTGGCATCGACCCCGGCCGGGGCGCGGGCGCGGCCCTGCTCGGTGGCGACCAGGCCTTCTCCGTGCTCGGCGTCAAGGACGAGAAGACCCTCCGGGACACCTTCTCCAAGCTTGCCCGAGACCGGCTCGGCGCCTCGCAGACCGCCGAGCAGAAGGTCTCCGGCGGCACGCTCGTCACCTTCACCCGGCCCGGTGCGCCGCAGCCCGCGCTGGGGCTCCTCTTCACCGGCGACTACGCCCTGCTGGGCGCGGGCGCCATGGTGTCCCAGCTCTCCGGCTACGCCACGCTGCCCGCGGACAAGTCGCTCGTCGAGGAGCCGCTCCTCAATGCCTCCCTGAAGCGGCTGCCCGCCGAGCGCGACTTCTACGCCTTCCTCCCCGGCGGCATCGGCTTCCTCGTTCCGGCCGGCACCACGCAGTCCGTCACCCTCGCGGGCCAGCTCGGCGAGCGCGCGGTGACGCTGCGCATGGACACGCCGTGGCCGGACACGCAGGCCTCGCTCGCCGCGCTCGTGCCGCAGCAGGCCCCGGATCTGCTCGGCTACCTCCCGGAGGACAGCTTCCTCCTGGCGCGCTACGGGGGAGACCCGGCGCAGCTCGGCGGCATCTGGCCCTACCTCGTGGGCCCCTACGTCACTCGCGCGGTGCAGGAGAGCGGCTTCGACCTGAAGGGCGAGGTGCTGGACAAGTTGAAGCCCGGCCTCGTCGCGGGCGTGTCCCTGGCCCCCACCGCGCAGCTCGGGGCCGGCGTGCCGTCGTTGGACCTGCGGCGCACCAACCCCTTCCGCTTCGTGCACATGGTGGTGGTGGGGGAGGGGAAGGACCCGGCGGCCCTCGCCGCCATGCTGGAGAAGATTCCCCCCATCGCCCAGCGCTTCGGCGCCGAGGTGAAGCCCACGGACGTCAACGGCCAGCGCGTCTACCTCACCTCGTACCGGCAGGGGGAGGGCGCGCACTTCGCCTCGGTGGGCGGCAAGGTGGTGCTCGCCGCGCCCCAGTCGCGCCTCGAGGCGGCGCTCACCCGGCTCGGCGGCCCCGCGGGCACCAGCCCCCTGGCCGAGGACCTGCGCCCGGCGCTGCAGGGCCCGGTGCTGGGGGCGGTGTTGGACTTGCGGCGCCTCGCCGACGCGGTGAAGGCGCTTCCCTCCGAGGCCTGGGGCATTGGCGGCTTCGCCATCAAGGCGACCACGGTGCGCTGGCTGGACGCCACGGATGACCTCCGCGCGGTCACGCTGGGCCTCTCCGAGAAGGAGAAGGCCCTGCAGGCCGAGCTCACCCTCTGGTTGGCACCCCATTGATACGCGCACGCGACATCGTCAAACAGTACCGGGACGGGGACGGCACCGAGGTGCGCGTCCTGGATGGCCTCTCGCTCGACGTGGCGGACGGTGACTTCGTCGCCGTGGTGGGCCCGTCCGGCAGCGGCAAGTCCACGCTGCTGCACCTGCTGGGCGGCCTGGACGTGCACTACCAGGGCGACGTGGAGGTGGCCGGCGTCAAGCTGTCCGGCCTGAAGGACAAGGCGCTCGCGCGCTTCCGCAATCAGCACGTGGGCTTCGTCTTCCAGTCCTTCCACCTCATCCCCAACCTCTCCGCGGTGGAGAACGTGCTGATGCCCTCGCACTTCGGCGCCGCCTCCCCCGAGGCCCGCAAGCGCGCCGAGTCCCTGCTCGACCGGGTGGGCCTGCTGGCCAAGAAGGACCGCGCCCCGGTGCGGCTCTCCGGTGGCGAGCGGCAGCGCGTGGCCATCGCCCGGGCCCTCTTCACCGGCCCCCGGCTGCTCCTGTGTGACGAGCCCACCGGCAACCTCGATGCCGCCACGGGCGCCGGCGTCATCACGCTCTTCGAGGAGCTGAACCGCGAGGGCATCACCCTGCTCGCCGTCACTCACGAGGACCGGATGAGCACGGCGGCGCGGCGCGTGCTGCGCCTCAAGGAGGGACGGCTCGTCGAGGAGTCCCGGCCCGCGCTGGCGGGAGGTGTGTCATGAGGCTGGCGGCGCTCTCCCAGTTGGTGCGGCTGAGCCTCTCGCGCGAGCGGCGGGGCGCCTTCTTCTCCGCCTTCGGCGTGGCCATGGGGGTGGGGGCGCTCGTCTTCTTCGTGGGCCTGGGCCTGGGGGTGGGGCGCGTCATCCGCGAGCGCATCTTCCCCAACGACGCGCGGCTGGTGGACGTGGTGCCGCCCGCGGTGTCGCTCGGCTCGTTCCTCGGGGGCGGCAAGCTGGACACCACCATGGTGGAGCGGCTCCAGGCCCTGCCCGGCGTGGAGAAGCTCTACCGGAAGATGAGCGTGCGCGCCCCCGCGGCGAGCCTCTACCAGGGGGACTTCTTCGGCCGGAAGATGCGCATGGGCATGGACGTCCTCGCGGTGGGCGTGGAGCCCGGCCTCGTCGAGGGCGATGTGCAGCTGGGCAAGTTCGTGGACCCGGGGCCGGGCCAGCCGCTGCCGGGCCTCATCTCCACGCGCCTGTTGGAGATCTACAACAACACCTTCGCCCCGGCCCGCAAGCTGCCGACGCTCACCCCGAGCCTGCTCGTGGGCTTCACGCTCCCGGTGGACTTCAACCGCTCCTACGTGACGGCCCCGCTGCCCGACGTCGCCGTCATCTCGTCCCAGGTGCAGGTGGTGGGCGCGTCGGACCGGGCGCTGCTCGCGGGCGTCACCATCCCCCTGGACGCCGCCATCCGCCTCAACCGCGAGCTGGGTCAGGACGCGGAGACGTACTCCGGCATCACCCTGGTGGCCACCAGCCCCGGCGCGGTGCCGGGCCTCATGGCGGCGGTGCGGGAGATGGGCCTGGAGATCGACGACCAGGAGCGGCGGCTCGCGGAGAACGTGGGCGCGGCCGTGACGCTCACCACGTCCGCGTTGGCGCTGCTGTCCATCCTCATCTGCGTGCTCGCGGCGGTGAACATCGCCCATGCGCTGAGCGCCTCGGTGCGCGCGCGCGCCAAGGAGATCGGCGTCATGCAGGCGGTGGGTGCCTCGCGCTCGGACGTGCGCAACATCGTCCTCGCCGAGGCCGGCGTGGTGGGACTGCTGGGTGGTTTCCTCGGCACCCTCGTCGCGATCCTGCTGGCGCTGGTCATCGACCGGCTCGCCGTCTCCTACCTGCCGCAGTTCCCCTTCAAGCCCGAGAGCTTCTTCTCCTTCCCCTGGCCCGTGGTGGTGGGCGGCGTGGTGCTCGGGCTGCTGGCCGCGCTCGCTGGGGCCTGGTTCCCCAGCCACCGGGCCGCGGCCACGGATCCCGCCCGCACGCTCGCCGGATGAAGCTGCCCTCGCCCAAGACGCTGCTCGGCAACGTGGCCTGCCTGTTCGCCCTCGTGTGGCTCTACGGGGGCGACGTGCTGGATGCGCAGCGGGCCCGGACCGCCGAGGTGTCCGCCTTCTCCGCGCTGCCCTCGGTGGTGTGGCCCTCCCTGGTGCTGGCCGCGACCGTGGGAGTGCTGGGCGTGGTGATGTGGGGGCTGGCGCGCGGCAGGGGCGAGGACTTCAAGGGCTACCGGCTGCTGCCCATCCTCCTGCTGTGCGTGCTCTTCGCCGACCTGATGCGCGCCGAGAACGAGGTGCCGGTGCGCTCCGAGGACGTGGCGGCCCTGGTGTTGAGCCAGTTCGAGCAGCGGGCCGAGGCGCTGTCCGACGGGCGCACCGTCCCGGTGGAGCCAGCGCGGCTCCAGTCCCTGCTGGCGGAGCTGGAGCCGCCCCCGTACCTCGTCCGGGGACAACGCGCGGCGGCCTGGTCCCTCCAGGTGCGCCAGCCGTGCGAGGGGCCCGTGCGGGAAGCGCCGGACCTCGCGGTGGGGACGCTCATCTACTGCGTGGCCCCGGACCGTCAGACGGCCTGGGTCTCCCTGGTCGCGCTGCCCGAGGGCGAGCGTTTCGGGCACCCCACGGTCCTGTCGGTGGACGGCGAGCCGTACGTGGCGGTCGTGCAACCCACACCGCCCGAGGAGGAAGAGGAGGGTGAGCCGCTCGCTCTCCCGCTCGCTCCTCCTCCCGGGGCTCCGCCCTCTGTAGCTCCCGAGGCAACGGACGCCGGGGCCCTGGCTCCGGCTCCCACACCCTGAGAAGGAAGCGGGTGTATCTGGGGGTGGGGGACGGCGCGCGGTTGACCCTATGGAGGGGCGGTCGATAGGCTCGGCTTTCAAACACCGAGCCACGCACCCACGTGACGACCACTCAACCGAAGCGGCAGCCCATCCCGTTTGGGAAATATCTCCTCCTGGACCGCATCAACATTGGCGGCATGGCGGAGGTGTGGCGCGGAAAGATGTTCGGCGCGGGAGGTTTCGAGCGCCTCGTCGCCATCAAGCGCATCCTCCCGAACATCGCCGAGGACGATGAATTCATCTCGATGTTCATCGACGAGGCGAAGATCAGCGTCCAGCTGAACCACGCCAACATCGCGCAGATCTACGAGCTGGGGCAGATCACCAACAGCTACTTCATCGCGATGGAGTACATCCCCGGCAGGGACATGCGGGCCATCTTCGACCGGTGCCGGAAGAAGAGCGAGCCCGCGCCCGTGCCGCTGGTGGCCTACGTGGTCTCCAAGATGTGCGAGGGCCTGGACTACGCCCACCGCAAGAAGAACAACCAGGGGCAGGATCTCAACATCGTCCACCGCGACATCTCGCCGCAGAACATCCTCATTTCCTTTGAGGGCGAGGTCAAAGTCATCGACTTCGGCATCGCGAAGGCGGCGGGCAAGGCCACCAAGACGCAGGCCGGCATCCTCAAGGGCAAGTTCGGCTACATGAGCCCGGAGCAGATCCGCGGCCTGCCGCTGGACCGGCGCTCGGACATCTTCGCCATCGGCGTGTGTCTCTACGAGATGCTCACCGGCGAGCGGCTCTTCGTGGGCGACAGCGACTTCAGCGTGCTGGAGAAGGTGCGCAAGGCCGAGGTGGCCCCGCCCTCCACGTACAACCGGCGCATCCCCGAGGCGCTGGAGAAGATCGTCCTCAAGGCGCTCGCGCGCGACGTGGACGAGCGCTACCAGTACGCCAACGAGCTGGGAGACGATCTGCAGCGCTTCCTGCTGACGTCGGACTCCATCTTCGGGCGCAAGGACCTCATGCAGTACATGAAGTCCACCTTCGCCGAGGACGTGGAGCGCGAGAAGCAGCGGCTGCAGGAGTACGCGGACATCAAGCCCCCCGAGGGCATGCTGTCCGCCATCGAGATGGGCTTCAGCGGGGCCTCCGCGGCGCCGCAGGTGCAGGTGCCGGCCAGCGCGCCGGTGCCGGCCCCGCCGCCCGCGTCGCCGCCGATGCCCGCCACCCCGTCGCTGGGAGGCGTGCGCCGGGCCCCCACGCTCGGCGCCATGCCGAAGCTGACGGCGCCCGCGCCCACCGCTCCGCCCGTGCCCGAGGAGGAGTCCGGCGCGACCATGGTGGTCAGCAGCCCCGAGTACCTCGAGGAGCCCACCACCCAGCCGGGGCTCGTGGGCCCCGGACGCACGGTGACGCCCGTGGAGGTGCCGCGCCCGCCCGTCATCGACGAGCAGCCCGCCCAGCGGATGGCCGCCCTGCGCACGCCGGGATTGTCGGCCCCGCCGCGCCCGTCCATTCCGACGCTCGCCCCCGCCCCGCCGTCCGCGGAGAGCACCACCGTGGCCCGCCAGGGGCGCAACACGATGGATGGGATGCGCGCCGTCCGGCCGTCGGATCCTCCCGTGTCCGAGCCCTCCATCGTGCCGCGGGCCTCGATGACGGCCATGCCGGCGGTGGCGGCCCCACGGCCCCCGCCGGCCGCTCCTCCTCCTCCCCTCGTGGAGGAGCCGGAGTCGCAGGACGCGATGGAGCTCACGCCCGCCACGCCGCTGCGCGCGGCCGCCGCCCAGCGCGGCACTCCGGCCGCGTCCTCTCCGGCGCTTGCCGCCGTTGCCGCCCCGGCGCGGGCCGCGGAGAAGGCGGCACCCAACCGCCTGCCCCTCATCGCGGGGCTCGCCGTCCTGTTGCTCGTGTTGGCGGGTGTGGCCGGCTTCCTCATGTCGCGGCCGGTGCCCATGGGCTACATCATGGTGAACGTGCCCGATGTGACGGCCCCGGTCCGGGTGAGCTTTGGTGGCCAGGAGCTGGACACGTCCAAGCTGCCCGTGCTGCAGCAGGTGAAGGCTGGTCCCGCCCTGGTGATGGTGATTGCCGAGGGCTACCACCCCGTCACCAAGCAGGTGGAGATCGCCGAGGGCATGACGCCCCTGCAGTTGGACGTGAAGCTCGAGCGCAAGGTGCAGTTGGTGCGCCTGGTGGTCGTCACCCAGCCGTCGGACGCGGAGCTGAAGGTGGCCGGCAAGGTGGTGCGCGAGAAGGGCAGCAGCGCCCCCTACATCGACGAGCTGACGGAGGGCACCGAGGTGCAGGTGGAGGCCAGTGCTCCGGGCTTCAAGCCCAAGCAGGCGCGCATCACGCTGCAGGCCGGCGAAAAGCCGATGGAGCTCAAGCTCGAGGCGGATGGCTTCGAGGTGGAAGTGGCGTCCACGCCGTCCGGTGCCACCATCTTCGCGGGTGGCAAGGAGTGGGGCGAGACGCCGGCCCGGGTGCGGTTCCCCAACGGCGTGAAGCAGGTGAGCCTCAAGCTGCGGTGCCACGATGACGTGGACGTGGACGTGGCGCCCGGCTCGGGCCAGGTGAAGGGGCGGCTGAAGAAGCAGCGCGGCTGCCGGTAGCGCGGTAATCAGAGAGGCGCCCGCCCGGTTGGGGCGGGCGTGTGCGCCCCGTCAGGGGCGGGAGGGGTGTGTCGGTGACCAAGTCACGCAAGGCCGAGGCGTCGGATCCACTCGCGGCGCTGCCGGTTTGGGCCCAGAAGCTGGCCCAGAAGTACTACACGAAGACCGTCAGCACGTTCTTGCTCTACGGGGCCGTGCGGGACTTGCAGCCCACCACCCAGGAGGACGGCAGCCGGAGCTTCGGCACGCTGCGCACCTTCCTGTCCGAGGAGCTCTTCGGCGGGCGCGACCACGTCATCTTCTATGACCGCTCGTCGGGCATCCGCTCCGCGTCTCCGGAGACGCAGAAGGACTTCCAGCGGACGATGGCCGGGTACGACGCCATGTACGGCACGGACTACGCCAAGAGCCTGCCGAGGGATCCGGCGCGGGCGCTGCAGATTCTGGAGAACTTCCTGCGGATGCGCCTGAGCGAGGGCAAGTCGCTGGCGCTCATCATCGACTTCGCCGAGACGCTGGTGCCGGGCGGGGAGATGAGCCACCTGTCGGCCGAGGACCGCTTCGTCCTGGCCACGCTGGAGAAGTGGGCGCACGATCCGCAGTTCCTCGCGGGGGACACCTCGGTGGTGCTGCTGGCGGAGAACCTGGCGGACGTGTCCCAGCGCCTGTCGCGCAACCCGTACGTGGCGGCCATCGAGCTGCCCCTGCCCACCGAGGACGAGCGGCTGGAGTACGTGCGCTACAAGCTGGAGGGCAAGAAGCTGGCGGCGGTGTCGGACGTGCCGCTGGCGGGCCTGGCGAAGATGACGGCGGGCCTGTCCCGCATCAACCTGGACCGCGTGCTCACCGAGGCCCTCGAGCGCGACGTGCGCATCACCACCGAGCTGCTCAAGGAGAAGAAGAAGGAGCTCATCCAGGCCGAGTGCCATGGCCTGCTGGAGTTCATCGAGCCGGTGCACACGTTGGAGGCGGTGGCGGGCCACGGCAAGGCCAAGGAGATGCTGCGCCACGCGGCCAACGCGCTGAAGAAGGGGCGCATCGAGGTGATGCCCATGGGCTACCTCGTCAGCGGTCCGGTAGGCACCGGCAAGACGTTCATGGTGTCCTGCTTCGCCGGAGAGATTGGCATTCCGGTGGTGAAGTTCCTCAACTTCCGCAGCCAGTGGCAGGGCGTCACCGAGTCCAACCTGGAGAAGATCTTCAACCTGCTCAAGGCGCTGTGGCCGGTGGCGGTGATGGTGGACGAGGCGGACACCTTCCTGGGCAACCGTGACTCGGGCGGGGACTCGGGGACGAGCAGCCGCATCTTCGGCTCCATCGCCTCGTTCATGGGCAACACGGTCTACCGCGGGAAGATTGTGTGGTTCCTGCTGACGGCGCGGCCGGACCTGCTGCCCATCGACCTCAAGCGGCAGGGCCGCGCCGAGGAGCACCTCGCGCTCTTCTATCCGGAGACGGAAGCGGAGCGGGAAGAGCTCTTCAAGGTGATGCAGAAGAAGACGGGCCTGAAGCTGGACGTGACGTCCATCTCGGAGCTGATTCCGACGGGGACGCGGCAGCTGAGCGGCGCGGACATGGAGGCGGTGCTGGTGCGCACGCGCTTCCGGGCGCTGGCGAACGGGCGCGAGCAGGCGACGGTGGAGGACTTGAAGGCCGTCTTCGAGGACTTCGTCCCGCCGAGCTACCCGCTGGAGATCGAGCTGCAGAACCTGGTGGCGGTGCAGGAGTGCACCAGCCGCGAGCTGCTGCCCGAGAGCTTCCGCCGACTGGACCGCGACCATGTCACGCGCCGCATCCGCGAGCTGAAGATGCTGCTCGAGGAGGGGTGAGGCAGGGGACTACGGCGCCTTCACCATCAGCCGCAGGCCGGTGGGCAGGCGCGTGGTGTCCTTGATGTTGTTCCAGCGCTTGAGGTCCTCCACGGTCACGCCGTAGCGCTGGGCAACGCTCCAGATGGACTCGCCGGAGGCCAGCTCGTGCACGGTGCCGGGGCGGCCCGCGTTACCGGCCGGGGCGCGCTGGGCGATGACGGTGCCCGCGCGCTCCACCACCTGCTTGGGCGCGCTCTCCGGCCACACGTACAGCACCGAGCCCACCTTCAGGGCCTTCTTGCTGGCGCGCACCGTGAGGTTGTTCCACTTGCGCACGTCGTCCACGTTCACCTGGAAGCGCTGGGCGATGGCCCACAGGCTGTCCCCCGTCTGCACGCCGTAGGTGATGCGCTTGCGGCCGTTGATGCTCTCCGTCTTGATGGGGCCGGTGGCCACGGGGCCGCGCGGCGTCCCGGCGGGCACCTCGTCCTCGGGGCGCATCACCGTCACGCCGCTGCGCCGCGCCTGCGCCACCTTGCGCGCCAGCGCGCTCTCCCCGTCCGTCTGGCCCCCGCCGCGCCCGGCCGGCACCGGAATCACCAGCTCCGCGTTCAGCTTCAGCGTCCGCGCGCTCTTGAGCTGGTTCATCTGCAGGATGGCCTCGGGCGCCGTGCCGTAGTTGAGGGCGATCTGCGACAGCGTGTCCCCCCGCTTCACCTTGTGGACGCGGAAGGTGAGCCGCTCCTTGGCGGGAATCCGGGGGAAGTTCTCCGCGAAGCGCCCGGCCGAGCCCTGGGGCAGGCGCAGCACGTACGGGTTCTTCGCGCTCGCCGGCGGGGTGCACCAGCGCCGCAGCTCGGGGTTGAGCTCGCGCACCGCCTCCACTGGCACGCCCGCCGCCCGGGCAATCACGTCCAGGTCCGTGGCGTCGTTGATCTTCACCTCGTCGAAGACGAGCGCCTGCTCATAGACGAACTCCTTCTCGGAGAAGCCGAAGGCCGCGGGGTGCTTGGCGATGAGCGCCGCGGCGATGAGCTTGGGCACGTAGTGCTTCGTCTCCGTCGCCAGGCCCTTCTCCGCGGAGATGACCCAGAAGTTGTCCGTGCCGTGGCGCTCCACCAGCCGGCGCACCCGCCCGCTGCCGGTGTTGTAGCCCGCCCACGCCAGGTACCAGTGGCCCAGCTCCTTGTGCAGGTCCTTCAGGTAGCGCGCCGCCGCGTACGTGGCCTTGATGGGATCCTTGCGCTCGTCCACCCAGAAGTCCTGGTGCAACCCGTACTGGCGGCCGGTGCTGGAGATGAACTGCCAGGGCCCGGCGGCATGCGCCCACGAGTAGGCGGAGGGGGAGAAGCCGCTTTCAATCATCGCCAGGTACACCGTGTCGCGCGGCAGCCCCTGCGCCTCGAGGATGGGCTGCATCACCGGCAGGTACTTGGTGGAACGGCTCACCCACTTGCTGAACCACTTGCGGCCCGGGCCCTGGAAGAACTGGATGTACTGGGCCACCAGCGGCTGCATCTCCACCGGGATGTCGTACTTGGGCTGCACCCGCGCCACGTCGAAGTTGGACAGGTCGGTGATGAGGGGCAGCTCCCCCAGCTCCTCGTCCTCGCGGAAGGTGGGCTCCTCCAGCGCGTCCAGCATGCGCTGGCGCAGCGGGTTGGCCAGGCCCAGGCGGCGCAGCGACTGGAGCACCTCGGCGTTGGGCCGGGCGCCGGGGTCCAACGTGGCCCCCTCCAGCGCCCGCATCTCCTCCAGCTCGGTGGACTCCTCCGTGGGCTCCTCGGCGTCGGCGGCCTCGTTGCGCAGGTCCTCCAGCACCTCCTCGGCGGACTGGATCGGGACTTCCGGCTCGGGCTCCTGGGCCTGGGCGGGAGCGGCCCCCACCCGCAACTGCTTGTCCTGCGCGCTGAGCACCCGCATGCCGGGCGGCGGCGGAGGCATCGGCACCGCGTCCTTGGCGGGCGGGACGGAGGTGAGGACCAGGAGGAGCAGGCTGAAGGACGGCATGGTCACCTGGGGGCCGGCTGCCGGAAGGGCCGGAGTGGTTGGAGACGCAAGTGTTCGATGCTTTTCGCTTCACTCAAACAAGCATCCAGGCGGGCCATCTTCCCCTTGGATGTCACCCACGGGAAGAAACACACCGCCTGGATGTGTTTCAGGGCTTCGGCTTCACTGGCGGTGGCTGGCCGTGGCCGGGGCCGAGGATCCTCGGCAGGTAGGTGGCGAAGTCGAAGTAGGGCGAGTTCTCCGGGTTGTGGCAGGTGACGCACACGTCCTGGCCGGGGCGGGCGAGGATGTTGTCGGCGGAGGGGTCCTCGGCGTGAATCGAGCCCGGGCCGTGGCAGCTCTCGCAGCCCACGGTCTCCCGGCCGGCCGTCTTGTCCAGGCGGCACACCCCGCCGGGCTTCTCCCAGCCGGTGACGTGGCAGCCGATGCAGTTGAGGTGGAACTGCTTGCCCACCTCCTGCAGCGTCTTGAAGGAGACGTGGTGCTTGGTGGCCTCCCAGGCGGGGAAGGACTCCGCGTGGCACTCGGCGCAGGCGCTGTTGCCCACGAAGGCGGCCTGGCCCTTCTCCGGGGCGGGGCAGTCCTGGCCGTGCGCCTTGGCCCACTCGAGGTTCATCTTCCCCACGTCCGCGTCGTAGGCGTTCACCACCTTCTGGGCCTCGGGGTCCGAGGGGAGGGTGGCCTCCAGGGGGACGAAGCGCACGGAGAAGCTGTCGCCCTCGCCGGAGGCGGCCACCGGCGCGGTGAGCAGGGCCTGCCGGCGCGCCACCAGCTCCTCGATCTTCTTCTGCAGCAGCTGCTTGCGCTCCGGGGTGAGGCCGGGGAAGTTGATCTCCTTGTCCATCAGCGCCATGCGCCGCTCGAGGGAGGAGGCCTCGCGCTCGCTGTCCGCCGCCGTCTTCTGCAGGGTGAAGCGGCCCGGCTTGGCGCCGTAGGCCAGGTCCACGCGCAGCAGCGAGCGGCCCTTGCTCTGCAGGGCGACGACGGGCACCGCCGCGTCGCGTACCGGCTTGTTCTCCTCGCCCGAGAACTCGGAGGCGGTGTGCGTGGCCAGCACCAGGTCCACCCCCAGCTCCGGCGTGGACGCGGCCTGCTCGGCCTCCTGCACCGTGCCGTGGAAGAGGCCCACCACGAAGGCGGCGCCCCCGGCTCGGGCCTTGGCGGCGGCCTGCTTCAGCCCGGCCGCGTCCGCGGCACCCACCACGCCCACCTTGCGCGCTCCGGCGGCCAGCACCTTCACCCCGCCGGGCTCCAGCTCGGGCAGCCCCAGCCCCTGGCGGAAGCCGGCGCCGCGCACGTCGTCCAGCTCGCCCGTCGCGCGCACCGCCAGGCCCATGTCCTTCATGGCCTCGGCGAGCGCCCGCGCCTTGCGCTCCTCCTGCGGCACCTGCTCCGGCTTCAGCGTGGGCTCCCCGAAGAGGCTGTCCCCGCCGTCCACGTAGAGCACGGGCAGGGCGCCCTTGCGCGCCTCCTTCACCTGCGCCGCCGCGCGCGCGATGCCCCCGCGCATGTTCTCGCTGCAGCCGCACGGGCCCACGTAGCCGCGCATGTCCGCGGAGATGAACAGGATGGCGCCCGGGGCATCCGCCTTCGCGGCGGTGTTGCCCGGGGCGGCGGTGTCCGGCTCAACCGTCCGCGGCTCCTTGCGCGAGCACCCCGAGAGCGCCGCCAGCAGGGCCAGCCCGGTGAGCAGCCGCCTCACCGCTTCACCAGATGATGCTCTGCACCAGCTCGTCGATCTTCTCACCCATCTTCTCCAGTCCGTTCACCTTGGACAGGCTGCCGTCGGCACCGACCTGCTCGGCCAGCTTGCTCAGCTCGTCATCCGGGAGGCTGGAGAAGAGGATGATGGGGATGTCCTGCGTGCCGTACTCGTTCTTCAGCGTCCGGCAGATGTCCGTGCCCTTGGCCTCGGGCATGTGGATGTCCGTGAGGATGAGGTCCGGCTTCCACGTCTGCAGGGTCTTCTCGAACTCCATCAACGTCGACGTGGCGATGACCTCGTAGCCGCGCGCTTCGAGCACGGCCTTCTCCATGGCGAGGGTGATCTCGCTGTCGTCGATGAGGAGGATCTTTCGCTTCTCTTGCACGGCAACCTCTTCCTGGGCGGCCTTTTCTAGCCCAGGGCTCCCATGGCTCCAAGGCTTTCTCGTGGGGGTGGAATCCACCGGGGCACGCGTCGTCAGCTACCCTGGAGGACGAGCGGCCCGGCGGCACATTGATGTTGCCCGGCGGGGCCGGGGTGGGCACTTAAGGCGGCCATGCGCCGCGCTCTGACAGGACTGTGCCTGCTGCTGTCCGTCCTCCTCCTGCCGAGGGCCTGGGCCCTCAACGCGGGCCTCGGGGAGCCCCCCCTGCTGGACCGGCAGACGCCCTATGCCTCGGCCCAGGGGTTCTCCGCCGCCGTGCACCGGGGGGACTACGTGCTGGCCGCGCACTACCTGGACCTGGACTTCATCCCCCCGGCCGAGCAGAAGGCCCGGGGCCCCGTGCTGGCCCGGCGGCTCAAGTTCGTCCTGGACCACAAGCTGCCCACGGCCCTGACCAACCTGAGCAAGGAGCCCCAGGGGGACGCGGAGGGCAACCGCTACGATCAGATCGACGTCCTCACCGTGGGGGATGCCTCCTACCCCATCCGCCTGGCCAACGTCCCCACCCAGGGTGGGCGGGTGTGGGTGTTCAGTGAGGCGACGGTGCGGGCGATTGATCCGCTCTACGAGGAGTACGGCCCGTCGACATTGGGCGAGGTGCTGCCGCAGTGGTTCTTCGACAAGCCGGTGCTGGGGCTGGAGCCGTGGCAGTGGCTGGGCGTGGTGGTGACGCTGCTGGGGGCGGGGCTGCTGTGCGTGGTGCTGGAGAAGCTGTCGCTGGGGGTGCTGGGGCAGCTGGCGCGCTGGACGCGCAACGGCTGGGACGATGCGCTGGTGCCCGCGTGCAAGGGGCCGATGCGGCTGCTGTACTTCGCGCTGCTCGGGGCGCTGGGGGCCACGCTGCTGCTGTTGCCGCCGACGGCCCGGTTCCTGTCCTCCCACCTGTTCACCACGCTGCTCATCGTGTCGGTGGCGTGGTTCGTCCTGCGCTTCCTCCGGGTGACGGCGCAGTTCGTCCAGCAGTCGGTGACGAAGGAGGGCAAGGACGCCTCGCGCGCGCGCGGGCTGCACACCCAGCTGGCGGTGCTGCGCTCGGTGTTCGAGGCGGCCACCTACCTCATCGCGGCCGCGCTGCTGCTCATGCAGTTCGAGACGGTGCGCAACGTGGGCGTGTCGCTGCTGGCCTCGGCCGGTATCGCGGGCCTCGTCATCGGTCTGGCGGCGCAGAAGTCCATCTCCTCGCTGCTGGCCGGCATCCAGCTGTCCATCACCCAGCCCATCCGCATTGGCGACCAGGTGGTGGTGGAGAACGAGTTCGGCACGGTGGAGGAGATCACCCTCACGTACGTGGTGGTGCGGGTGTGGGACGAGCGGCGGCTGGTCATCCCCATTCCGCACTTCCTGGACAAGCCCTTCCAGAACTGGAGCAAGGGCGGGCAGAGCATGCTGGGCCCGGTGAAGCTGCTGGTGGACTTCTCGGCGGACATGGAAGCGCTGCGGACGGAGCTGCGGCGCATCCTGGACAACGAGGGCAAGGCGCTGTGGGACGGGAAGGTGGCCACCGTGGTGGTGGAGGATGTGCTGGACCGGACGCTGCAGGTGCGCATCTTGGTGAGTGCCGCCCCGTCGAACCTCTTCGACCTGCGCGCCCTGGTGCGCGAGAAGCTGATGGCCTACCTGCGCCCGCGCCCCGAGTGGCTGCCCACCACGCGCACCGAGTCCCGTCCGGCGGCCCCGCCCCCCGCCCCGGCAGCGGCGCCAGCGAGCGAGCAGGCACCGCCTCCTCCACCCACCACCCCCCGTGCGTGAATAAGTCCGCTTCACTCCGCGTCGGGAGGCGTGGTTGCGCACCCGGGGTTGCCAGCCCCGGGTTGCCTCACCAGAGGTGGAGCCTGTGATGAAGCGTCTTGCCTGGTTGTGGGGAGCCGCCTCGTTGGCGGCCGCGGTGGTGGCGACTCCGTCGGCGCATGCGCAGGAGCGGGGCCGCACCGATGGGCCGGAAGGGTCCGAGTACGGCAAGGGAGGCTACTCCCGGACGTCGGACAGCCGGTTCTCGCTGGAACTGAACTGGGGCGCGGCGTTCGCCGCCGATGCGTCCACGGTGCGGCGCGGGAGCGTGCCGCTGTTCTTCGGAGGCACCGCCTCCATCTGGGGCGCGGAGTGGTACCAGTTCGACCTGAGCGGCGCGTACGTGCTGCAGAACGGCCAGTGGAGCGTGCTGGCGGGCCCGCGCTTCCGCACCTACGGCTTCCCGGTGAGCTTCAACGCGGGCCTCAAGGCCGGTGCCTTCTTCATCCCCGACACGGGCTTCCGCTTCGGGCTGTCGCCCCAGGTGGGCGTGGACCTGCTGGCGGCCAACGAGCGGTTGGTGCTCGGCCTGGGTTATGCGCTGGACATCCCCATTGTTGGCTCCGGGGACTTTCGCGGCCTCATGAACCGGCTGTTCATGAACGTCGGCTACAGGTTCTAACGCCATGCTCGCCCACGCTCTCGCCGCCGTGCTCGCGCTCGCCACCGGACAGGTACAGGGGGAGGTGCCTCGGACCTCCACCGCCAGCGGGCAGTCCGTGCCCGTGCTGCCCTTCCCAGGCCAGACGCAGACCTACAACATCATCCAGTGGGACCCCAACCAGCTGCCGCGCATCTACGAGCGCACGGACCAGCTCCCGCTCACCGGCGAGGAGGTGGCGAAGCTGGCCCAGGCGGGCTTCGACGAGGCCCAGCTGGTGAAGATGATCGAACAGCGCCGCTGCGCCTGCGACGCGAGCGCGGACGGGCTCATCCGCCTCAAGCAGGCGGGAGTGCCCAAGGGGGTGCTGGACGCGGTGTCCACCCACGCGCTGCGGCCCAACCGGGCGCTCGACTTGCTGGTGACGCTGGACTTCACCGGCGAGAGCCGCACGGCGCGCGAGGGCTTCCTCTACTTCTTCGTGGAGGACGGGGAGCTGACGCGCGTCTTCACCGCCAACCTGCCGGAGCTGCTCGCGCGCGAGAACCGGCACGAGACGATGGTGGACCGCAGCGACATCCTGCGCGCCCGCACGGTGCGCCGCATCCAGCTGGCCGGGCAGGTGCCGCTCAAGACGTACGGCACGCACCGGGTGATGGTGGTGGCCAGCGCCAGCCCGACGCTCACCCACCCCTCGCAGCTCACCGAGCACGAGCGGGCGAAGGCCCAGCTCTACACCTTCGACTACCCACGCTCGTCCCTGCAGAGCCTCTGCCGGCTGACGGCCGGGTACAAGCGCGACGCGGTGCTCACCTCCAAGTGGAACTTCCAGGGCAGCCGCTTCGAATGTGAATGGAACTAGGAGTGCTCGCCATGAAGACCCGTCTCCTCGTGTCTGTCTCGCTCGCCGGGCTCCTCACCACCGCCTGCGGAGGGCCTCGCGCCTTCACCCGCGGCACCTATGAGGACCCGAATACCATCGAGATGCTGTCGGATCAGTTCAACGAGAACGACCTGCAGCTCATCGCCAAGAAGATGGTGAGCTCGCTGGCCGAGTCCCCGCGCTTCGCCCAGCCCGGCGGGCCGCAGTTGCCCGTGGTGCTGGTGGGCCGGCTGAAGAACAAGACGTCCGAGCACATCGACATGGCCTCGCTGGGGGACAAGATTCAAACGGGGCTGGCGCAGACGGGCAGGTTCGCCCTGCTCGACAAGGCGGCGCGCGAGGACCTGGCCGAGGAGTACGAGTACCAGGGCTCGGGCTACGTGCGCCCCGACGCGGCCAAGGGCCCGGGCGAGCAGGCCAGCGCGGACTACCTGCTCACCGGTGAGCTCGCCTCCATCGTCCAGCAGGTCGGCAGGGACAAGCTCGTCTATTACAAGATGACCGTGAAGCTGAACAACGTGCGCACGGGCATCGTGGAATGGACGGACGAGAAGGAGATCCGCAAGAAGTTCGAGCGGAAGCCCATCTCCTGGTAGCGCGGCCATGAGCGACTCGCGGCGTCACGGAGTGGCGGGATGGGCCGTGCTCGTGCTGGCGGGCACGGTGCTGCTGTCCGGTTGCGCGGGAGACTACGTCGCGCGGACGCGCCACCTGCGCACCGCGTACGAGCGGGAGTCGTATGATCTCGCGCTGACCGAGCTGGACGAGGTGGCGCGGCACGGCAAGGGCAAGGACACGCTGCTGGTGCTGCTGGACCGGGGCATGGTGCTGCATGCCGCGGGGCGGTGGCGCGAGAGCATCCAGGTGCTGGCGGAGGCGGACCGGCTGGCCGCGGAGCTGGATGTCGTCTCCGTGAGCGAGGAGGCCGGGACGCTCCTCACCAACGAGCGGGAGCGCGCCTACCGGGGCGAGGACTTCGAGCGGCTGATGATCTCCGTGCTCCAGGCGCTCAACTACGCGCAGCTGGACCAGGACGACGAGGCCCTCGTCGAGGTGCGCCGCGTGAACGAGCGGCTGCAGAAGATGATCGTCGAGGAGAAGAAGCCCTACGAGCAGCTGGCCATCGCGCGCTACATCGGCGGCGTGCTGTACGAGGACCAGCGGGAGTGGGACTCGGCGTACATCGACTACGCGAAGGCGCTGGAGCTGGAGCCGGGGCTGGGGCAGTTGGCGGAGCCGCTGCTGAGGCTGGCGAAGAAGACGGGGCGGCAGGACGAGTACGAGCGGCTGCGCAAGCGCTTCCCGGACGTGGCGCACGAGCCGCTGGGGCCGGGCGAGGGACAGGTGCTGGTGGTGGTGGAGGCGGGGCTGGCGCCGGAGAAGGAGCCGGCGGACCGGAGGCTGGAGACGCAGGACATCATCCAGGTGCCGGTGTACCGGGACCGGGGCCGTCCGGGGTTGGCACAGGTCTGGGTGGGGGACCGCGGCCAGCGGACGGTGACGGTGACGTCGCTGGCGGACGTGGCGAAGGTGCACCTGGACGAGCGCATCGGCCGGATGCTGGCCAGACAGCTGGCCGGAGTGGCGGCGAAGGCGGGCCTGGCGGCGGGAGCGGGGGCGCTGACGAAGAGCAAGGAGGTGGGGGCGCTGACCTTCCTGCTGCTCAACGCGATGAACCAACCGGACCTGCGCTCGTGGATGTCGCTGCCCGCGGAGTTCCAACTGGCGCGCTTCCGGCTGCCGGCGGGGCGGCACACGGTGACGGTGGACGTCTCGGGCCTGCGCACCGAGCGGGAGGTCGAGGTGCAGCCGGGCCGGGTGCGAGTCCTCGTCCTCCGCCGTTACGACTGACCGCCCACCTGGCAGCCCACTCAGAGGCCCACTCGCAAGCCCACTCCCTCGCCCTCCGGGAGAGGGTCGGGGTGAGGGTAGCGCGGCTCCCGGGTTGCTCCGACGCCCCGCGTTACCCCCGGTCGCGATACGCTCCGCCACCCCACCTCCCAAGGATCACCGCTCCATGGCCGTCCAGGACCTGAAGGCCGAACCCACCTCTCGCGGTCTCCACCGGCACCTCTACGTCCAGGTGCTCGCGGCCATCGCCCTGGGCGCGCTGCTCGGCCACTTCTACCCGAGCCTCGGCGCGTCCCTGAAGCCGCTGGGAGACGGCTTCATCAAGCTGGTGAAGATGGTGATCGCCCCGGTCATCTTCCTCACGGTGGTGACGGGCATCGCGGGGTCCTCGGACCTGAACAAGGTGGGCCGCGTGGCAGCCAAGGCCTTCGCCTACTTCCTCACCTTCTCCTCGCTCGCGCTGGTGGTGGGCATGATCATCGCCAACGTGGTGCGGCCGGGGGCGGGGATGAACATCGACCCGAGCACCCTCACCTCCGCGGGCGAGGTGAGCACCTACGCCGCCAAGGCGCATGACCAGTCGCTGGTGAAGTTCCTGCTCAACATCATCCCCAACACGGTGGTGAGCGCCTTCTCCGAGGGCGACATCCTCCAGGTGCTGTTCGTCTCCGTGCTGTTCGGCATCGCCCTGGCGATGATCGGTGAGAAGGCCCGGCCCACGCTGCAGCTGCTCGAGTCGTTGAGCCACGCCTTCTTCCGGCTGGTGGGCGTCCTCATGAAGGTGGCGCCCATCGGCGCCTTCGGAGCCTTCGCCTTCACCATCGGCAAGTACGGGATCGGCTCGGTGGTGAACCTGGCGGCGCTCGTGCTCACCTTCTACCTGACCTCGGCCGTCTTCGTGCTCGGGGTGCTGGGGCTGGTGGCCCGCTACAACGGCTTCTCCATCCTGCGGCTCATCCGCTACCTCAAGGCGGAGCTGCTGCTCGTGCTCGGCACCAGCTCGTCCGAGGCCGCCCTGCCCAGCCTGCTGGAGAAGCTGGAGCGCGCGGGCTGCCCCAAGCAGATCGTCGGCCTGGTGGTGCCCACCGGCTACTCCTTCAACCTCGACGGCACCAACATCTACATGACGCTGGCGGCGCTCTTCATCGCCCAGGCCACCAACACCGACCTGACCCTCGGCCAGCAGACGCTGCTGCTGCTGGTGGCCATGGTGAGCTCCAAGGGGGCGGCGGGAGTGACGGGCGCGGGCTTCATCACCCTGGCGGCGACCCTGTCGGTGGTGCCCTCGGTGCCTATCGCCGGCATGGCGCTCATCCTCGGCATCGATCGCTTCATGTCCGAGTGCCGGGCGCTGACCAACTTCATCGGCAACGCCGTGGCCACCATCGTGGTGGCGCGCTGGGAGGGCGGGCTGGACCGGAAGACGCTCGACGAGGTCCTGAGCGCTCCGTCCATTCCCGCCCCCGCGCCGGCTCCGGCCGAGTAGCTCAGCTCGCGCTCACTTGATGGCCGCCGGGTCCATCCAGAAGGCCTCCCAGTGGTGGCCGTCGAGGTCGTAGAAGCTCCAGCCGTACATGAAGCCGTGGTCCTGCTTGTCCATGGCCTGCTTGCCGCCCGCGGCGATGGCGGTGTTGACCAGCTCATCGACCTCGGCCCGGCTGCTGCACGACAGCGCGAAGAGGCCCTCGGTGTTGACGCGGGTGTCACAGAGCTGATTCTTGGTGAAGTCCTTGAAGCGCGGCTCGGTGAGGAGCATCACGAAGGCCTCCTCGCTGACGATCATGCAGGTCGCGTTCTCGTCGGTCATCTGCGTGTTGAACGCGAAGCCGAGCTTCGTGAAGAACTCGATCGACCGCTTCAGGTCCTTGACGGGCAGGTTGACGAAGATCTTCCGGGAACGGGTCGTAGCCATGTGGGCCTCCAAGAGGGGGTTCGACGTATAGACGTCCCTGGGCGTCGAACGGCCCAGAATCGAACGGGCGGCGCTAGGGGGCGAGCTCGAGGGGAAGGCCGAAGCGGGGGAACAACGCCTCGGTGTCCAGGAACGAGTTCATCGCGGCGATGCGGTCGCCGGACAGCTCGAGGATGATCAATGCCCAGGCCTTGTGGGGGCCCCCCGGCTCAGCGGGAGGCCGGTACTGCCCGAACGCGGGCGAGCCGCAGGCCGAGGTCGGCACCAGCCGGGAGCCGCGGCAGCCGGAGCCCCGTCCCAGCAGCCAGTGGCTGATGGGCTCGTGACCGCGGAGCCACAACGAATAGGGCGGCATCGAGAGGGTCGCGTCGTGGTGGAGCAGCCCGGTGAGGGCGGCCACGTCGTACCGCTCGAAGGCCTCGACGTACCGGTTCAGCAGCGTGGACTGCTCCTCGGACAGCGGCGCGCGGGCCTGGGTGAGGTCACGGGTGGCGAGCGTGGCCCGGGCCCGCTGGAGGGCACTGTTGACCGAGGCGACCGAGGTTTCCAGGCTCTCGGCGACCTCGGCGGCGGACCAGCCGAGGACCTCGGTCAGCAGCAGCACCGCGCGCTGCCGGGGAGGCAAGTGTTGGAGCGCGGCCACGAACGCGAGGCGGATGCTCTGGCGCAGCACCACCCATTCGGACGGGTCGGCGTCGGAGGGGAGGGCGCGCGCGTCGGGGATGGGCTCGATCCACTGGGAGCCCGGCAGCAGGCTGAGGGTGTCGTCGACCGAGCCGGCGGGGCCGAGCTCCATCGGGCGGGCGCGGCGCGAGCCATCGCTCAGGGCGTCGAGGCACACGCGGGTGGCGATGCGGTACAGCCAGGTGCGCAGGGACGCGCGCTCCTCGAACCGGTCCAGGTTGCGCCAGGCCCGCACCATCGTCTCCTGGACGGCGTCGTCGGCCTCGGCGGCCGAACCCAGCATGCGGTAGCAGTGGCCGGTGAGCGCGGCGCGGTGCTCCTCGAGGTTGTAGGCGGTGGCCATCGCCCCGGCATTTATCAGTCCTCACTCCCCGTGCAAGGGCCGGACTCCGCCGCCCGCACTGGGAGAGGGCAGGGGGGAAGGGTCTCCCGCCACCCGAGGCGCCAATCTGTGCTAGGTGTCGGGCCCCCCATGCCTGTCGCGGTAACTCTCTCCTCCTATTCGCTGATCATCCTGCTGGGCGCCATCGTGGGCGCGCTGGCGGTGGTGGTCACCCGGAAGCCGACACGGTTGGTGACGTTCCTGGCCTTCGCGGCGGGAGTGATGTTCGGGGCGGCGTTCTTCCACATGCTGCCCGAGGCGTACCACGGGGGCGGTTTCTGGGCGTTCGCCCTGGTGCCCGCGGGCTTCGTGTTCCTGATGGTGCTGGAGCGCTACGTGCTGACGCACGCGTGCGAGGAGCCGCCGGAGTGCGAGGAGCACATGCACGGGAACACGCTGGGGCTCACGGCGTTCCTGGGGCTGTCGGCGCACACGCTCTTCGACGGCATCGCGCTGGGCTCGGCGGTGAAGGAGGGGGTGGGGGTGATGGCGCTGCTGGCGATCACCTCGCACAAGATCCCCTCGTCGCTGTCGCTGGCCTCCATCCTCAAGGCGGAGGGGAAGAGCTCGAGCCACATCATGGGCTACGCGGTGCTCTACGGGCTGATGGTGCCGGTGGGGGCGGTGCTGTACTTCGCCTTCGACGCGGTGCTGCGCTTCGAGTCCCTGGCACCCCGGGCGCTGGCCTTCTCGGCGGGCACGTTCCTCTACGTGGCGGTGTCGGATCTGCTGCCGCACGTGAACCGGCACGGCAAGGACAACCGGGGACGCAACCTGGTGGCGCTGGCGGCGGGCCTGCTGCTGATGCTGGCGCTGGCGCAGGTGACGGAGCACCCCGGACACTGAGCCCCGCTCGACGCTGGAGCGAGCGCAGGGCCGGTGGCGGCCGGAGCGGCCAGCACGAGCGGCCCCGGCCCGGCTGGATGCTCGGTGGCTGCACGGCGCCCTCACAGGCCGCACCCTGAGGGGTGAACCTGGAGCGAGCCCGAGGACCCGCCATGCTCACTGTCGATGAATTGATGACCCGGGATCTGGTCACCCTGAAGGAGGAAGACGACGTCGTCCGCGGAGACGACCTGCTGGCCGAGCACGACATCCGCCATCTGCCCGTGGTGAAGGAGGGCAAGCTCGTCGGGCTGGTGAGCCAGCGGGACCTCATCCGGGCGCTGGCCCGTCACGAGCGCAATCCGGGCGAGCCCCCGGTGCAGGTGCGCGACATCATGACGCGCTCGCCCGAGACGTTGAAGCCGCGCAGCTCGGTGCGCGAGGCGATCCACAAGCTGCTCGACCGCAAGTTCGGCTGCGTGCCGGTGGTGGAAGACGGGGACCGGCTGGTGGGCATCATCACGGAGACGGACCTCGTCCGGCTCGCGGACCGCCTGCTGGACAAGGACCAGCGGCACTGAGCCGCCTCACCCCGCCGGGTGGGCCTCCTGCTCCTCCATCCCGTGCACCGTGAGCACGGGGCAGGTGGCCCGGGCCACCACCTTCTGCGCGACACTGCCCATGAAGAGCCGGGCGAGCCCGGTGCGCCCATGGGTGCCCATCACCACCAGGTCATACCCACCGTTCGCGAAGCGCAGGATGGTGTCGGCCGCGGGCCCTCGCTCCAGATGGACCTGGATGGGCACGGAGCTGGATTGGTAGCGCTCGGACCAGGCGTGCAGGAGCCGGCCGGCCTGGGCGAGGCCGAGCGTCTCGAGCGGAGTCCCCGGATCTCCAGGCACCATCACCAGGCTCTCCGTTTCCAGGTGCGGGGGAGGCTCCCAGACGTGGAGCAGGTCGATGGAGGCGGTCATCCGTTCGGCCAGCGAGAGGGCGTACTCCATGGCTCGCTGCGAATATTCCGAGAAGTCGGTGGCGACCAGGATGCGGCGGATGGGTTGGGCCATCATGGCTTCCTCCAGGCGAGTGGGCCCGTGGGCCCGTGACTCGGCTCCCTTCATGGAACATGCGCCGTGACGCTCATGGCGTCCGGCAGCGAGGACGGAGCGGGAGGCTGGCCGCATGGTCCACGGCCGTGCTTGCTTTTCAGCCCAGGGGGCCGAGGATGCGCGCCGCCGCGAGCGCGGCACCCCGTCCATGCAACGACTCTCCGACTGGTACGATCATCCCGAGTATTACGAAGCCATCTTCGGCACGGACACCGAGCGGGAGATGGACTTCCTGCTGGAGGTGGGCCGCCGCTACGGCACGGGAGGCAAGAAGCTGCTCGAGCCCGCGTGCGGCGCGGGGCGGCTGGTGGCCGAGGCCGCGCGCCGGGGCCAGCACATCGTGGGCTACGACATCTCCGAGAAGATGCTGGCCCATGCGCGCCAGCGCCTCACCCCGGCCGAGCGGCGGCGGGTGCGCCTCTACGCCTCGCGCATGGAGACGTTCTACCAGCCAGAGCTGGAGGGGCAGGTGGACCTGGCGTTCAACCTGGTGTCCACGTTCCGCTACCTCGACAGCGAGGCGGCGGCGCTCGCGCACCTGGAGGGCACGCGGCGGCTGCTGAAACCCGAGGGCCTGTACGTGCTCGGCTTCCACCTCACGGACTATGGCCGGCGCAAGGCGGAGCACGAGCGGTGGGTGGAGAAGCTCGGCAAGGACACCGTGGTGTGCAACACCCACGAGGGGCTGCCGGAGCGCCGCCTGAGGCGCTCGGAGATGCGCAACCGGCTGCGGATAACGGGGCCGGGGAAGGACCTGCTCATCGAGACGCACTGGTATTTCCGCACGTACGACCAGGCGCAGGCGCGGCGCCTGTTCCGCCGGGCGGGACTGCGGGTGCTGGAGGTCTTCGACTTCGACTACCAGGTGGACGTGCCGCGCAAGCGAGGGGAGATCCGGCTCGACACCCTCTTCGTCCTGCAGCCCGCGAAGAGCCCCGCATGAAGTCGCCGCTCAAGCCCCTCTTCCTGCTCGCGGACAGCTCGCTGCTGTTCTGGCGCAGCGGGGACAAGCCGTTCCTGGACTGTCTTCGCGTGCTGACGGGGGCGGAGCTCGCGGTGCCGCCCATCCAGGCGGCGTACCTGGGCGCGTCCAACGGTGATGTGCCCGCCTTCTTCGAGATTTTCACCGCCGCCATGGAGCTGGCCGGCATCTCCCACTGCCGGATGATTCCCTCCCGGCCCTCGGCCGAGGATCGCGCGTGGCTCGCGGAGGCGCACGTCATCCTGCTGGCGGGAGGAGACCCGCTGTTGGGCTGGGAGAGCTTCCGGGAGAACGGCCTGGAGGCCGTGCTCCGGGAGCGCTACCTGGACGGCGCGGTGCTCATGGGCATCTCCGCGGGGGCGATGCAGCTGGGAGAACAGGCGTGGAGTGAGTCCGGGGCGGGCGCGGCGGCGCTGTTCCCGGTGCTCGGACTGGCCCCGTTCATCGTGGGGGTGCACGAGCAGCCGGACTGGATGGAGTTGAAGCGGGCGGTGCGGGAGGCGGGCCCTGGCGTACGAGGCATTGGCATTCCCGCGGGGGGTGGAGCCCTGCTGCACCCGGACCAGAGCCTGGAGCCCGTGCGCCACCCGCTCGTGGAACTCCGCCACGAGGAGGGCACGTTGCGCGAGACCCTGCTCTACCCGCTGCGGGAGCCCTACCGGGGAGAGGTGCGGCTGCGGCCTTCCACGCTGCTTCAATGACAGACGCGAGACCCGCACGCGTCCCTTCCAAGCGGAGCCGCGCCACCCCAAGGGCTTCATCCGCACCAGGGTGTTGGACCGGTAGGCGCGGCTTCGCGGGTTCTGTGACACCCCACGGGGTGCGTCCAGTTGGAAGGAGGGGAAGGCCCTCAGGGCTCAGGAGGTGACTTCCTCACGGAGGACATTGCCACGGCCCCTTGTGCGTGAGGCACATGCCTTCACTGGTCACCGCGGCTTTGAAGTCCGGGCTCGCTGTCAGCCAGGGCGGCCCGAGCCGTTCCGCACCATCCGTGGTCATATTCAACCCTCTCCAGTTGAACCCGATCACACCTTCCACGCTGCTGTCGTTCTGCGCGATCTTCCGCATCCGCTTGAAATTCCCAGCCAGCCAACCCCGCTTGACCGCATCATTCTGGCTGTTTGGAATCGCGGTCTCCGCGGTCAGGAAGTATTTCTTGCCAGGCACCAGTTGCTTGAGCCGATTGAAGCGCGCTTCACTCGACACGATGGCATCGACTCCGGGAACATTGGTGCCACACGCATCGGTGACCGTACTCGTCGCGGTGAGATACGAGATGGGGTAGCAATTGTAGGCGACCACGTCCGCCGAAGCGGCCCCGACCGTGTTTCCAGCCACGTACATGGGGACTGCCTTGTACGAGTACATGAGCCCGAGCCTGGGAATGGTTGCCCCAGAGCCAAACCGCGCTCTCGCCACCTCCCCGAGGATCTGCTTCACCGCGGCAATACCTGCATTCGCGGCACTGACATTTTCAATCAAGTCGGGCTCATCCACGGGGAAGACCCAGCCGATCTTCTGATACTCCGCATAGGTCAGCTGACTCAGGAAGAACTCATACCGCTGTCTGGCGGACGCGGGACTCGGCGGCCACCTGGGCGTACAGCCATTGGCTCCATCGAAGAAGGTCTTCCCATGGGTCGAGCCATCAGGACATGCCACTTCGCCGAAAAAGATATTGCTTCCATCCAGCACGATCTTCACGGATGGATCGTCTCGCACGTCCGGCCTGTTCAGGAGGGCTCTGAAGTTGCTGACGTCACCGGGATGGATTCCAGGGGCCGCCCAGATCATATTGGTGTGAGCGATCGTTTCATCCACCGTCGTCGCTGATTGTGCAACCCACGCCTCCCACGCTCCGAAGTATCCGAAGAATTTAGCGGGGGGCGGTGCCTGCTTGACGCCGCTGACATACACCGAGCTGATGAGGGCTCCATTCGAATAGGGACCCTCCCGCAGCTCGAACTTATAGTTCCCCGTCCGGATCCACCCCACGTCAGCGGTTCCAGAGTAGGTATCGAAGACCCAGCCGCCCAACTCGGGCGCACCCGGTGCTGCTTCCGCTACCCACACCCGGGCATATTCGCCCGTGGGGATGGAGGCCCTCAGCTTGACACTGCCATCACAGAACGTGCCGTTATATGGCACGGAGCAGCTCGATCTATCCGCGGTCAACGTCCCGGCGGGGACGTACCGATACGCTCTCACCTCGGCCCATGCGACCCACGAGGGGCTCGCAGTGGTGACGACCCGGATGTATCGCACGGGAGTGCGGTTGTATATCTTGTGGCTGAGCAGCATGCCCTCGGCGGTAAAGCCATTGTACGTACCGAGATCGACAGTCACCCACTGGTTCGTATAACCGACCATCCGATGGGAGGTAGAACCGCTAGGGTATTGAGACACCAACAGTTCGAGTCTATCCAGCGCGAATTCACCGCCCAGATCGATCTGGAGAAACGGCTGCGCGGAGGCAAACACGCCTGAGCTCCACGCCGTATACGGGCTACCATCCACCGCGGCTTGAGGCGGAGCTCCGGAATAAGAGCTGGATGCGGCAACGCCGTAAGGAGTGAGTGGTACTTGCGCACCGGCCGTGGACACAGGAAGCCCAAAGAAAATGAGTGCGGCGAGAATTCGTAATATGGGCTTCATACCCTGTGCCTTTCGAGTTCCTGCTGTTGCCATTGAGCTGCAACAGCGGTCTGCGCCTCTCTACCCATCGTGCGTATCTCTGTCCACTGTGAGAGAAGTTGCCTGAGGGGCAGGCGAGCGGAGTGCAAGAGTTCTCCCAAGCGGGGGCAGAGCCGAAGCCACATGCGGCCAGCCATGCGCTTGCGCCGCTGAAGGGTGTCCCCCAAGAGGGGCGCGAGCCTGGCCCTCCTGCCATGCCCATCTGGTGCTTACATGCGTGGTCCATGGCCCCCATTGCTCCTCTTGGCAAGCCTCGCGTGCTCGCGCTCCTGCGCGCTGGGACGCTGCCGTTCACCTTTGGCTCACCGCATCCCACCGTCGCCGTCGTCGAGCAGGACGGCGTCTTCCGGGTGCGAGCGCTGGTCGTGGATCCCGCCGAAGCCGAAGCGGCCGCCAAGGCCTCAATGGATGAACGCGGCCTCTGGACGCCGGAGCAACACTACGCGCTCGGCAAGCCCACCGGGCAAGTGTTCATCGAAGCGCCAACGCGTGACGCGCTCGCCGAGAAGCTCGAGGCGTACCCGTGGCCGCGGGAGTGGTGACCCGGCGGGCTACTTCGCCCGTTCGCCCTTCAGTTCCACCGTCTCGTCCACGACGCCGCCAACCTTGACGACCTCGTATTGAGGGCGGTCGCTCGGGAAGGGCGGCTTCTCTCCGTAGCGGCCCTCGAGCCAGAGCGCGCAACGGGTCGCATCGCGCCCGCACTTCTGCGCAATCCGGTCGCTCAGGGGCACCCCAAGCGCCAGATCCGTCACGTGGAGCTCGACGTCGCCCACGCGGGCTCGCTTGAAGCCATGGCCGGGCTCCCCGAGCTCGATCACCACGGGCAGGCGAAGACGCTTCCCGCGGTTCGCCTCGAGCCATGTCGTCAGGGTTTTCGTGTCGGTGACCGCCGGCCCCGGTTCGAATTCATGGACCGGCTCTGGATCGCCTTTGCGCATGGGACGCCTTTCAGCAGCATGACCAACGCGGCGCATCGAAGCATCGACTGCCTCCGCCCGGCATCATACGGCGCCCCAGCGCCTCTTCCCATCATCCAGGTGGCCTGGGCCGCATGGCGGTGCCATCTTGTGCGCCACCATGCCTCCACGGACGCAGCCGCTCCTCATTCCCGGTCTCGTGCGCATCAAACCCGGCGCGCTGGACCGGGTTGGCGTCTACCTGGCGCGTGCCGGGCATCGGCGCATCTTCCTGCTGGTGAGCGCTGGACTGCAGCCCGGGCCGGGCCAGCGCCTGGAGGCGAGCCTCACGCGGGAGGCAATCACCGTCGTGGGGCGGGAGGAGGTGACCGAGGCGAGCTTCGAGCACGCCAGCGCGCTCTTCACCTGCCTGCCCGCGGGCTGCGAGGCCGTCCTCGGCTTTGGCGGCGGTCGGGCGCTGGACGTCGCCAAGTACGTGGCCTTCCTCGCGGGCCTGCCGTACCTCGCCGTGCCCACGTCCCTATCCAATGATGGCTTCTGCAGCCCGCAGTCGAGCCTCACCCAAGGGGGACGGCGCCGCTCGTTGCGCGCGGCGATGCCCACCGGCGTCGTCGTCGACACGGACGTCTGCCTCCATGCACCGGACACGCTCTGGTGGTCTGGCATTGGGGACCTCGTCGCGAAGGTGACGGCCATTGCCGACTGGAAGCTGGCCTTCCATGCCCGAGGCACACCCGTGAACGACTTCGCGGCGCTGCTCTCGGACGCGACCGTCTTTCAATTCATGGCGCGGCCGGTGAGGGACCTGGAGGGCGTCCGCCTCCTGGCTACATCGCTCATGCTGAATGGGATCGCCATGGAGGTGAGCGGTTCCTCACGCCCGGCGAGCGGCAGCGAGCACCTGCTGTCCCATGCGCTGGATGCGCTGGCCGAGCGCCCCCGTCTCCATGGGCTCCAGGTGGGGGTGGCGACGTATGTCATCAGCCGGCTGCAGGGCCAGGGCACGGAGCGGGTCGCCTCCGTGCTGGACGCCACCGGCTTCTGGCGGGGCATCACCGCGGACCCCTTCTCCCGCCGGGAGTGGCTCGCGGCGGTGCGCCTCGCGCCCTCGCTGAAGGAGGACTTCTACACGGTGCTCTCCTCGCGTGACTGCGCGCCGGAAGTCGAGGCCCTTCTGCGCACCGACCCGAGGCTGGCGGGCTGCTTCACGGACTGAAGGGGCCGTGCCGCGAAGGCCCGAGCTCCGTTGGCCAGAGCTGAGCCAGTACGGCTGCTACCGGGACAGGGGAGCCGGGTTCATGAGGCATTGCGGTCATAGAACAGCAGATCCGTGAAAGAAGAGCCGCCGAAATTGCCGGGGACGATCTGAGCCCAGGAGTGGCGCCAGCCGCTGTGTTGCTTGAGGAGGGAGAGGTTGCCCTGACCATCGGTCGTGTAGAGCTCGCCCTGCCCGGCGGTCGCATCGTAGAAGAGCAGATCCGTGAAGGAGGAGCCGCCGAAGTTGCCGGGGATGATCTGCGTCCAGGAGTGGCGCCAGCCATTGTGCAGCTTGAGGCGGGAGAGATTGCCCTGGCCATTCGTCGTGTAGAGCTCTCCCTGTCCGGCGGCCGCATCGTAGAAGAGCAGATCCGTGTAGGAAGAGCCGCCGAAGTTGCCGGGGACGATCTGAGCCCAGGAGTGGCGCCAACCGCTGTGCTGCTTGAGCAGGGTAAGGTTGCCGTGACCATCGGTCGTGTAGAGTTCGCCCTGCCCGGCGGACGCATCGTAGAAGAGCAGATCCGTGAAGGAAGAGCCGCCGAAGTTGCCGGGGATGATGTGTGTCCAGGAGTGGCGCCAGCCATTGTGCAGCTTGAGGAGGGAGAGGTTGCCCTGACCATCGGTCGTGTAGAGCTCGCCCTGTCCGGCGGTCGCATCGTAGAAGAGCAGGTCGGTGTGTCCCGAGCCGCCGAAATTGCCGGGGATGATGTGTGTCCAGGAGTGGCGCCAACCGCTGTGCTGCTTGAGGAGGGAGATGTTGCCCTGGCCATCGGTCGTGTAGAGCTCGCCCTGTCCGGCGGCCGCATCGTAGAAGAGCAGATCCGTGAAGGAGGAGCCGCCGAAGTTGCCGGGCACGATGCGAGCCCAGGAGTGGCGCCAGCCGCCGTGCTGTCTGAGCAGCGAGAGGTTGCCCTGGCCATCGGTTGTATAGAACTCGCCCTCCCGCGCCGTGGGCATGAAGGGTTGCAGCACCTCGCGGATGCGGCGTGAGCAGACGTCACAGTAGAAATTCCCCAGCGCTCGCATCATGCAATTGAACTGAGGACGGAAGGCACCGCAGTGGTAGTAGTGCGCGCCCTCGAATGCGCCCACCGTTGCGGTTCCCACGAGGTTGGGTTGGGGGTCGCACTGGGTGCAGTTCGCGTTGCGTGTGGTGGGGATGGGCGTGGCCGCCGCTATCAACTCCCGCCATTTGAGCGTGTCACGATTGGTGTTGGTCGTGACGTTGGGCTCGGAAGGCTCGAGGGCGGGATGCTGATTGCGATCCGTGTCGACTCCGCAGCCCGCGTAGTACTCGTACTCGTCCGCCAGTCCGAAGGCGGTGTGCCCCAATTCATGCAGTGCGATCTGGTTGGCACCTGGTGCGAGCGAGAAGACGCCCACCTGGCCACCCGAGCCGCCGTACTCCGTGCTGTTCACCACCACCAGGAGCACGTGCCATTCGGGGACCTGCGCGTTGGCGACAGTGATCGCCGTGCCATTGTTGACGACGAGCAGACGGCGGATGCCATTGACGCAGAAGGTGGCGTCGAAGAACGTGCTCGGCGTGGCACCCGAGCCTCCGCAGGCGGCCGGGTCGTCCGCACCGCTGTCCGTCGAGGCCACGTCCACCCGGTAGATGTTGATGGCCGCCCGCAGGGTGTTGAAGGGGGGCATGGCGAACAGTGCGTTGACGAAGTCCGTGACGTTGTCGGCGTACTGCTGCATCTGGCCCTGCTGGTAGCCGTCTCCCAGGATGACGAGGTTCCAGCGCTCGGAGGCGGGGCCGTTATCGAGGATCTTGCTCGTCCCCAGGATGCTTCCGTCCGACACTCCCATGGCTCTTCTCCTTTCCGCGCCCGCCCTGCTTCGTCACTCTGCTTGGAGCGGGAAGCGCCCGAGCGCCCGTGCCTCCTGCTCCAGGGGGTTGGCGGCGGGTTGAAAACCGGCGTGGGGAATTCTCTGGGTGGCCAGGAGCCGGGCTGCGGGAAGCTGAGGGGCGGGGTCGTGGAAGCTGCTGACCAGGACGACCGAGGCGGCGTCGGAGCTCTGCGGCACCACGACGGTAAAGACGCCCTCGGAGGGCGCCTGGGGCGTTCGCGTGATGGGCCGGGACGGGTCTCCCGTGAAGACCTCGGTATCAACGGGGATCGGGTTCGACAGGACGCGCCGGAAGAGACCCTTCCCCGCCGGATTCTGCAGCTCGACCCAGAATCCCTGTACCCCTCGGGACGCCGGAAGCGGATCGCTCGGGGGGAGCACCATCTGGACCGGTGTCTGGGAGACAAGCTGGATGACGCCATCCTTGTAGGCGAACGTCAGACGGACCGCTGCGGATGTGGTTGGGCTCATGGCGGGGCTCTCGTTGAGTTGGAGTCACGCCGTGAGGATTGTGACTGGGAATCGCCCTGGGCAGGGCCTCTCACCCGTATGAGCGGGCGGGCAGAAGGGGCCCCCGAAGGGCAGGTCACTCCCGGGACCGCCGGGTTCGCACCGCTGCGGGAGCACGCGCCGCACCCCAGCTTTTCCCTGGTGCCGTCCGGCCCGGCGCGGCCCGCGCCGCGCGCTCCTCGAGGAGGTGGCGATGGACACGGACAGCAGTGGACTCCCTGCTCACGGCCGTGCGCGAGGCGCTCGCCCGGGAGCCCCGTCTCGATCTGCGGCGCTACCCCATCCGGCTGTGGTGGGAATGGAATGACCTCGGCATGGCGGGGGAGCTCCCCGACGTGGCGGCCAAGAAGCTCGCTCGTGATCAGCGGTTGAGCTGCCTATGCGGCCTGCTGGGGCCGGCGGAGCAGCAGCAGGCCGGCCACCGTCACGAAGGCGAGGGCGGACAGCGCGAGCGAGATGTGGGTGTTGGTCACGCTCCCCAGGAGCCCCACGGTCACGCCGCTGAACGCCCGCAGGCCCATGGCCGACATGCTGAAGAGCCCCAGGACGCGGCCTCGGATGGTGTCCGGTGCATTCAGCTGCACGAGCGCCTGGGTCATGCTGCTGAAGGAGAGCTCGAGGAACCCGGCCAGGAAGAGCACGCAGATCGCCGCCGGATACGAGTCCATGAGCGAGAACGTGAAGAGCGAGCATCCCCACAGGAAGGCAATCCGCAACGCGGATGCGGCCGTCATCGGCAGCCATGTCCCGCGCGTCTCGAGCAGGACGCCCGCGAGCAGCGCACCGGCCGCATCCGCTCCCAACAGGAGCGTATAGGCCATGCCGGGGTCTCCATGGCCCAGGTCATGGGCGAAGCCCGGCATCTGCGCGTGGTAGCTGTTGCCGATGAAGAAGGAGGCCGCCCCCGCCAGCAACACCATGGCCGCGACCACGGGCATCCCGCGCACGTCGCGGAGCGTCTGGACGATGTCGGCGAAGCCCTTCACGGCCCGCTTGGGGCCCGCCGTCACCCCGCGAAAGTGCCGGCCATAGGGGGCGCTCACCAGCCAGAGCAGCAGGGGCAGGTAGAACAGCGTGTTGACGAAGATGCCCCGGGTAGGCCCGAGCGTCCGCATGATGATGCTGCCGACCCCGGGGCCCACCAGGACGCCAAGGTAACGGGCCGTCGCGTTCAGGCGCACCGCGCTGGGCAGGTAGGCCGGGCCCACGATGTCATAGAGCAACATCTGGCTGGAGGTGCTCCAGAGGACACCCGCGCAGCCATGGAGCGTGAGCAGGGCCATCGCGTGCCACAGCTGCAAGGAGTCCGTGACGAAGAAGTATCCCCACCCCACGGAGGCGGTGATGAAGAGCACCATGCCGGCCTGGATGAGGCGCCTGGAATCGAACCGGTCATTGAGCGCGCCCACCGGCACCGAGAACATCAAGAAGGGCAGCCAGTGGGACACCACCGCGAACCCACCCAGCGCCGCCGAGTGGAACTTCTGGAACGCCACCCAGTAGCTGATCACGTGCTCGATGTTGTCGGCCATCATCGCCAACATGAACGTGATGAGGAAGGTCCGGTACCCAGGGAGGCGGAGCGCGCTCGATTCAGCGGGGGAGGAGGCCACGGTGGAGGTCATGGATGTTCACGCACAGGGCAGTAGGAGGCCCACCGTACATCAGGCTTCCTCACGCCGTGCAACGCTCCCACGCGTCAAGCCGGCGCAGGCGCCTCCTCCCGCTCAGGAGATGGAGGCGAGCAGCCTGTCGAGCGCGGCGTAGCTCTCGTTGAAGCGCCCCGGGACGAGTCAACGAACACCGGCAGCAACCTGTTGACCGGGCGGTACACGTCCCCGAACATGGGCGAAGGGCCGGCAACGTTGGGGGAAGATCCATGAATCGCTCGCAGTCTGTTGCCCGCGCGGCTCACGCGCGTGGCTCGGCGTCCCGTCCTGTCGTTCTGTTCCTGCTCCTGGCTCAAGTGGCCGCTACCGGATGCCAGCCGGAGCCCGGACCCCTCGAGCCCACGCCTGCTTTCACCGAGACGTCCTCCCACGCCCTGGCCGCGGCTCCCGTGGAAGAGGCGATTGCCGCCGACCCGCTGGAGCAGACGCGCACCTACCGCGGCGTACTCACCACCCGTTCCCTGCACGGTCCCCCGTTCTTCCACTACGACGCCTTCGTGGTCACCGCGCGGCAGAGTGGGCCGGTGGACATCTCCTCGGACGTCATCGCAGTGGGCCCGGACGGCTACATCCACGGCTACGGGTACCCGCTCAGCATCGCGTCCATCGAGGAGGGCGCGACCCTCACCGCCATCGGGGGCATGTACCTCCAGAACGCGCTCGAGGACGGGACGGCAGTGATCCAGTACCCGGTCCAGGAGGGGCGTCAGTACATCCTCGTCTACAAGACGTTCAGCAACTTCATGCCGCTCACGTACCGGCTCCGGCTGCCCACCACCCTGAAGATGGAGGGCCGGATCGACTCCCTCCCCGCGCCGGTCCCCGTGCCCGCGGGCGAGACAGGGCAGATCTCGCTGGAGAATCCGCGCCCCGCCACGTTGAGCCGCATTGTCGATTGGCTGAACCCTCGCATGGGCTCCTAGGCGCGAGGCCTACTCGTAGTGCTTCACGCGAGGCCAGAGGGTGGCCAGTGGCTCCTTCAGCCCCGAGCACAGGTAGAGCGGCAGGTTGTTCTCGTAGGGCATGACGTAGGGGCTGGGGGGCACGCGCGCGGCGAGCTCGACGTGCGCGCACACGGGCTGGAGGTCCTCCAGCTCGCCCCCCACCACGAGGAGCTGTCCGGCCGCGTCGCCGGGCCCCCAGAGGAAGTAGTGGTTGTGGCCCGAGCGCGCGGGGGGCAGGCCATGAGCCGTGCCGAGCCAGTCGAGCGCCCCGGCCTCTCCGTAGTTCTGCGCGAAGAGCGCCGTGCTCGCCCGCTGCTCCGGAGGCAGGCGTTGGTACACCTCGGCCACCGTGGCGACGAGCTGCTCCCAGCCGTGCTGGTCCGCGTAGTGCTGGGGCAGGACGCCGTACTCGTGGCGCTCGTGCTGGGGGGGCTCGATGCCCAGGGTACGCTGCCAGGAGATGAAGGTGTCCACGGGCAGCACGGGCAGGGTCAGCGGTGCCAGGGCGGCGAAGCCCGCGAGGCCCGGGACGAGCACCGCGGCGCGCGCCACCGGGCGCTGGATGAGGCGCTCGGCCTGCATGGCGCCCGCGGCGAGCAGCATGGGGTAGGCGGGGGCCAGGTAGTAGTCCTTGGCACGCAGGAAGACGAGCAGGCCGAAGAGCAGCACGTAGGTGAAGCCGAGCGCGCGGTAGGGCCGGAGGGCGGGGGAGAACAGGAGGACGCCGAGCCCGGTGAGCCACAGGGGGGCCGAGAGCGGGTGCAGCATGAGGAGCTGCCCGCGCACGAAGTCGCCGAGCTGGAAGGGGGTGTTCTTGTAGAGCTGGCCGTTGCGCAGCAGCTCGAGCATGGGCCAGCCGTGCGCCTGCTGCCAGAGGAGGTTGGGCAGCACGAGCGCGGTGGCCAGCAGCACGCCGAGGACGAGCCAGCGGCTGGCCAGCAGCCTGCGCTCGGGCGTGAGGAGGAGGCCGAGCGCGAGGCACACGGTGAAGAAGGCCATGGAGTACTTGTTGAGCATCCCCACGCCCGCGAGCGCTCCCAGGGCGAGCCACAGCCGGGGCTGCTGCGTGCGTACCAGCTGCACGAGGAGCGCGGCGCAGCCCGTCCAGAGGAGGGGCTCGAAGGCATTCATGGTGAGGGTATGGCCCTCGAAGAGGAAGAGGGGGGCGAGCGCGGCGGGAAGAGCGGCGAGCGCCACGGCGAAGCCTCCGCCACCGAAGCGCCGCGCGAGGTGTCCGGTGATGGCCACGAGCCCCGCGGCGGCGAGCGCGGGCAGCACGCGCAGGCCCGTGAGGGAATGGCCGAAGAGCGCGGTGGCGAGCCGGGCGGCCGCGGCGATGAAGGGGGGCTGGTCCACGTAGCCCCAGTCGAGCCGCTGGCCACAGGCGATGAAGTAGAGCTCGTCCCGGAAGTAACCGTAGCGGTGGGCGAAGAGCAGGTGCAGCGCCGCCGTGGCGAACGCGAGCCCGGGCAGGAGCCACGAGCGGGGCGGGGGGCGGGGAGTCTCCGGGAGCATGGGGCGAGCCTGCCACAACCGGCCGGAAGGCGAGTGGGCACGCCGTGATGCGCAAGGCGGCCGCTTCCAGGCGGCTCGTGACGGCGGCATCTCCTTCCCGCACTCAACCGGCTATCATCGGCGCGAGACTGCAACGGAGGGGAGACACATGGACAGCAGCAAGGACAATCCCGAGAGCGCTGAACCGGCGCTCCGGCTGGCGGCGACCCCGCAGGACTACGGCTACGGCGACAACGAGCTGGTCGTGCCGAGCAACTGGACCGTGACCTTCGTGGAAGGGCAGCTCGCGGTCGCCTGCACGGTGGCGCCGAAGAACGCGCAGACGGACGCCATCACCAACCTGTACGTGGGCATCACCAACCCCAGCGACTCGTCCAAGTTCTACTGCTCGGGCTCGGTCACCGCCGTCCACGGCGCCACGCCCGCGGGCAACGCCATGACCGGGTTCTCCCAGACGTACCTGTACGATCCCAAGGTCCACGGCCCCACCGTGCGCTCGATCGTGTTCGGCTACGTCCAGACCAGCCTCGGCTCGAGCTCCTTCATGCTGCAGCTGCTCTTCACCGTCGGCTCGTCCGGGAAGCCCCCCCGGGGGCCCAAGGGCTGAGCCCCCGCCCCGCTCACCCGCGGGCCTGGACGTCGCTCCAGAGGGAGAAGCGGCACTCGAAGTAGGGATACACCTTCACCGAGACCGGCGCGTCCGGACGGACCACCAGCTTCGCGCCGATGGTCCGGCACAGGTTGCTCGGCCACCGGTGGCCCGTGAGCGGGACGCGCTCGCGCCCGGGCCACTGGAGGATCGCCTCGCGCTTCTCGGGCGTGCACAGCCCGGCGTCCACCAGCCGCTGGAGGAACTCCTTCGCCCACGGCTCGTGCGGCTTCTCGGGGAAGGGGAGTGCCAGCCCGATGGTGGGGCCCACGCTCTCCCCCACGTCCAGGTTCACCTCGGCGAAGTGCAGGTAGGAGAGCCACGTCTTCGTGAGATCCTCGACCTGCGCCCGCGAGCCCGGCCAGCCGATCCGCTCCAGGTACGCGCCAACCTCCTCCCGGGGCATGCCGATGATCATCCGCACCGCGTCCGAGCCGCGGCAGGCGAGCGAGGCCACGTGCTCCACTTCCGCGAAGTCGGGCAGCTGCTCGAAGCAGCGCGACACGGTGCGCGCGATGGCCGGGCGCACCGGGCCACCCTGGAAGGCCTCCAGCGCACGCCAGGTGAGCTGGAGCGGCTCGTCCACGCTCGCCCCGGTCTGCTTCCGCGAGCCGGGCGGCCGCTGCCCGAACTCGGGCTGCACACACGCGAAGGCGAAGGGCTTGGGGAGCACCGTCGGGCCTTCCACGTCGTACTCGAGCCAGAGCACGGGCACCCGCGCCAGCGGCGAGCCCGGGTCCAACCATTCGCGGGAGAACGTGCGCACGCCGTCCCAGAGCGGTCCGGTGAGCTGCTCCCGCGTCTTCGCGAGCGCGTCGGCGAGGGCCTGGGGGCCTCCATCGGTCCGCATGCAGCAGACCATGTAGTCGACGCGGGGAGCGCCCGCCTCCATGCGGCACTCGAAGCAGAAGCCTCCCGAGACCTCCGGAAGCAGCCGGGCCACCTCGTTGACGTAGCCGAGCTCCGCCTCTCCGACCAGGTCCTTGGAGAGGAACGGCTTCAGGCGGCTCATCAATTCATCGATGGGGACGATCATCGGGGAAGCCCTGGAGCCGCGCTCAGGCGATGGTGAAGGCCTGCGGGAGCAGGCCGTAGTGCCCGTCCGGGTTGACCACGGCCAGGTCGTACACGCCGAGGGGCGCGTTGGAGGGGACGTTGAGCGTGCAGTTGAGCACGGAGCCCCGGCCGCCGGGGTTCTCCACGCTCTGGGTCACCGCGGGCACATCCATGCCGCTCAGCTTGATGGCGGCGAACGCGCCGGTGGTGAAGAAGTCCCCCTCCACGCGCAGCTGGACGCTCTTGCCGCACGCGCCCATGTCCGGCGTGGCCGAGTTAACCTGGACGACCGCCTTCACCCACACCACGGCGAACAGCTCCAGCGAGGCGAGCTCCGTCTTGAGCAGCTTCATCACCGGCTCGAGCTGGCCCTTGTTCAAGGCCTCCCGCTGCGCCTCGGACAGGTTGGCATTCACCATCGTGCCATCCGGATCCTTGCTGAACTGCCGCTGCAACTCCGGGTTGCGGATCAGATCGGAAATGAAGTGCAAGAGCACGGTTCCCTCCCTCCTGTGGGTTGTCCTGGGGATACCCCGAAACGCGGCAGGCGTCCCGCGAAATCACGGGACGCCAGGCCTTACGCGCCGAAGCCCGGGGCCAGGATCGCGGCCCAGCGGCGCGGCTCGCGGATGTCCTCGCCTTGCAGCACCGTGGTGGCGCGGGTGACGAGCTCCTGGCCCGCCTCGCCTCCCACCAGCTCGCCCTTCCACATGCGGGCGCTGGCGGCGAGCGTGGGCATTCCGGCCGCGTCGTAGCCGTCGATGGCCGCCGACAGGTGCGTGAGGGCCTGCTCGGGCTGCTCGCTCAGCCGGGCCGCTCCCGCCTCGAGCAGGTGCACCAGGGACGGGGTGTCCCGGCGGATCTCCTGGGCGAGCAGGGCGATGTCCTTGCGTGCGCTCCGCACGAGCTCCTGGCGCCGCGCGGGCTCGCGCTCGGCCAGGGCGAGGGAGATGCGGGCGCGCAGCCCGTACAGCTCGAAGCGGCCGAGTTGCCCGCGCAGCCACTGTCCGGCCACCAGCGAGGGCCAGGCCTTCTCCAGCCGCGCCCGGGACTGCTCCACCTTGCCCTCGTACAGCTCCGCCAGCGTCTCGCGCAGCACCTGGAAGCCGTGCTGGATGGCGCCGAGCCGGCTCCACCCGGCCATCATCTCCGTCATCAGCTGGCGGGCCTCGTCCGTCTGGCCCTGGGAGATGAGGCACAGGGCGGTGGAGAAGGACGCGGTGACGCGGGAGAACAGGTCACCCACCTCGTTGGCCACCCGGAACCACTCCGAGGCGCGCTGTCCCAGCTCTCGCAGGCCGTGCGTGGCCTGCAACACCAGACACGCCTGGGTGCGCCCGACGTTGGTCTCCCAGATGACGTCCACGCCGTGCTCCTGCAGCAGCCCCATGCCGTGGTCCGCCTCCGCCAGGGCGGTGCGCCACTCGCCGAGCACGTACGAGCGCGTGCTCTGGTACGTCTCCGCGAAGCCGATGAGGGCGGGATCCTTCAGCTCCTGGGCGAGCGCCTTGCCCTGCTCCAGGTAGCGCGAGCCCCGCTCCACCGAGCCCTTCGTGCCCTGGAAGAGCCACAACGCCCCGAAGGCGGTCAGCGCGCGCGACGCCCGGGCCGGGTCTCCGGACTCCAGCGCCAGCCGCAGGCTTTGAATCTGGAAACCCATGGCGCGCAGCGACTCGATGCTCGCCAGGGACTTGCCCATCGCCCACGTCATGTCCATGCGCGCGCGCACGTCGGCGGGGGCGGGGTCCGGCCGCTTGCGCAGCTTCGCGCCACCGGCCATCAGGCGGACCATGTTCCACGCCACGCCGCCGAGCGTCACCGCGGTGGAGTCGGAGTAGGACAGGCCCACCCGCGTCAGCACCGGCTTCACCAGCGTCAGCCCCTCGTCGATCCGGCCGCTGAGCATCAGGCTCTCGATGGCCCGGCGCCGCAGGTCCAACCCGTGCTCCTCGGGGCCCTCGTCGGCCACCTGGAGGAAGAGCGGTCCCGCCTCGCCGCCGCGGCCCGCGTTGGCGAGCGCCTCGGCGCGGCGCAGCCTGAGCACGCGCGGCTCGGGCAGGGCGGAGTCCGCGGCGCCGCCACTCCACTCGAGCGCGGAGCCGAAGAGGTCCGCCGCACGGTGGAAGGCCAGGGCCTTCGCGGCCCGCTCCGCCGCGAGCACCGCCTGCACGGCCGCCTTGCGCAGCTCTCCCGCGCCATGCAGGTGCAGCGCGAGCCGCTCGGGATCCGGCTCGGGCCGTGCCTCCAACACCTCGGCCAGCCGGCGGTGGTGGCCGGCGAGCGTGGCGGGCTGCAACTGGGCCAGCACGCTCTCGCGGATGCGATCATGGGCCACCTCGAGCCGGGAGGAGTCCCCGGTGCGGCCCTGGAGCAGGTGTTGGGCGCGCAGGAGCACCAACGCGGAGAGCGCGGTGTCTCCCGCCCGGGCCGCCTCGAGCACCACCGTCTCCTCCGTGGGCCGTCCGGACACCGCCGCTACTTCCAGCAGGCGGCGGGCGCCCTCGGGGAGCTGGCGGAACCGCCGCGCCAGGACGCCGCTCAGGGTGACGTGCTCCTCCGGGGTGGCGGGGTTGCTGCCCGGCTCGGTGCGAGCGAGCTCCTCGATGAAGAGCGGGTTGCCCTCGGCCTCGCGGATGATGCGCTCGGCCTGGAGCCGGGCCTCGTGCGAGGAGGCTCCCATCCGGAACAGCGCCAGCTGCGTGGCCTCCTCGGCTGACAGCGGCCTGAGCACGGCCTCGCGCGGAGTGCCCAGCACGAGGGAGTGCGCCAGGAGCCGCTCGAGCTCGGGCAGGAAGTCGCCCCGGGCTTCGCCGCTCCGGTAGCTCGCCACCAGCAGGAAGGTGGGCATGTCGGGCGGCGAGAGCAGCTCCGCGAGCAGTCGCGCGCTGTCTACGTCTCCCCACTGCAGGTCGTCCAGGCAGAGCACGAGCGGCCCCCGCCCGGCGATGCGCCGCAGCAGCTCCTTGAGGATGGTGGCCACGTGCCAGCGGGCCTGGAGCGGATCCTGCGGCCCGGCCGGGGCCGGCGTGGGACTGAGGCGCTCGGCCACCACCCGGAGCACGGGAAACACCGGCAGCAGCTCGTGGAATTGCTCCGGAAGCAGGGCCTGGGCCTCCTCGGGCGGCAGCCGCAGCAGGTAGCGCACGAGCGAGTCGAAGAGGCTGTCCAGGGCCTTGTACGGCACGGACTCGCGCTCGTAGCAGCGGCCCACGAGGGCCACGGCGCCCCGCCGGTGGAGCGACTCCACGAAGTGGCGCAGCAGCGTGCTCTTGCCCATGCCGGGCTTGCCGTGCAGGTACACGATGCCCGGCTTTCCGGCGGTGGTCTGCTGGAAGGCCTCCTCCAGCACCGCCAGCTCCGCCTCGCGGCCCACCAGCGTGCGGCCCCGCGACGGCAGCGCCGCGTGCCCGCGCGAGTCGGCACCGTCACCCTTCGGGGCGAAGCAGGCCAGGATCTCCTCGAAGCCGGGCCGGCGGGCCGGATCGGGCTCGAGCATGCGCATGCAGAGGTCCGAGAGATCCTTCGGAATGCCCTGCGTCACCTGGGGCAGGGGCACGGGCCCCTGGCGTTGCAGCTCGCGCCGCTCGGAGGAGTTTCCGTAGAAGGGGCGGATGCCGCTGAGGGCCTCGTACAGCATCACGCCGACGCTGTACCAGTCGGTGGCCTCGGTGATGCCCTCGCCCGACCACTGCTCGGGCGCCATGTACGAGGGCGAGCCGGCGATGCCCTCCGGCGTCTGATCCTGAGGCGCGGGCGACAGCTCCTTGGCGAGCCCGAAGTCGAGCACCACGACCCGGCCGGTGGGGGTGACCAGGACGTTGGTGGGCTTGAGGTCGCGGTGGACGATGCCGGCGGAGTGGAGGGCCCGGACGCCCTGGGCCAGGTTGTAGAAGGCGGCGCGCAGGCGCTCCGGGTCCACGACGAAGGGGGAGGCCGTGGGCCAGGCCTCGCGTGGGATGGGAAACTCCCCCGAGCGCTCCGTGGGCGAGAGGGTGGCTGTCGCGTCGTGGGGGGTGCTCGCGCCCGAGCCGGTGTTGGCTGGCGGCAGGCTGGGGGCGACCGTCTCGGTCCTGTCCTGGGGCGAGTCACTCAGGGACAGGGAGGCGCTCATGGAGCGCACGTAGGAGGTGAAGTGCGCTCCCTCCACGTACTCCATGGTGAAGAACCACTGGTTGCCCTCCGAGTGCAGCTCGTAGAGGGTGACGAGGTTGGGGTGGACGAGATCCCCCAACAGCCGGAACTCCTGCTTGAAGCGGTACAGGGCGATGGGCCGCGGCTCGTGGAGGAGCTTGAGGGCCACCACGGTGTTGTAGTGGGTGTCGAAGACCTCGTAGACGTGGCCGAACGAGCCCTGGCCAAGGGGCCGGCGGACCTGGAAGCGCTCGTTGCCGATGAAGCCGGCTGGTGCGGGGACCCTCACGTTCCATTCCTTTCACGGATGACCGGCGCGGCACCTGCCTGGGCCGGGCGTCCGCGGCCCTCGGGGGAGGAACCGCTGACGCCTCGTGTCAAGGAAAGGATTATCGGCAAGAGTCCGGCGATTGTGAAGCCGCCCTCAGTCCGCCGTCGCGGCCTGGGCCTGCCTGGTCCGCTTCAGCAGGTCACGCAGCTCGATGACGGCCTTGGTCCGGCGCTCGACCGCGGGGTGTACGGCCGCGGGCTGCTGGGGGGCAGCGGGCGAGACCTCGAGGCTGTCCGCGGCTCTGGCCATGGGGTTGGCCGCCGGCTGGGCCGCGGGCGTGGCCGAGGCCACCTGGGGCTGGCACGGCTCGGACTGCCGCGGGTATGCGCCGATCGGGAGGAACCACACGTAGTCGTACTGGTGGCTGTTCGACACGCTGTGGCAGCCCATGCACGAGGTGGCGGTGGAGTCCTGGAGCCAGGTCTCGGTCGCCACGTTGGCGGTATTCGTCTGGGGCTGGGGCTGGGTGGTGCTCGGGAAGGTGTCCGTGCCGTTGACGGGCCACTGCGTCACGACGAGCTGGTAGTTCTCCCAGACGGTTCCCTTCACGCCCTTGGCCTGCTGGTAGGCCTTGTTGGTCAGCTGGGTCGAGGCCGCGATGGGCCGCTTGCGCACCACCTGGGTGGGCACCGGGTGCGGCTGCGGCGGGTTGCACTGGCTGACGGGCGAGCCCATCTCCGAGGGCACGGTCTTCGGGTCGTTGTCGTTCAACGCGTAGGGGGCGGACCCCTGGGTCTTCTCCCCCGGGAGGGCGGGGACGTTGTCGACGTGCTCGAAGGTGGACCAGACCCACTGCGGAAGCGAGGGCGTCTTGTTGACGATGTGCAGTCCGATGAGGCCGACGTCGGCCACGGTGCACGTGCCGCTCACGGGATCGAGCAGCTTCGCCTGGGTGATGTAGTAGCGCTTGCGCTGCTTGTCGGGCACGCCCGTCATCACGCGCCAGGATGCCTTGATCTCCACCGAGCCACTCGGGAACTTGAGCGCGGGGTTGGCCGAGCCATTGGCGGGGAGGTTCTTCACCAGGTACAGCGGCCCGGGGTAGGGAGCGCCGGGGTTGGTGATGTACTTGTATTCGGCCTGGTTCACCCGGGTCTCGTAGCGGACGTACTGGCCGTTCTGGCTCACCAGGGGGCCGCCGCTCTCCGTCATGCTCGCCTGGTTGAAGCCGTGGTACTTGTCGAACGAGCCGAGAACCTTCTGGTACGGCACGAGGGTGCCCTCGCCGCCGCAAGGGGACTGCGTCGCGAAGCTCTGCCAGTCCGCCGGGGCCGCGCCATCGGGGAGGAACAGCTCGTAGTCCGCCTTCCACGTCTCCCAGACGGCAGGGACCGAGACATCGCCGTACTTCTTCTTGCTGTCCGGGACACCGCGAAGGTACGGCGCGCTGGTGCTGACGCGCACCGGCCAGGTGAGCGCGATGAACTCCTGCCACGAGAAGTCATCGAAGTACGGCAGGTTGTCCTCGGCCTTCGGGAATGGCGCGTTGACGTTGATGGGGATGTTGAGGCCGACGGTGGGCTCCGGGCGGGCCGGGGTCTTCGTGCGCTGCGCGGCCGCGGTGAGCGGCCAGGCTCCACTCAGGAGACCGGTGGTGAGCAACGATGCGGCGAGCCTTCGGTTGAGCATGGAATGGTGATGGGACGTGTTGGGTTGTCCCATGAGCTAACCGGAGGGCGGCGAAGCGATCAATCCGGCCCCCGTGAAAACCCCGGTGGTGAGGCCACGGGTCTGGCCGGCATCAAGGGATACGTACTGCGGGTGTGACCAGGACGGGTTGTCACGTCCTCTCGTCAGGAAGAGTGGAGCCCATCGGTGAAGGGGCGGCTCAGTCCTGATGGAACCGCTGTGCGGACTGCCTCCAAGGCTTTCTGTTGATAGGGGGTGAAGGTCCGTGTTGGTACCTGCAGTTCCCCTCGGCTGCGCAGCGCCAACTCCAGCGCCAGGGTATGGCGCCGACGCATGGGAGCCAGCAGCAGCGACTCGCAGAGCACCTCGGTGCCGAAGGGCTTTCCCTGCAGGTAGCGCCGGTCCAACTCGAAGTTCTCGCGAGCCTCCTTCCACCACGCGAGCACTTCCACCGCGACCGGCCGGGGAAGGTCGTCCTCCGGCCTGGGCGTGAGATCGGCATCGAGGGTCTCCTCCTCCAGCGCCGGCAAGGGGTCTTCTTCGGCACGGGGTGCGGCCAGACGGCCCTCCAGGCTCAGGCCGGTGATGGCGCAGAAGGCCTCGGCCGCCAGGTGGGACACGGCTTCATCCTCCATCCATTGGAGGCAGAGCTCGGCGGCGGCGGGGTGGCCGCTGAAGCCCAGGGCCCAGAGCGCATCCGGGCGGTGACTGGGCTCATCGAGGAGGCGCTTGAGCCGCTCCACCTCGCGAGCATCCCCACTCAACGCCAGCACCAGGGCGGGCAGTCGCAGCTCGGGAGCCCTGCTGTCGACGGCTGCCTGGCAGGCAACCCATGCGGCCCGATGGCCCTTCTGCAACCCCGCTGTGATGGCGGAATCCCGGAGGGAGGAGGCAGGTGATGTCAGGCAGGCCTGTAGCACCTGACGTTCCAGGGGGTGCCGGAGGCGAGTGGCAGCCCGGAGGGCTGCTGCCGCCACCTGGGGCGCCTCGTGTCGTAGCAGGTCAGGGAGCACCGGGCCTGGATCCACTCCGTGGGAGGCGAGTACTTCCAGCGCGAGGGCCAACCGGGCGGGCTCTTCCTGCTTGAGCAGCGTGGGGAGCCAGGAGGGCAGCGCCTCGAACCCTCTCAGCTCGAGTGCTCGCTGAAAGGCGGGGAGCGACTCTGGAGATGCGCTCTCCAGGGCCGTTCGTACCGCCTCGGCGCTCGAGGGGTCTTCGGAACCCAGCAGGGTGTAGGCCGCGGCGGTGACGCGGACCATGTCCTCCTGGGCCTCCAGGGCTGGAATCAGCAGCTTCTCGGCCGCGGGAGCGCCACCAATGACGAGGCCATCCACATGGGCCAGCAGCCGCTCCTCGATCCCGGTCACTTCGTTCAGGGCGTACTGGGACGCGACGAGGCTGCGCTCCCACTGCAGCCAGAGGAAGGCGGCCTCGTCCAGGTGCTCCTCCAGCACATCCATCAGCGTGTGGCTCATGCGTTCGAAGTGTACCGGATTGTGAAAGGCCTGAACGCGTAGCGGGTGCGTTGCACTCTATTCGGGAATCGGGTGGCCGAAGAAATAGCGCTTACCTGGTTCGAATCTTCTTCCCGCGTCCGACTCCAGGAACGATTCAGCGATGGTGGCCGCCGCCAGTGTCGATACATCTTCTTCACCGAAGATCACGCTGCAATCGATTCCAGTAGCTGGCTCGAAACGCTCGCGTAGCGTGGTCAGGTCAGCTGCTTGGTACGGCGTGGTGATATGCCGCATGCGCTCTGCGATTGCGCGCACGGAGTAGAGGTCACCACGGAAGACAAACACTTTGTCGGACCCGTGCTTGGCGGTGACGGTATCGTACTGGTTCATGACCAGGTTGAGATAATCTTCCAGGGCGTCTTCCGGCGGATCGTGCGCAATCATGGTGCTGTCGTCATCGACCAGCAAATCCGCCATCAGGATTGGCAGTAACGAGATTTCCGGCGTTTGCTTCAATCGCAAAGTAAGGTACTGGTCCATCAATACCGGTACCACATCGAGTCGACCCCATAGCGCAAAGGTGCGGCAATAAGTCAGGACGAGTGTGCGAGACGGGACGTCGATACGATCTTGCTTGCGCATCGGGTGCTGCTCGATTTCCTCTCGCATGCGTTTGAAGCAATCGATGGTGCCCGCATGCCCTAGGACTCGCGTCGCGGCGAATTTCACTCGCCAATCCGCGGTCTCGCGGCAGAGGAGCAAGAGGTCCTCAGCCGCCGAGAAATCACCAGATTTGAGTCTGTTGAGCAACGCTTCGAGCTTTACCCATTGTCTGTCCACACTCTCGGTAGTTCGCGAAGATAGAGGGGCTGCAAACGGCCGGGTGAAGTATGCGAAACGATTGAAGTCCAGGCCTGCATCTTTAAGCGTCGGGCGGGCTTCAATGGGTATTTCTTTCATGTCTACCACCACCCCGGAGTAAACCCAGCCACCTGCCGTCGCTTGATGCCAGACTCCCTGAATGCCGTGTCCCAATGGTCTGCCCAACCAGTCCCCTTCTCACCCTTCTTCTTCTTGGTGCGCCATTTCATTTTTGGGTCTGCCCAATTAGTAAAGGTGTCGTCGATCAATTTGCATGTTGCGCACAGCGTGTCGTGGGGCTGTAGATTGCCCGGATTGTCCGGGCAGCCTCCTGCGCCTTTAGGTGTCAGATGATTTGTCTTGCTGAATGTTGGTCCTGCGCTCGGAGGCGCTTCTGCCGGGTTGGCCGCGCGGAAGTCAGAGAGCGCGTTCGGATTGGTGGTGGTGAAGGACGTGTAGAACTCCGCCATTACCTCGGGCTGTTCCCAATGCTCTTTGATTTTCTTGGTCCGGGCCGGGTTGGAAACTCTGAAGACATCACAAGGAGCCTCCGGGAATACACGTCCGTTGCACGTACAGTTCTTGGCCTTCATTCCGAGTAGTGTCTGGTAGACCTTCATTTTGTCGGCTGCTTCAGAAGTCGGATGGCCGTCCGGCCCTTTGTCGTTGAACCCGTAGAAATCTTCCAGGCTCTGCGGCGTCTCCTCTTCCTTGTCTGCCAGGAAGGCGGCCTTGCACTTGGTCTTCCCGCAGCAGGGACACTTCTTCTCGGCAGCTCGCTGCAGTGCGAGTTGGATCATGGCCTCCGCATTCGGCAGTGGAGGGGTGCTGCCAGGATAGCTCGCGTGGTTGCTGGTGGTGATGTCGAGGTGTCTGCAGACGTGTTTACCCTCGACCATGACGTCCATCGAGTGGGCCTGGAAGTACGTCTTGCCCGTGATGGTATGTGTCAGCACGCTACCGCCGAAGTTGCGAGTCGCGGCCTCGTTCCCCAGCGGTGAGCTCTGGTAGTAGCTCTTCCCCTTGAGCGCAAGCGGCTCACCTCCGATGGTGACGCTGGTGCTGCCCTGCTTCAGGTCCTTTGCGAAGGACGTATTCGGATAGGGAACTGGAACCGGGCCTGTCGGCGGGGGCGGTGGGCTCAGACATACGTCGGGGAAGGCCGAGATGACCTTGGCGTCTCCTGCCTTATGCGCGATTTCCATCCCGTTCGCGAAGACCTTTTTGCCCATGACGCCTCCTATTCCATGGCTTCGATGATCACCGCGGCGCGCCCGCCCTGCTCGTTTCCGGCCAGACCAATCGCTCGAGGCCCTGGAGCATAGCGGCGCCCCCAGCCCGCGATGGCCCATGCCATGCCGCAAAGTCCTGCCGCTACGCCGGTGTCGCCGAGCGCCTCTGCGCACAGCCAGAGAGGGAACTCTTCCTTGCGTTCTCCCAGGACCCGCGAGACGAGAAGCGCCTGCTCCTTGAAATAGAAGCTCTCGCCCGCCGCATCAGAGAAGCGGAAGTCGATGTCGTGGAGCGCGAGCCTCGCTTCTTGCAGGGCAGCTCGTGCAGCGGCAGTGAGCCCGTCGGCGCGCAACGGCACATCGTTCGCCAAAGAGGATGGCTCTTTGGCGAACCCCATGCCTCGAATGACGGCCAGCCCCTGCTTGTGTGATGAAAGAAGTACGCAGGCGGCGGCCTCGCCGGGGATGATACCGTCGGAGTTGTCTTCGGTGAGTAGCCGTCGCTGCTCATACAGCCGAAGCAACGTGCGAGCGCACATCATCGACTCCGCTCCGGCGACGAGGCATGCCGGGAACTCGCGGCGGCGGACCATTTCGCGACCGGCGGCCAGGGCGGCATAGCCCCCATGAGAACCCTCGGTGAAGATGCGGACCCTGCGCGGATTGAGCACGACTTTCAGTCGCACCGAAAGTTCGCGTACGAGAAATTCCGCGGAGTAGGGCTTGTCCGCCGTCGGGGCTGGCAACGCGACGAGCAGCGGGAGTTGCTCGAAGGCAGTTGCGCCGATCTGCTCGAGGACCTCTTGGAGTCACCACTTTCAAGGTCGGGAGAATGATACTACCCGGCAAGGGAAGCGAGCGAGGGAGCAGGCTGTAATCAGGGGGTGCAGCACGGAACTACCGCCGAGGTCATCTTTCAGGGACTACTCCGGAGGAAAGGACCATGGCCCTGGATGCTGTATTCGAGCGCTTTACGAAGCAAAGCCCGTTGACGGTCATGGCGCGCCTGCTGATGCAGCAGGCGCTGAGTCGGCAGTGGCTGGAAGAGCTGTTCGAGCAGTACCGCGACAAGCAGTACACGCGCGAGCTGCTCTTCTCCACGGTGGTGGATCTCATGGCCCTGGTGGCCCTGGGCCTCAAGCCGTCGCTGCATGCGGCGGCTCAGGCCCGCACCGACCTGGGAGTGTCGCTGGCGGCCTTGTACGACAAGGTGAATCGCACCGAGCCGGAGATAGGACGTGCGCTGGTGCGCGAGGGCGCCAAGAAACTGGTGCCGGTAGTCAAGTTCATGAAGGCGCAGCAGACGCCGTGGGCCGCGGGCTACCGGGTGCGCGTGCTGGATGGCAACCACCTGGCGGCGAGCGAAAAGCGACTGAAGCCATTGCGAGGCTTCCGGGGTGCGGCACTGCCAGGGCAGTCGCTGGTGGTGTATGCGCCGGAATTGGACCTGGTGGTGGACATGGTGCCCGCCGAGGATGCCCACGCACAGGAGCGCGCCCTGATGGGGCCCGTCCTCGAGCAGGTGCGCAAGGGAGAGTTGTGGTTGGCCGACAGGAACTTCTCCACCACGGGCATTCTCTTCGCCATTCACGACAAGCAGGCCGCCTTCATCATCCGAGAGCATGGAGTCTCTCCCAATCCGACAGTGGTGGGGCCGCCACGTGAGGTGGGGCGTGTGGAGACGGGGCTCGTTTTCGAGCAGGCCGTCCGGATTGAGGACGAGACAGGACGACAGTTGGCACTGCGGCGTGTGGAGTTGCATTTGGATGAGCCGACTGAGGACGGAGAAACAGTCATCCGCCTGTTGACGAATGTGCCCGAGGAGCGCATGGGAGCCCTGGACGTGGCGAGGCTCTACCGACGCCGCTGGAGCATCGAAGGCATGTTCGGTCGCCTCGAAGCAGTGTTTCAAAGCGAGGTGGCCGGACTGGGCAACCCGCGTGCGGCGCTGCTGGCGTTCAGCGTGGCGTGCATGAGCTACAACATCCTGGCGGTGCTGCAGTCAGCGGTGGAGACTGAGCATCGATTGGAGGCAGCGAACTTCCAGGTGTCCTCCTATTACATAGCGGATGAAGTGAGAACCACCTACAGCGGCATGATGATTGCCGTGCCAGAAGCGGAGTGGGAAGAGTTCGAAACACAGTCAGCGACTGAACTGAGCCGCACGCTGTTGAGGATGGCGGCGAACGTCAATCCGGCCAGACTGCGCAAGCATCCACGCAAGCACAAGAAGAAAACCAAGAAAGGGTATGTGTCCGGAGAGGTGGCCCGACGGCATGTGGCGACTGCGCGTATCCTCCGGGGAGAGGAATCCACGTGACACGAGAGAAACAACGCAGTCCTACGGCAGCTTTGGCGAGAGCAGGTGACCCTGTAAACCAGAGATCTCTGCCCGGTCAGCCTTGTAACAAGGATTGGCTGGCGGGCCAGGTACCCTGGTGCGCCGTTCCCCGCCTCCGGGTGAGGCGTTTGCTCCGCCCCAGACACCTCCTGCAAGCCTCCGGGGCGGCCCCGCTCCTACACCTTGAAAGTGGTGCCTCTTGGAGTGCGTGGGTCAGGAAGAACAGCCAGCGCTGCGTTGGAGTCGACTTGAGGTCGAGGATGTCACGCAGGTACGAGATGACGATCTCGCGGCCTTGATTGTCCACGTAAGGAGAGACCTGCTTGCGATTGATTCCGGCTCGCAAGGCTGCGCAAGCGGGCGCCCAGCGCAGGCCCACGGGGCACGCCATGCCGACAGCGCGAACGTAGATGGGTGACGCACTCATCTCCTGGTGCCTCGGTGCCTACGAAGCCAGCGGATCGCCGCAGCCAGGCCGCTAAACACCGGCTTGCCATTTCGATAGCCGATGGGTGTACCCTGTGTGGCGCGTGGCTGCTCGCCCACGGAGATCTCCTGGAGCGCGTTGAGTTTCTTTCCAATCGGCACGCGCGCGCGCCACACGAGCATGGCAATCGAGCGGTGCGGTTCGAGAATCACCGTATCGAGTACGCCCATCTGCTCCACTTCTCGATCGACGAAGCGGAACCTGACTGGCATGCGCAGTGATGGAATGACGTATTGAACGACGGGTTCCGCAGCCATGTGGATGCACCGGATTCGCTCGCCCCCATGAAAATGCGGGAACTGTTGATCTGCCGGTGCGGACTGGAAGTACCGCGAGTCGAAGTCCGCTGGAAGGAACGGCGCCCGTTCATCGCGCCAGCGCGCGTCGTAGGTGCCTGCGTAGGCGATGCGTGGCGCCCAGGCACGCCCTACATGTCCAAGACCGATCGGCTCTGGCTGGTCGCGGGGCGAGGAGATCCTCTGCCCTGGACGCTCCAGGTTCGGAAGGGGTGTGCCCTCGATCTGGGCCGCGCCACGGTGCGGATGAAACCCAACGCCCACGAGATTGCGCCGCTCCACAGATGCTCGCCCTGGCCCGCGGCTTTCGTCCTGGCCTCCGAAGGCCCGCTCGAATGTCAGTGGCATCTCGACGAAGGGGACGGGCTCAGAGGGGAGCATACTTCCCAGCGAGCGGAGCCAGCGCCGCTCCCCGATGATTTGTAGACTCTTCTTCCTCCCCTGGACTTCGAGGCTGACGGGCACTTGGGTCACGCGCTGCCCAGAGGGCGAGACCGCTTTTCCGACCACGATTAAGTCCGTTAGTGGCTTCTCGAGCGCGAAGTCGCATTCGTAGCGGATGCTGGTCGTGGCAGGATCCCCATGATGTTCATCGGCCGCAACAAGCGGACGCTGTTCTCTGGCGAGCGTCATCTCTCCGCGTGAATTCGTCTCGAACGTCCCTTTCACCACCACCACGCAGTAGTCGCGAGCATCCTTGTCCGCGGCAACGGAGATGCCGGCCTGCATGCCTGTCGTGTTGAGTGAGATCTGCATGCGTTCGTGCGGCTGTTCTCGTTGCCCCCACATGAGCCTAGCACCAAGCGCCGTTCTGTGACGTGGTGCCCCGAGTTGCAACACGTCGCCTGACGAGGTGCACTGTCTCGCTGAAAAATTCGGCGGTGTGCCGAGCACCATGCCGCTCGCGAGCGGTCAAACAATTCAAGTGGACGGTACCCACCACAGGTTCGTGACTGTGGACCTGTTTCGGCGCATACTTTCAAGGAAGGGGGATTACATGGTCGCAACCGCTGCGCTCCTGGCAAATCAGGCTGAGTTTGATTTCCAGGTAGGCCCACATGCGCTGGGCGAGCTGGCCGTCATTGGATTCGAGGCCGATGAGGCCATCTCCCATCCCTATACGCTGGAGGCCCTCCTGGCCGCCCCATCGGACGTGTCGGTGGATGAGCGGGCTCTCTTGGGTCAGAACGCGCTGCTCGCCGTGCACCTCGGCGAGGACGGGGAGCGCTACTTCCACGGCGTCGTCTCGCGTGTCGCCCGCTGGGAGGCCGGCGCCTCCGAGGAGCGCCTGCGCTACCGCATCACCGTCGTGCCCCGCTGGTGGACGCTCAAGCACACCCGCAACAGCCGCATCTTCCAGGAAAAGACCGTCCCCGAGATCGTCCACGAGGTGCTCGGCAATGCCCTCGTGGAGCACCGGCTCGAGCTGAACGGCTCCTACGTCAAGCGGACCTACTGCGTGCAGTACCGCGAGTCCGACTTCGACTTCGTCTCCCGCCTGCTCGAGGAAGAGGGCATCTTCTATTACTTCGAGCACACCGAGGACGCTCACACCCTGGTGCTCGCCGACACCTCGCTCGGCTGCCCCGCCATGCCCGGTGAGGCGCGGCTCGTCTTCCGCACCACCACCAAGATGGTGGCCGGCAGCGAGTACGTGCACGAGTTCTCCTCGCAGCTCCAGGTGCAGCCCGGCGCCGTCGCCCTCCGGGACTACAACTTCGTCCGCCCCTCCCAGGACCTCACCGCCACCAGCACCGATGACGAGGCCGAGTCCTCCCTCGAAGTCTATGACTACCCGGGCTGCTACGAGGCGCCCGGCACGGGCAAGACGCTCGCCAAGGTGCGCCTGGAGGAGCTGCGGGCCCGGGTGGAGCTCGCCTCCGGTGCTAGCAGTTGCCGGCGCCTGCGCACCGGCCACACCCTCGAGCTGGACGAGCACCCGGTGGACGCCTTCAACCGCGGCTACCTCGTCCTCTCCGCCCGCCATGTGGGCCGCCAGCCCGAGGCGCTCCTCTTCGAGGGGCCACCGGACTCCCGGGAGAGCTACCGCAACACCTTCACCTGCCTCCCCGCCAAGGTGCCCTACCGTCCGCCGCGCACCACCCCGCGTCCCCTCATCCCGGGTGCCCAGACGGCCATGGTCGTGGGGCCCTCGGGGGAGGAGATCCACACCGACGAACATGGCCGCATCAAGGTGCAGTTCCACTGGGACCGTGAAGGGGGCCGCGACGACAAGAGCTCCTGCTGGATTCGCGTGAGCCAGTCCTGGGCCGGTCCCGGCTGGGGCGCCCTCTACCTGCCTCGCATCGGTCACGAGGTGGTGGTCGAGTTCCTCGAGGGAGATCCCGACCGGCCCCTCGTCACCGGCAGCGTCTACAACGGCGAGAATCCACCGCCCATCGCCCTGCCTGATGACAAGACCCGGAGCACCCTGCGCTCCAGCTCCAGCCCCGGTGGCAATGGCTCCAACGAGCTGCGTTTCGAGGACGCTGCCGGCCAGGAGCAGGTCTACTTCCACGCCCAGAAGGACCTGGACATCGTCGTCGAGAACGACAAGACGCAGCAGGTGGGCGGCCATGAGACGCTGCTCGTCAAGAAGGACCGCAGCCGCACCATCGAGGGCAACCAGGCCCTGGAGGTCAAGAAGAACGACGACAGTGTCATCGGCGGCAATCAGTCGCTGCGGGTGGACAAGGATCGCTCGACGTCCGTGGGGGGCAACCATACCGAGACGGTGGCGGGCAACCAGTCCGTCCAGGTGGGCGGCAACCAGAGCGTCCTGGTGAGCATGGCTTCGCTCGAGACGGTGGGGTTGGGCAAGATGCTCAACGTCGGCGCCGGTTATGCCGTGAGCGTGGGCGGCGCCCTCAACCAGCTGGTGGGGGGCCTCAAGGCCGAGCAGGTGGGCGGGGCCAAGTCGGAGGTCGTCGGCGCCAAGAAGTCCGAGACGGTCCTGGGCTCGCGCAGCCTCCAGGTGGGCGGAGACCTGTCCGAGCAGGTCCAGAAGTCACGCAGCCTCAAGGTGGGCAAGGACTTGATGGTGAGCGTGGGGGGCAATCACAACCACGCCGTCAAGGACTCCTATACCCTGTCCGCCAAGGAGATCTCCCTGGTCGCCGAGGAGCAGTTCACCCTCAAGGTCGGCTCCGCCACCCTCCAGGTCAAGAAGAACGGGGATGTGATCATCAAGGGCGCCAAGGTGGAGATCACCGCCAGCGGCGACGTGGTCATCAAGGGCTCGAAGATCGCGGAGAACTGACGCCATGGCATGGACGGACAAGATGGCGTTTGGTCTCCGGGTGGGAGGCCATGGGCCGGAGGAGACCGTGGTCACCCAGTTCTCCGGGGTGGAGGGGCTGTCACGGCCCTTCGAATTCAACCTGGAGCTCTACACCCACGCCGAGGCGCCGCTGGCCCTGGCGGAGCTGATGGGCACCCCGGCCACGTTGACCTTCCAGCACACGGGCGAGCCGGTGCGCTACGTGAATGGCCAGGTGCATCGCGCCCAGGCGCTGGGCCTGCAAGAGGGCCGGCTCCGCTACCGCCTGCGAGTGGTGCCCACGCTCGAGCGGCTCAAGCACGTGCGGCGCAGCCGCATCTTCCAGCACAAGGCCGTCCCGGACATCGTCAAGCAGGTGCTGAACGAGGGGCAGGTGCGGCACCGCTTCGTCCTGTCTGGCAGCTACGCGCCTCGCGAGTACTGCGTGCAGTACCGTGAGTCGGACTTCGATTTCATCTCCCGGCTGCTGGAGGAGGAGGGCATTTTCTACTTCTTCACGCACTCGGAGGACGCGCACCAGCTGCTGCTGGGGGACGGCACCGGGGCGTACCTGGAGATGGCGGGCGGTTCGCTGCTGCCGTTCCGCGAGGAGGATGGCCGGGTGTCGGACGCGGAGCACGCCTCCGCCCTGGCCCAGGTGCACCGGTTGCGCCCCGGCAAGGTCACGGTGCGCGACTTCGACTTCAAGAAGCCCGCGCTCGACCTGACGGCCCAGCCCTCCAAGGCTGGTGACTTCGGTGCGCTCGAGCTCTACGACTATCCCGCTGGTTATGTGGAGCCCTCGGAGGGCAAGCGGCTCAGCAAGGTGCGGCTGGAGGAGCGGCTCCAATCCGAGCGGACCTTGTCGGGAGTCAGTGTCAGCCCTCGGCTGTGTCCCGGTCACTTCTTCGAGCTGGATGCGGTCGCGCAAGGCAAGCTGCTGGTGGTGGAGGTCCAGCACGTGGGCCACCAGCCCGAGGTGCACACGCAGCACGAGGTGCTGGGGCAGGGGCGCTACCGGAACGAGTTCCGTTGCCTGCCCTCGGAGGTGCCTTTCCGGCCGCGCCGGAGCACGCCCCGCCCGGTCATCTCCGGCATCCAGACCGCCACCGTGACGGGGGCTCCCGGAGACGAGATCCACCCGGACGAGCACGGCCGCATCAAGGTGCAGTTCCACTGGGACCGTGAAGGGGGCCGGGACGACAAGAGCTCCTGCTGGATCCGCCCGGGCCAGCTCTGGGGAGGTCCGGCCTGGGGGGGGCTCTTCCTTCCGCGGGTGGGGCAGGAGGTCGTCATCCGGTTCTTCGAGGGAGACCCGGACCGGCCCCTCATCACGGGGGCCGTCTACAACGGGCAGAACCCCACCCCCTACCCGCTGCCGGACGAGAAGACGCGCTCCACCCTGCGCAGCTCCTCCAGTCCCAACAGCGAGGGCTTCAACGAGCTGCGCTTCGAGGATGCCGCTGGCGAGGAACAGGTCTTCCTTCACGCCCAGAAGGACGATGATCTGCACACCCGCAACGACAAGACGCAGGAGATCCGGGCCAACGAGGCGCTGCTCGTGAAGAAGGACCGCCAGCGCACCATCGAGGGCAATCAGACGCTGGCCGTTCTGCAGGAGGACACGAGTCTCGTGGAGGGGAGCCAGACGCTCGCGGTCTCGGGGAACCGGACCACCGGCATCCGCGGGAGCCATGACGAGGAGGTGGAAGGCAACCAGTCGGTGACGGTGAGCGGAATGCAGAATGTCTTCGTGGTGCAGTCCGCCGACACCTCCGTGTCCTTGGCGGCCGCGCTGAACGTGGGAGCCGCCTACTCCATCAATGTCGCCTTGATGAAGATCGAGTCGGTGGAGGGAAACAAGTCCGTCCAGGTGGGAGGCGCCAGCTTCGAGTACGTCGCGGGCATCCGTCAGGAGAGCGTGTCCGAGGATCGCTCCACCAAGGTGGGCAGTGACTTTCAGTCCCAGATCAAGGGCTCGGTGTCGCTGGCGGCCGGCAAGGACCAGAAGGACGACGTCGGGGCCAAAGCGCACACCGAGGTCGGGAAGGGCGCCGGCTCGCTGGCCAAATCCTTTCAATTCAAGGCAGACAAGTTCTCGCTCATCGTCGGCGGCAACCTCATCGTCAGCATGGAGAAGTCCGGCGCCGTCAAGTGGTTTGCCAAGACCCTGACCATCGACGGCTCGAACATCAAGGTCAAGGGCGGTAAGGTGAAGATGCTGGGAGCGGGTTCGCTCAGCAGCAAGTCCGTCTCCAAGCTGGAGCTTCCAGAGGTGGAGGCGGTCGAGCACAAGGAACCACCCGATATCGACCTGTCCTCGGCCCAGTCCGAGCTCCAGTCCCTATCGGCGCAGCCCCCGGCCAGTTCGCCTGGCCGCACGAAGGCCAGCGACTCCAGCCGGTGAGCCGGGAGGTAGAAGGAATGAGCATGAATTCTGGCAAGAAGGCATCACCGTCCGCGCACGACACCGCCCCCCAGGAGCCCATCGTTGGCAGCCGGGTGGGGTGGGTGGTGGGCCTCGATCCTGGGCGCGGGGTGCTCGTGGATTACGAGGGCAACACCGCGGGTCCGTTGCCGGCGCTGTCCACCGTGCCACTCGACGCGAAGAGCCTGGAGCAGGCGGTCGCCTCACGGCAGCGGGCCGTGCTGCTGTTCGAGAACGGAGTTCCCACGTGTCCCCTGCTGGTGGGCCTGGTGCAGACAACGAGCAGCACGCCGCTCATCGATGAGCTGCTGGAGGCCCGCGTCCCACACCAGGAGGTGGAGGCCCGGGTGGATGGCAAGCGCGTGGTCATCGAGGGCCAGGACGAGATCGTCCTGTCGTGTGGCAAGGCGAGCATCACCCTGCGGCGCAACGGCAAGGTGATCATCAAGGGTGTGCAGCTCGAATCGAGCGCGGCCGGAGTCAACCGCATCAAGGGTGGCTCCGTGCAGATCAATTGACCCGGGCGGGTGTGTCTCCTTCCTCGCCGCCGAGTGGCTGGCGCTCGGCGTCCCGCAGGTCCACGAGGACGCTGGCGCCGTCCGGTGTGGAGATCGACTCAGCGCAGCGCGAAGCCCACGAGGGGGTTCTCGCCCCTGCGCTGCAGTACATGTGAGGCGTAGACGGAGCTCATCAGCCGCACGGGGATGCGGTGCTCCTCGATGCTGGAGCGCACGCGCTCCCTGGGCAGCTCGCCTCGGATGAACTGGAGCATCTCCACCACCACCGCCTCCTTGGCCTGCTCGGTGGCCAGCCGCTCCGGGTCATACCCGGCCCGCGCTTCCAGCTCGCCCATGCGGATGATCTCCATCGGCCGTGCATCGCCCGTGAGGCCGCTGTTGCGGAAGACGTGGATGTCGAAGTGGTTGTTGCCGCCCACCGCGTGCTCGTCCCCCGAGCGCTCATCGTGCTCGGCCCGGCTCTGGTAGGAGTGCACCTGGATGTTCTGGAAGGGGCCCTGCTGGATGTTGTGGTGCTCGTGTTTGACGCGGCCGTTGCCCTTGTACAGGTTCTTCCCGGGCCGCAGCGTGTCGCGCCGGCTGAAGCTGTTGTGCAGCAGGTTGATGGACAGGTGGCACACGCTCTCGTCCTGCTCGAGCAGCCGGATGGTGGAGAACGCGTCCAGCTCCCCGTAGTCCCTCATGCGCCGCCTCAGCGCTTCCTCGTCGTGCGTCTGGGCGCTCCGGTACTCCGGTCCGAAGAGCCGCTCGTGGTCCCTCCCATCCAGCTGGCGCAGATAGCCGCTCGGGGTCTGGAACGAGGAGAACACCTCCGCGAAGTCCGCCTGCTTTCCCGTGGTGCGGGCCACCGTCTGATAGAGCCACCAGGCCAGATCGAAGAAGTGGTACCCGCTGTGGGAGACCTTGCCGTGCCCCTCGTTGTAGCCGTGGTAGCCGAGGGTGACCATCTCCGCGGGCAACCGCCACTGTCCGTCGGCGTGCGAGGACTGGATGGAGGTGATGGGACAGTTCGTCTTCCCGGCGATCTCCTCGAGCAACTCGCGCACCCGCTGGAATCCGGGGTGGAAGCGCCGCTGCACGTTGATGCTGAAGAGGGTCCGTTTCTCCTTCTGCAGCCGGCCATGGGCGGAGAGCAGGGCCTCGTAGTCGCCGTAGATGCCCACCGCCTGGTGCAGGTCCGTGGCGGCGTTCTCCCGGGTGGTGACGGGCTTGTCCATGAGGATGTGCAGCCGCTCCTCCAGGGCCCACTCCGCATAGGCCCGGTGCGACAGCGGCTCGGTGGCGATGATGACGCCATCGAGCGGCTCGCGCCGCGCGGTGCGGCTCAGGGCGGCCCGCACGTCCTCGGGCATGCGCTGCTGGAAGGGCTTCACGAAGAGCAGCTCCGGGCGCAGCTCCCGGGCGGCGAGGAAGGAGCGGACCTCCTCCTCCTTCGCCTCGACATCCACCACCAGCGCTACTTCCACACCGAAGCGCTCCCGCAACCGCTGCAGGGCGGGCACATAGACGCGCCGGGCATGGGGTCCCAAGCCAATGACCGCGATTCTCATGCCTTCATGCTAAGGCATGTTTTACTGGGTGTCCCCACCTTGCAGCGCGCTGCCGAGCGGCTGGCGTCCGGCGTCGCGCAGGCCCACGAGGACGCTGGAGCCGTCGCCGGTCACCCGGAGCTCGCCATACTTCGCCCCCTCGTAACGGTCCGCGTGACCTTCCTGGAAGAAGAAGGCCTCGGCGCCCAGGCGGACGCGGCCCTCGCGCACCTTGTAGCGCAGCAGCAGCTCTCCGGGGGCGAGCGGGGTGCCGGGCGCGTCGTGGCGGACGAAGCGTCCCACGCCGTTCTCGTCGAGCCGGAGCACGAGGCGCCCCTCCTTCGGGCGCTCCCTCGGGGCCGGGCTCGAGTCCAAATCCCAGTCCGAGTCCCTGTCCGTGTCGTTGGCCAGCCGGGCCTCGCGGCTGACGGCGTAGTCGAGCACCATGTAATCGCCCTGCATGAGCGAGCGGGGGTCCACCGGCGCGAGCTCCAGCAGCACCGGCGTGCCGTGGGCCAGGACCTGCTCCTTGCGGACGACCTGCACCACGAGCACGGCCACCACGAGGAGGAAGCCACCGAAGATGACGCGGGCGCGCATCAGCGCACCTCCTCGGCCGCGGGGAAGCGGCGCAGGATGAAGAGCCGCAGGCCGAGCAGCACCAGGCCGCTGCCCAGCAGCGCGAGCGACTTGGCCAGCAGGGACAGCTGGAGGTCGTAGTAGTAGCCCACGCCGAACACGAGGATGAAGGTCACGGCCATGCCGAGCAGCACCACGCTGCGCCGGTGGAAGCCGAGCAGGAGCACGCCGATCGCCGCGATGACGCCGGGCGTGTGGAGCGTGAGGAGGGCCGTCAGCACCAGCGAGGCGAAGGCCGTCACGCCCGCGGTGCCACCGGGCTCGGAGTCCGTCTCCTCCAGCACGCGCCAGGCCGAGTACAGCGTCACCACGGCGAGCCCGAGCGTCAGCACGCCCATGGGCAGCTCCGCCGTGCCCTCGCGGAAGAGGCCCAGGTACAGGTCATGGAACCAGGTGCGCATCACCAGCGAGGCCAGGAGCGTGGTGACGAGCCCGAAGGCCGTGGGGGTCACCAGGGCACTCCAGCGCCCGCCCTGGAGCCGGCTCTGGTGGAGGAAGAGGAGGTGCGCGAGCACGGTGAGGCCCACCAGCGTCACGTCCACCAGCACGCCCGCCGCGGTGAGGCGCAGCAGGGTGAGCAGCGCGAGGCTCCCGAAGAGCGCGGACAGGAAGCGCTGGATGGCATCCGGGTAGACGAAGAGGAGCACCGTCTGGAGGACGAAGGTGGCGAGGGCCGCCGTCTCCTCACTCTTCGTGAGCGCCCACACGCCGCCGATGAAGAGGGCCTGGCCGGCCAGTCCGGTGGACAGGGTGAGCTGGGTGAGGAACACGTTGCTCCCCGCGTACCGCAGGAGCACCGCACCTCCCGTGAGGAGCAATCCCAGGACGATGGCTCCCACCTCCTCGCCCACCGCCACCCCGATGGCGATGAAGGCGAGCAGGAACCAGGAGGCCATCCAGGCTCCGAAGCCGGTGAGGACGCGGACGAACCAGGGCATGGTGGCCGTGGCGTCCTTGCTGGAAGCGAGCGCGGCACGTGCGGGCTCCTGGAGCGCGGTGGGCAGCACGTCCCGCAGCGAGGGCTTGAACGCCATGGCTAGGCCTCCTCCGGGCCGCGTGCCTCGGCGCGCAGCCACCAGACGGTGAGCCCCACCTCGCCGATGATGAGCAGGGCCATGATGAAGAAGATGGCCGGGCCGAGGTCATCCGCCTTGATCAGGACGCGGCCGACGAGGGTGGTGACCAGCGTCATCGCACTCACCGCGTCCAGGGTGAGGAGGAAGAGCTCGGAGCGCACCTGCCGGTGGAAGAAGTACGCCCCTGCCATCACCCCCACGAGCAGGAGAAGCCCCACCCAGCTCGCGCCGTCCGCCTCCCGGGGCACCCCCACCACCAATTCCGACAGGACGAGCAGCGGCGCCATGGTCATCATCGCCAGCACCCGGGGCAGCCACCGGCCACTGAGCCAGGGGATGCCACGCGCCGCGAGGGCTTCATGCGCCACCCAGGCTCCGCCGTTCACCAGGGCGAGCACCAGCAGCAGCGGGGGACCCTCACCATCGAGGACCTGGAACCAGAAGAGACCCAGCCCGGTGTTCACGAGGAGCAGCAGCAGCAGCCAGAGGGGACTGAAGCGCGCGAGCGCCACCCAGGGGAGGATGAGGAGGCTCCACCCGAGGAACAGCTCATAGGGGTCCGCGCCCGTCTGGTAGGCCTGTCCGTAGACGGCGAGCAGTGGCCCCACGAGCACCGCGGCGAAGAGGAGGGCGAACTGGCCGGCGAGGGTCTCGCCCAGGCGCCAGGCGGCGGCGCAGGAGGCGAGGATGGCGGCCAGCAGCAGCCCCATCTTCCCGAAGCGGTGGAGCGCGGCCCAGTTGTAGGCGAAGAAGTAGATGACGCCCGAGAGCACCAGCAGCGAGCCGAAGCCCACCAGCACGGCGGACAGGAAGCGCCGCCAGGCGGGCCGCTCGGGAGTGGCGACGGCGAGCCGCAGGGCGTGCTCCAGGCCCTGGGGCGTCAGGACACCGGCATCGGCGAGCGCGCGGAGGCGCTCGGGCGTGGCGGCGAGGTCGAGCAGATCATGGGACACGGCGGGTGACGCTAGCCTCTCGGGTCATCTCCCCGCCAGACTTCCGCCCATGAATACCTCCTCCGCCAAGGTCATCCGGGACGAGCTGGCGCGGGCAGCCGACGCCGAGAAGGCCGCCTTCTATCCAAGGTTCTTCAAGACAGGCCCAGGCGAGTACGCCGAGGGAGACGTGTTCCTCGGCGTGACCGTGCCGGAGCAGCGGAGGATCGCCCGGCGCCACAAGGACCTGGCCCTGGAGCAACTGGACGAGCTGTTGCGGAGCGGGGTCCACGAGCACCGGCTCACCGGCTTCATCATCCTCGTGACGAGATTCGAGCGGGCGGATGAGGCCGGACGCGGCCGGCTCTTCGCGTTCTGCCGGGAGCACCTGGCGGGGTTGAACAACTGGGACCTGGTGGACACGGTGGCGCCCCGGCTCGTGGGGGCGTATCTGCTCGAGCACCCGGAGCTCATGCCGCTGCTCTACGAATTCGCGCGCTCGCCGGTGCTGTGGGAGCGGCGCATCGCCATCATGTCGACCCAGGCCTTCATCCGGGCGGGAGTCTTCACACACACGCTGAAGCTGGCGGAGGTGCTGCTCCGCGACGAGCACGACCTCATCCACAAGGCCGTGGGCTGGATGCTGCGGGAGGTGGGCAACAGGGACCCGGCGAGCGAAGAGTCTTTCCTCGATCGGCATGCGCGGGAGATGCCGAGGACCATGCTGCGCTACGCCATCGAGAAGTTCCCCAAGGCGAAGCGCGAGCACTACCTGAAGCTGAAATCCTAGAACCGCGAGCGCCGGAGCTCGAGCAACCACGCCTCCAGCGCCTCGGTGCCCTGGGGCTCCTCGGGGAGCACGGAGCGCTCGCAGGCGGAGTCGAGCCGCTCGAAGGCCCGGGTCACCTGGCCGCGCCAGTGCTCGGAGAGGGGCTCGGGCAGCTCGCTGCGCTCGCCACGGCGCTTCCAGGCGACGAGCTCGCCGGCCTCGCCGAAACCATAGCGGTCCATCAGCGCGGTGAGGTCCGTCTCCAGCTCGCCCGTGAGGAGCGCATGGGTGCCGGTGAGCGTCGTGCGCAGCACGTAGAGGAACTTCTTGGTGGAGCGGAAGCCCGTCTTCTCCCACTCGCGCAACTGGCCGTGGGCGAAGCCGCGGTAGTGCCGGTGCAGCCGCCGCGACAGCACGCCGCGCACCAGCGGACGCACGGACTCCAGCTCGGGCGAGCCGCGCAGGGTATGCGCCCCGAGCAGCCGCTCCAGGTAGTTGCCATTGCCCTGGAGGGCGCCGAACAGCACGGGGCCGACTTCGTTGGACGAGTAGTCCACCTCGACGCCGTCCACCACCTCCAGACGCTCGGCGGACACGGGGCCGCGCTGCTCCAGGCGGAGCAACTGGGAAGTGGGAGTGACGTGGATGGACTTGAGGTCCAGGTCACTGTCGGGCGAGGGGAAGCCGTACGCGTGCGCGCCCGAGAGGGACACGACGAGGTGCCACCGCCGGGTGGACTCCTCGTCGAGCACGGCGTTGGCGACCCGGGTCTGGTGCTCCGTCATCAGGGTTGCGGTCATGACTCTTCCTCCTTCCATTCGACGGCCGGAGGCGCGGGGGCATCACGGCCAAGCGGCCCGGGCACCTGGAGTACCCAGCGCCGCGCCAGTTCCTCGCCTACGCGGCGCAGCAGGCGGTCCGCGCGCCCGTAGTCCGGGAGCTGCGGCAGCTTGCTGGTGCGGTGGGCCTCTTCCAGCTCCGGTGCGAGGGCCTCGGCATCCCGCAGCACCTCCTCCAGCGGGACGCGTCCGGCCTTGATCTCCAACATGCGTGCCTTGTAGGTGCCGGTGACTTCGAAGGTGGGCACTCCCTCCCGCAGCCACCCGGTAGCGAGCACCACCAGGCGCAGCAGGTTGTAGGCATTCTTCGGGCGCAGCTCGCGAGCGCTGGGAGGCCGCTGGCCGCCACCCCGCGCGTAGCGGGTGAGGGCGGCGAAGTCGTTGGCCTCGATGAGGCCCTGATCCCACAGCGAGCGGTAGAGCTGCTTGAGGTACGTCTTGGCCGCGAGCAGCGCGTCCTCGGGCGAGGGCGCGGAGCGCGGGGAGATGGCCGCGAGCCGCCGGGCCACCTCGTCGAGGCCAGGCGCGGGCTCCTCGCACAGCCACTCGAGCACCAGGTCGCGGTGCTCGGCGAGCCGCTGGCTGCGCGTGAGCTTGTCGAGCTGGCTCATGGCGTACCGGCCGAAGCTGCCGAAGATGGCCTTGGACACGAAGGCTTCGCGCTCGGCGAGGAGCCACTCCCCCAGCTCGTCCGAGGCGCGGGCGCTGGGGACGAAGAGCATCTCCAGGGTGTTGGGATCGGCGCGGAGGGCCTGCTCCACCGCCTTGGAGATCTCCCAGAAGGTATGACTGCCATCGGCGCTGACGAGATCTCTCGCCTTGTCGGCGAGGCCGAAGTGCCAGGGCAGGGGCAGGCCGAAGACGCCGCGCATGTCGACGTCGGAGGACTCGTTGGCGAGGCCCCAGGCCTGCGAGCCCACCACGGTCTCCAGCACCACGCAGGGGCGCAGGGCGTCCCAGGTGGCGGCGCGCCGGAGCGCGAACTGGAGCTGGCCCGGCTTGCGAGGCACCAGCTCGTCGCGGGCGTACCAGAGCTCGCCTACGCCGACCACCTGGACGTCGAAGCCGCCGCCACGGGCGCGCACCACGCGGCCCACCACGCCCTGGGGGATGTGTCGGTCGCCGGCCACGCGCTCCACGCGGGTCGTCACCTCGGTGCCGTGGGGGAGGGGGACGGACAGCTTGTCCACCTGCTCGTAACCACGGGGACGGGCGGTGCCCTCGGTACGGTCCTGCTCGGGAGTCTTGGATCCGCGGCTCATGGGCGCCTCCGGGGGAGTACGAGACAAGCTACCCAGGGACGTTACAGGCGCGGACTCCTGACTCAAACCCTCAGAACGTCGCGAGCGACAGCACCGGGCTGCGGCGCGCCACTGCCTGCCGGGCGAACTTCACCATCTCCGAGAGGAATTCACGCAGCTCCTCCGGGCCGTGGTTCTCCTGGTCCATCCGTTCCACCCAGGCGTTGACGAGGCCGGGCACGTTCGCGTCCGTCACACGGGCCAAGGATTGGATGAAGGACTCCACCACGCGCGCGATGATGAGACCGTCTTCCTCCCGGAAGATGAGCGGATCCTCCAGGGTGCGCTCGTCCGTGATGTCTTCCGTGCCCCGGAGCGCGGCGGAGAGGGCCATGAACTCCATCTCGATGAGCGGGAGCTCGAGGTACATCCAGTCCTCCGGGGAGTGTTCTTCGGTGGTGACGATCGACTCGATTGCCTCCGCCTCGTCTTCCTTCGCGATGAACCAGGTCGTTACCTGCATGAAGGGTCTCCAATGTGGATGCGATTGTCTGGGACGAATCTATCACCACATGACGTCAGAGGTAGATTTTCTCGGCCAGTCCTCGGAGGACGGTTGGAATGGAGCATGCGCGAGGGATTGCCCATCGCGGCTGATGCTCGTTGACGTCAACGAGTGACTTCTCGGCGCGCTGGGCGCTTCAGGTGTAGACGTCTACACCTGGAGGTGTAGTCAAATGTGCTACACCAAGTGTAGGCGTCTACACCTGGGCGCAGGTGCAGCCCGTTTTCGGGCCAGGGCGCTCCGAGCGTCCGGGCACCGTGCTGGCCGCCAAACGTGCCGGACGGAGCGCCGCGGGAGAATCCGCCGCGTCATGTTAGCCTCCTCACCTCGGAGGTTGGCCTTTGTTGAGAGTCAGCGCGCGGGTGTACAGGCTGCCGGAGCCCGGGGAGCTGGTGGGCCAGTACCGGGTGGTGGGCCCGCTGGGCGAGGGCGGCCAGGGTCACGTCTTCCTCGCCGAGTGCGCGGGGCGCTCCTGTGTCCTCAAGTTCTTCCGCGACTACCCGGACAACCCCTGGGGCGAGCTGGAGATGGACATTCTGCGCCACGTCCAACACCCCAACGTGGTGCGGGTGCTGGGCCATGGGCGCTGGCCCTACCCGGACGAGGGCTACCTCTACCTCGTCATGGAGTACGTGCGGGGGCAGCCGCTGCTGAGGCATGCCCTGGAGCACAACCCCTCGGCGCGCCAGACCGCCACGCTCATGCGGGAGGCGGCGGGGGCGCTCGCGCTGGTGCACCGCCAGGGCGTGCTGCACCGGGACATCAAACCGGACAATCTCCTGGTGAGGGCGGCGGACGGCACGCCTGTCTGGGTGGACTTCGGGGTGGGGCACCTGGAGGGCCGCCCCACGCTGCCGCGGTGGGGGAGGCTGCCGCCGGGAACGCCCGAGTACACCAGCCCCGAGGCGTACCGCTTCCTGGAGGAGAACCCGGAGAAGAGCGCGCGCTACCGGCCGGGCGTGGCCGACGAGGTGTGGGCCTTGGGTGTCACCCTGTACGAGTTGCTCACCGACAGGCTGCCCTTCGGCTCGCACATGGGCAACCCGCACATGGTGAAGGACATCCGCACCCGCACGCCCCTGGCGCCACACGAGGACAACCCGCGCGTGCCGGTGGCGCTGGGCCGGGTGTGTCTGCACCTGCTGGAGAAGGAGCCCGGGGAGAGGCTCGCGGACATGGAGGCGGTGGCCGCGGCGCTGGAGGCGGCGCTGGCGGGGGCGGGGGAGGACTGGGACGTGCCGCTGATGGACCCCGACGCCCCGCAGGTGCGCACCACCGAGGAGATACCCGGCCAGGTGGAGGACCGCGACTCGCGCGAGCGCTTCCTGCGGCATGTCGTGGCGGCGATGCCCCGGCGCGGGCGGGTGCGCAAGGCCCGGGGCCAGGTGCCAGCCGCTGCCGTGGCACCCGCCGGGCAGGAGGCGCCCGCGAAGCAGGAGGCGCCGGTGGTGCCCCCCGTCATGGAGGCCCCGGTGCACGCGGTGGAGGGTGCCGCCGCCCTCGTGGCGCTACCTCCGTCGAGCCCCGCCGGCCGGGCGCCCCCGGGCCCGCGAGCGCGTGCGCTGGCCGTGACGCTGCTGGTGGGCGCGCTGGTGCTGGCCGGCACGTGGGCCCTCCTCTCCCGCCCGGAGTCCGGGGCGGAGCGTCCTCCGGCCTCCGCTTCTCTGGCGGCACCGCTACCTCCTGGGGAATGGGCGGGCTCCCCGACACCCTACCCCGGGCTTGTCCGCGAAATGGCGGGGCCGGACGCGCCGTCCGAAGCTGGAGGGGGTGCGGTTGCCCCTCCTGACTCTTCCCCCGCGCCCGCCCCCGCCATGCCCCGAGAGACAGACACCCGCCTGAAGCCTGAAAACAAGCCCGCCCCGAGGCCGCAACGCCCGGCGCCGGGCTGTGTCCCCGCCCGTCAGGAGCTGTGCCTCGTGGGCTTGTGCACTGTGCTCCTCTCCGGCTGCACCAGCACGCCCCAGGTGGTGCGCCCCCCGCCCCGGCCCGCCGACTGCCCCCCCGGTGCCGTGAAGGCCATGGAGGAGTTGGGCGTCCACATCAGCAAGACGGGCACCGCGGTGTTCCCCCATGAGCCCGGCGCCCGGCCCGTCACCGTGCACGAGTTCACCCCCATGCGGGTTCCCATCATGACGGGCACGGACAACCTGGGGCAGCTGGCCGGGAGCGAGCTCACCGGGCGGCTCTACCTCGGGCCCGAGCGCGTCTACGGCCGCTTCACCCAGGCCCGGAAGCGCACCGGCGAGACGTACCCGGTGTGCCTGGAGCTCATCGGGGCGTACACCCGGTGGGGGGAGCCTCCGGGCGTGGAGCGGGAGGACGTTGGCGGCCCCGCGGATGCCGCCGTCGTCTTCTCCACCCAGTACGTCCGGGCGGTGGAGCGCTTCGAGTAGGCGCGGGCGGCACGGGCCCGGCGAGGTGTGGTAGAGGCCAACGCCTCGCGTCACCCCGCCCCGCCTTCCCCTGGAGGTTGACTCCCCGTGCCCCTCGCGTCCCCCATGGGCTTGCTCGCGCTGGCCCTGCTCGCCTCCTCCCCCCAGGCCACTATGCTGTCCCCGCCGGACGTATGTGAGACGGCGAGCCCGCGCGTCGACTTGTCGGCCGAGCCCCCCGCGACGCCGCCCTTGGTGTGCATCAGCCCGGACGTGCCCCTCACGCTGCGCTTCGACACCCCGCTCCAGCCCGGCTCCGTGCGGGTGGAGCAGCGCGAGCGCTTCGAGGAAGTGAACCCCGGGCAGCAGACACTCACCCTGGTGCCCCCAAAGAAGCTGGAGGCCGGGGAGCGCTTCCTGCTGGACGTGTGCTTCGCGGACGGGGCGGCCCCCGCCTGCGCCAGCTTCGTCCTGCGGGTGCACCCGGCGCTGGGCCTGTCGCAGGTGAAGGTGTTTCGTAAGCCCCGCACGGTGGAGTCCTTCCGGGAAGGGGAGAAGGCGGCCCAGGCCGAGGCCTGGCAGTGCCAGGAGGAGGTGCGCCAGCTGCGTGCCGAGCGCGGCGCCCCCGAGGGACTCCGGGGCGTGCTGGCCTCGGGGCTACTGGGGAAGAAGGGCATCCTCTTCAAGGAACTGACGAAGAGCGTCACGCAGGCCAAGGGCAACGACCTGCGCCTGGAGCAAGCCCGCAGCTACCGCACGGAGGGTCGGGTGGCGGTGGACGTGTGGCTCGACAATACCGGCACACTGCCGTGGACGGCGGCGGGCGCGGTGCTGCGCGGCCCCAAGGGCGAGGTGTTGAAGCTGCTGCCCCTCTGGCAGCAGGAGCCCGGTGCCGAGGGATGGCGCCGCGTGGTGGTGGAGGTGCCTGCCTCCGAGACGGAGGCCCGGGGCACGTACACCCTCATACTCTGGGACGCGGAGCTGAAGCGCACCGTCACCCTGGGCAACGTCACTTTCCCGTAGCGCCCGCGCCTCCCTGGCCAACCCTCCACGTCGCGCACCGCCATGCCTACCCGGTGCCTTGACGGTCGCACCCGCGTTTCCGTGTACTCCCGCCAATCCCCAACACCAGCCCTCCGGCTGGAGGGATCGGTGCGGCATGTCCCCCGGCTGAAGCAGTCCCCCCGGCCGGTGTGCTGCCGCGCCGCTGGTGGGTTTTGCTCGGCGCCTTCCTTTCTCTCGCGTGCGGCAGGAAAGCGTTGGTTCACGACTATCTCGCCTTCTACAACATCGACCACACCACGGGCGGTCCGCGTTGGGATGCGCTGGTGCGGAGTCTCAAGCGCAAGGCCAGGAAGTAGCGGAGCCGCTCACCCACTCAGCGGAACAAGTCCGCCGACAGAAAGCTGTCTGGTTGCTCCAGGTGCGGACCGTGCCCCGCCGCCACGCGCACGAGCCGCGCATCCGGCATGACCTTCACCGCGGCCTCGGCGAGTGACACGGGCAGCACCGTGTCCTGCTCGCCCCAGTAGAGAAGGGTGGGCTGCTTCACCTCGCCCAGCCGCTCGGCACGGTGGAACACGCCGCCCGTGAGCGGCACCAGCGTGTTGAAGGCGCGCGTCGCCTCGGCTCTCCCCCCAGGCACCGTCATCAACTCATACCCCAGCGCCGCCAGCCTCCGGTTCAGCGGCGTGTCCGGCAGCGGCGCGATGCGGCCGAAGAGCTTCGGCCCCAGCACCCGCGCCACCCGCTCCGGGCCCAGGCGGAAGAAGAGCCGGGCATCCCGCGCCATCTCCGGGCCCAGCCCCATCGCGTCCACCAGCACCAGCCGCTCCACCGGCACGCGGCCTCGCAGCGCCAGCTCCAGCGACACCAGTCCGCCCAGCGAGTGCCCCACCAGCGTCATCGGCCCCGGCGCCAGCATGGCCAGCACCTCCTCCACCGGCTCGGTGAAGAAACGCAGCCCGTCCTCGGCCGTCCGCACCGTCCCTCCCGGCGCCGACGAGCACCCGAACCCTGGCAGATCCACCGCCAGCACCCGGTGCTCCCGGGCCAGCTCGGGCAGGAGCGGGAACCACATGCTCGCCGCGTTCCCCCGGCCATGCAGCAGCACCACCGCCGGACCCTCGCCCCCCTCCAGGAGCCGCAATGCTCCACCCCCCCGCAGCGGGCACATCCGGGCACTCACCCCCGGGGCCAACTCCCCCAGCAACCCGGCCTCCACCGGCCCCGGGACGCGGGGTTCACCCCCTCCAGAAGGTTGGCGTTCCCCGTCCCGATGTGGTTTGGGGTACTCCTGCGGGTCATTCCGGGGTGGTTCCGAGGGCATGGACCTCCGAAATTACCGGAATGCCCGGCGTGATGGGTTGTTGAGCGGCGTACCTACACCTCCTAGGCTGCCCGCCTCCTCCAGGGACAGTCGAGACGGCACATATGAACACGGACATCCGGGCGCTCACCGAGCGCGTCCAGCAGGAGAGCAGCTTCGTCGAGGTCCTCAACCAGGAGGTCGGCAAGGTCATCGTCGGCCAGCGCTACATGCTGGAGCGCATCCTCATCGGCCTGCTGTGCAACGGCCACGTCCTGCTCGAGGGCGTGCCGGGCCTGGCCAAGACGCTCACGGTGCGCACCATCGCCGACAGCATCAGCGCGTCCTTCCAGCGCATCCAGTTCACCCCGGATCTGCTGCCCGCGGACGTGGTGGGCACGATGATCTACAACCAGCAGGCGGCGAACTTCACGGTCCGCAAGGGCCCCGTCTTCGCCAACGTGCTGCTGGCCGATGAAATCAACCGCGCCCCCGCCAAGGTGCAGTCCGCGCTGCTCGAGGCCATGCAGGAGCGCCAGGTCACCATCGGTGACACCTCCTTCCCGCTGCCCTCGCCCTTCCTGGTGCTGGCCACCCAGAACCCCATCGAGCAGGAGGGCACCTACCCGCTGCCCGAGGCGCAGGTGGACCGCTTCATGCTCAAGGTGAAGGTGGGCTACCCCACGCGCGAGGAGGAGAAGGTCATCATGGACCGCATGAGCGGCGGGAAGCCCCCGCAGGCTCAGAAGGTCATCGACCTGCAGCACCTGGTGAAGGCCCGCGAGCTCGTCACGCAGATCTACATGGACGAGAAGGTGAAGGACTACATCCTCAACGTGGTCTTCGCCACGCGCGAGCCGGGGCGCTACGGCCTCAAGGATCAGGCGGACTACATCCAGTTCGGGGCGAGCCCGCGCGCCACCATCGCGCTGAGCCAGGCCTCGCGCGCCCATGCCTTCCTGCGCCACCGCGGCTTCGTCACGCCCGAGGACGTCAAGGCCGTGGCCTTCGATGTGCTCCGCCACCGCATCGCCCTCACCTACGAGGCCGAGGCCGAGGAGCTCACCACCGAGAAGCTCATCCAGCGCGTCTTCGATCGCGTCGAGGTTCCGTAACCAGACCCGGGAGAGCCCAGGGGGCGCGTCGTGCTCGCCAAGGACATCATCCGCCGCATCCGCAAGCTGGAGATCCGCACCCGCAAGGTGGTGTCGGACATGCTCGCGGGCCAGTACCACTCGGTCTTCAAGGGCCGGGGCATGGCCTTCTCCGAGGTGCGGCAGTATCAGCCCGGTGACGAGATCCGCATCATCGACTGGAACGTCACCGCCCGCATGAACGAGGCCTACGTCAAGGTCTTCACCGAGGAGCGCGAGCTCACGGTGATGCTCGTGGTGGACGTGTCGGCCTCGAAGGAGTTCGGCTCGCGCGAGCGCTCCAAGTCGGAGGTGGCCGCCGAGGTGGCCGCGCAAATCGCCTTCAGCGCCATCGCCAACAACGACCGGGTGGGGCTCATCCTCTTCTCGGACCAGGTGGAGAAGGTGGTGCCGCCGCGCAAGGGCCGCACGCACGTGATGCGGCTGGTGAGCGACATCCTCACCTTCCAGCCCAAGGGGAAGGGGACGGACCTGGCCGCCGGCCTCACCTACCTCAACCGCGTGGCGCGCCGGAAGACGGTGACGTTCCTCATCTCGGACTTCCTCGCCGACGGCTACGAGCCGCCGCTGCGCCTGGTGGGCCGCAAGCACGACCTGGTGCCCGTGGTCATCGAGGATCCGCTCGAGCAGGAGTTCCCCCGGCTGGGTCTGGTGGAGATGGAGGACCCGGAGACGGGCGAGCGCTTCGTGGTGGACACGAGCGACCCGCTCGTCCGCGGCCGCTTCGCCCGCACCATGCAGGCGCAGCGCGAGGAGCGGCGCAGGCTCTTCAAGAAGCTGGAGTTGGACCACGTGGAGCTGAGCACCGGTGATGACCATGGCATGGCCCTGGTGCGCTTCTTCCGCGCCCGCTCCCGGAGGATGGCGGCATGAGGTGGCTGGCCCTGTGCACGTTCCTCCTCGTCTCGCCGGCCCTGGCCCAGGAGCCAGCGCCCGCTCCGTCTCAAGTGGCCCTCGCGAAGCTGCCGCTGGTGGAGCCCCAGGGGTTCCAGGCCCGCGTGCAGCCCGAGCAGGTGCTGCTCGGCGAACCCTTCGTCTACGAGCTGGTCATCACCCATCCGGCGGACCACCGCTACGACCTGGAGCTGCCGCCGGAGCTGGGTGACTTCGAGCTGCTCTCCCAGGCGCGCACGCCTCCGGAGACCGGCAAGGAGCCCGCCGTCACCACCTTCCACCTGAAGCTGTCCGCCTTCAACCTGGGCATGCTCTCGCTGCCCGAGGTGCCCTTCCTCGTGTCCACGCCGGAGGGCCCCAGGCGCTTCGTGGCGCCGGCCCGCAGCCTCGAGGTGGCCTCCACGCTGCCCGAGGACGCCCAGGCGGAGGGCGCGGACCTCAAGGAAATCCAGCCGCCCACCGAGGTGACCATCCCCTCCTGGACGCTCGCCTGGGTGCTGGCGGGCCTGCTGACCGCCGCCGGGTTCGGCCTGATGGTGTGGAGGGTCCTCCGCAAGTACCGCAAACACCGCGTGGCCCAGGTCAAGCCGCTGCTGCCCCTGGACGTGCGCACGCGCCAGGCGCTGGACATCCTCAAGTCCGAGGACCTGCCCGCCAAGGGCAAGGTGAAGGACTTCTACTTCCGGCTGTCGGAGATCATCCGTGGCTACCTGGGCGAGCGCTATGGCTTCGACGCCCTGGAGTGCACCAGCTCGGAGCTGATGCAGGAGCTGCGGCGCAAGAAGCCCCTCCAGTTCCCCGAGGACGGGCTGATGCGCTTCGTCTCCGAGTCGGACCTGGTCAAGTACGCCCGCGCCGAGTCGACGCCGGAGTCGTGCCGCGAGGCGCTCGCCTTCGGCTACGAGCTGCTGGACAAGACGTGGCCCCCTCTCGTGCCGCCTCTCACCGAGGCCTCTCTCGTGTCCAATGCCTCCGGTCCCCGCGTTTCATAACCCCGAGTTCCTGTGGGGCTTGTTGCTCGTCCCGTTCCTGCTCGGGTGGGCCTGGCGGGAGCGGCGCTCCCGTGCCGTGCTGCGCTTCTCCGCGGCGCACGTGCTCGCCCGCCAGGGCCGCGGCCTGCGCACGTACATGCTGCCCATGTTGCCCTTCCTGCGCGTCTTCGCCGTGACCGCCGCCGTCGTGGCGCTCGCCCGGCCCCAGTCCCGCGACGCGCGCGTGAGGGACTCGAGCGTGGAGGGCATCGACATCGTCGTCGCGCTCGACCTGTCCACCTCCATGGAGGCCGGTGACTTCCGCCCGCAGAACCGGCTCCACGTCGCCAAGGAGGTGCTCGCCGAGTTCATCACCAGCCGCGTCAACGACCGCATCGGCCTGGTGGTGTTCGCCGGCGCGGCCTACACGCAGGCCCCGCTGACGCTCGACTACGGCGTGCTCAAGGAGGTGCTGCGGCAGCTGCGCACCCGCGTGCTCGAGGATGGCACCGCCATCGGCGACTCGCTGGCCACCTCCCTCAACCGCCTGCGCGACTCGGAGGCCAAGAGCCGCGTGGTGGTGCTCATCACCGATGGCGACAACAACGCCGGCAAGATCGCCCCCATGGACGCGGCCGGCATGGCGAAGTCGCTCAACATCCCCATCTACACCATCCTCGTGGGCAAGGGCGGCAAGGTGCCCTTCCCCCAGGGGACGGATCTGTTCGGCAACACCGTCTGGCGGGAGACGGAGATTCCCACCAACCCCGAGCTGCTCCAGGACATCGCCGAACAGACGGGCGGCGAGTACTACCGCGCCACCGACCCCGAGAGCCTCAAGCAGGGCCTCCAGAAGGTGCTGGACTCGCTGGAGCGCTCCAAGCTGATGGAGGGTGGGGCCACGGCCAACTACCGCGAGGACTACCACCCGTACCTGTTGCTGGCCTTCGGGCTCGCCGCGCTGGAGCTGCTGCTGCGCTCCACCTTCCTGAGGGTGTTCCCGTGATGCCGGCGTTCCTGACGGACCTCTTCGGGAAGGCGATGGAGCCCCTGCGCTTCATCTTCCTCGGGTACCAGATGGGCCTGGCCAAGCCCGCCTACCTCGCGCTGTGCGTGGTGGGCGGGCTGGTGGGGACGCTGGCCCTGCTGGCGGCGCTGCGCCGGCGCTCGCGCGTGAGCGCGCTGCTCAACGAGCGGCTCGTGGACAAGCTGGCCCCGGGGACGTCGCGCTGGCGCCCGGCGGTGCAGGGCGGCTTCTACGGGCTGGGGCTGCTGCTCTTCGGGATGGCGCTGGCCCAGCCCCAGTGCGGCACCAAGAGCGAGCTGACGAAGCGCCGCGGCATCGACGTGGTGGTGGTGCTGGATGCCTCCAAGTCCATGCTCGCCCGCGACGTGCAGCCCAGCCGCCTGGAGCGTGCCCGGCTGGAGCTCACCACGCTCCTGGACGAGCTGAAGGGGGACCGGGTGGGCCTGGTCGCCTTCGCCGGAGATGCCTTCGTCCAGTCGCCCCTCACCTCGGACTACTCGGCGGTGAAGCTCTTCCTGCGCGCGGTGGACCCCGAGCAGATGCCCCAGGGCGGCAGCAACATCGGCGATGCGCTGGTGCTGGCCAAGCAGGTGCTGGAGAACGCGGACCGCGGCGCCAAGGAGCGCGTGGTGGTGCTGCTGTCCGACGGCGAGGACCTGGTGGGCCAGGTGGACGAGGCCGTGGCCGCGCTCAAGGAGGCCAACGTCCAGGTGCTCACCGTGGGCGTGGGCTCCGAGCAGGGCGAGCCCATCCCCGTCTACAACCGCCGCGGCGAGTTCGTGGACTACAAGAAGGACAGCAGCGGCGAGACGGTCATCACCCGCCTGGACCGCGGGGGCCTCACCGCCATCGCCGAGGCCACCGGCGGCGCCTTCTATTACCAGCCGCGTGGCGTGGCCATGGCCCAGGTGCTGGAGCGCATCGAGCAGATGCAGAAGAGCGAGCTGGAGAGCCGCGTCACCGTCCGCTACGACGAGCGCTTCCAGGTGTTCGCCGTGCCGGGCCTGGTGCTGCTGGTGATGGGGATGTTGCTGCTGCCGTCCGCGCGCCGGAGGCCGTCGTGAGCAGGGGAGTCATGGGCATGCGCGTGGGGCTGGGGCTATTGCTCGCGCTGGGGCTGGCGCTGCCGTCCGGGGCGTGGGCCGCGGGGCTGCTGGAGAAGGAGCACCCGCTCATCCAGAAGGGGCGCCAGGCGTATACCGCCGAGCGCTACGAGGAGGCGCTCTCGGCCTTCGAGGAGGCGAAGAAGGAGCGTCCGAACGACCCCGCGGTGGAGTTCAACCGCGGCGACGCGCTGATGAAGCTGGGGCGCTACGAGGAGGCACAGCGGGCCTTCCAGAGCGTGGCGGAGACGCAGAACCAGCCGGAGCTGCGCCAGAAGGCCACCTACAACCTGGGCAACGCCTACGCGAAGACGGGCGACACGCGCGAGGCGCTGAAGGCCTACCGCCGCGCGCTCACGATGGACCCCTCGGATGCGCAGGCCCGGCACAACTACGAGGTGCTGCTGCGCAACCTGCCTCCGCCCCAGAAGAGCAGCCCGGACGGGGGCACGGATGGTGGCCAGGACGGCGGGCAGGATGGCGGCCGCCCGGACGCGGGCCCCGATGCGGGTCAGCAGGATGGTGGTACGCCAGACGCGGGCCCGGATGCGGGCACCGACGGTGGCATGGACGGTGGCACCGACGGCGGGATGGATGGAGGCCAGCAGGACGGGGGCGAGGCGGACGCGGGCCAGCCGGATGGCGGCCAGGGCGATGGCGGTCAGGGCGACGGCGGCCAGCAGGATGGGGGCCAGGGTGATGGCGGTCAGGCCGACGGCGGCGAGGGCGATGGTGGCCAGGGGGACGGTGGCGAGAGCGAGGAGGAGGAGGGCACCGAGTCGGACGGGGGCACCGTGGGCGAGGCTGAGTCGCTGGATGCCGGCATCAGCCAGGAAGAGATCGATCGTCAGGAGGCGGAGCGCCTGCTGGATGCGATGAAGCAGAACGAGAAGAATCTCCAGCTGTGGCGTTTCCAGCAGAAGAAGAGGCAGAGGAATCCCAATGAGAAGGACTGGTAGCGGCCACGCGGTGCTGGCCGCGCTCGCCCTGTTGCTGGTGGCGATGCCCGCGTGGGCATCCATCGAGTTCTACCAGACGGCGGATCGCACCGAGGTGGGCACGGAGGACCTCTTCCAGCTCACCGTGGTGGTGGTGGATCCCCCTGAGAACGCGCAGGTGCAGTTCCCGGCGCCCGAGGATTTCGAGGTGCTGTCGTCCTCGCAGAGCACGCAGCGCTCCATCGAGATGAGCGGAGGCGGTCCGCCCGTCATCCAGACGGTGCGCAAGCACGTGCTGATGATGCGGGCCAACCGTCCGGGCACCCTCACCATCCCGCCCGCCGTGCTCACCGCGGGCGGCCGCACCTGGCGCACCGAGCCCATCAAGATCACGGCACGCAGGGGACACGTCGAGTCACCTCGCGCCCAGGCGGGACGCCAGCCGCCGGACCCGTTCCGCAACTTCCCCGCTCCCCTGGGCGGCATGCCGGACCCGTTCGCCGACGAGGAGGACGAGGACCCCGAGGACCGGCGGCAGGACGATGTGCGCATTCCCCGCGGGGACTCGGACCTGTTCCTGCGCGCCACCATCGACAAGAAGCAGGTGTACGTGGGCGAGCAGGTGACGCTCTCGCTCTACATCTACTCGCGGGTGGACCTCTCCAGCGTGGACGCGGTGACCATGCCCAAGCTGGAGGGCTTCTGGAGCGAGGACGTGGAGAGCCCCACGCAGCTGTCCGGCGAGCAGCGCGTCGTCAACGGCATTCCCTACCGCACCTACCTGCTGCGGCGGCGCGCGCTCTTCCCCGTGAAGAGCGGCACCCTGTCCGTCACCGCCGCCGAGGCGGACATCACCACCGGCTTCCTCTTCGCCGGGCACCGGGTGCACCGCGTCTCCAATGCGCTGGACATCGAGGTGAAGCCGCTGCCGCCGGGCGGGCCCAAGGGCATGCCGAGCGCCCACGTGGGCGAGTGGGCCCTGTCCATGGAGGTGTCCCAGACGCAAGTGGAGCTGGGCCAGCCGGTGACGGTGAAGGTCATCCTCGAGGGCGCGGGCAACGTGAAGAACGTCACCCCGCCCAAGCTGGAGGCGCCCGCCGCGCTCAAGGTGTACGACCCGACCACCACCGACAAGGTGGTGCCCAACAAGTGGCGCATCCAGGGCCGCCGGGTACAGGAGTACCTGGTGATGCCGCAGCGCACGGGCTCCTTCACGCTGCCGCCGCTGGAGTTCCCCTACTTCGACCCGAAGACGGGCCGTTATGAAGTGGCCCGCACGGAGCCGGTGGAGCTGACGGTGGAGCCCGGGGCGGGTGGGGTGACGTCCGCGCCGGTGACGGCCTCGCCCTCGCATGTGACGGACGCGGCGGCCGAGCAGAAGAACGTCCTCACCGCGAACGGCCTGCGCCCGCTGCGCTACCAGGCCCGCTTCGAGGCGCCCGCCGCCGCCGTGTGGCAGCGCTCCTTCTTCGTGCCCGTGCTGCTGTCGCCCCTGGGGCTGATGCTGGCGCTGGGCCTGGTGGGGCTGGTGCGCGGGCGGCTCTCCAACCCCGACGAGGGCAGCCGCAACCGGGCGCGGGCCAAGGCGGCGCGCAAGCGGCTCGCCGAGGCGGAGAAGCTGCGCGAGGGCAGCTCCAGCGCCTTCTACGGCGAGGTGGAGAAGGCCGTGCTCCACTTCCTGGAGGCCCGGCTGCACGCGCCGGTGGGTGGACTCACGCACGCCGCGCTGGACGCCAAGCTGGCCGAGGCCGGCGTGGACGCGAATCGCCGCATGCGGGTGCGCTTCGTGCTGGAGTCCTGTGACGCCGGACGTTTCGCCCCCGGCGCCGAGGACGCTGCCCGCGAGCGCATCCTGGATGACGCCGCGGCCGTCATGGAGGGTTGGGACAAGTGAGCGCCATCACCGCCATCCTCGTGGCCACGCTGCTGGGGCAGGCCTACTACTCGCCCGAGGAGGCCCAGCTCCTCTTCCAGCAGGCCAACGAGTCCTTCCTCAAGCAGGACTACGCCACCGCGCGCGAGGGCTACGAGAAGCTGCTCTCGCGCGGCTTCGGAGGTCCGGACATCCACTACAACCTGGGCACCACGTACTTGTCGCAAGGGGACCTGGGGCGCGCGGTGCTGGCCTTCGAGCGCTCGCGCAGGGCCGGAGGCGAGGGCCCCGACCTGGAGGCCAACCTCGCCACGGCTCGCGCGCGGCAGCTCGACAAGGTGGTGGGCACCGCGCCCGAGGAGCCCTTCCTGCAGCGCGTGGTGGCCGCCACGAGCGGCAATCTGGTGGCGTGGCTCTTCCTCGGGACGTGGCTGGCGGCCTTCGCCTTCCTGCTCCTCTTCTTCGTGCTGCGTCCGGGCCGGCGGGCCTGGGCCGCCGTGGTGGGAGGCCTGCTGCTGACGGCGTCGCTCCCGTCCGGCGCCCTGCTGGCCGCGCACGTCTGGGTGCACGAGACGCTGCACGAGGCCGTGGTCATCGCTCCCACGCTGCGTGCCCGTGAGTTCCCCAAGGAAGAGGCGAAGGTGGCCTTCGAGGTGCACCCCGGCTTGAAGGTGCGCGTCATGGAGGAGACGGGGCGCTACGTGCGCATCCGCCTGCCCAATGGCCTCGAGGGCTGGGCCGAGCGCGAGGGTGTGGCGGAGATATGATCGAAGCGGTCGACGTGGCGAAGGTGTACCGGCGCGGGCGCACGGAGGTGCGTGCGCTGGCGGGCGTGTCGCTGACGGTGCCCAAGGGGGAGTTCCTCTCGGTGATGGGGCCGTCGGGCTCGGGGAAGAGCACGCTGCTGAACCTGCTGGGCGCGCTGGACGTGGCGGGCTCGGGGTCGCTGCGCATCGACGGGCGCGAGCTGTCGCGGATGAAGGATGATGAGCTGTCCGCCTTCCGCCGCGAGCGGCTGGGCTTCGTGTTCCAGTTCTTCAACCTGATGCCGACGATGACGGCGCTGGAGAACGTGATGCTGCCGGGCCTGCTGTCGGGCCGGGGGCGGGCGGAGCTGCAGCGGCGGGCCGAGGTGTTGCTGGAGACGGTGGGGCTGGGAGGCCGCACGCACCACCGGCCGGACGAGCTGAGCGGTGGAGAGATGCAGCGCGTGGCGGTGGCGAGGGCGCTGCTGATGGAGCCGGCGGTGCTGCTGGCGGACGAGCCCACGGGGAACCTGGACTCGCGCACGGGCGCCGAGGTGCTGCGGATGCTGCGCGACGCCACGCGGGAGCGCGGGCTGACGGTGGTGATGGTGACGCACGACCAGAAGGCCGCCGAGGTGGGAGACCGCATCGTGCGCCTGGCGGACGGGCGCATCGTCGGCGACGAGCGGGTGGTCCACGCGCAGGCCGCCTGAGCCTGTGCGGATTCCCTCTCCCTTTGGGAGAGGGCCAGGGTGAGGGTCATGTCAGAGCCGACTCAGAAGTACGGTTTCTCCTTCTCCTCCGAGCTCCGTGCGCCACCCGAAGAGGTCTGGTCCCACGCGACGCACATGCGGGGCGTCAACCGGGAGTTCTTTCCGTTGGCGCGGATGACGTGGCCTGGGACGGAAGGCGGAATGCCTGCCCAGCCCGCTCTCGGTCAGCGACTGTTCCGGAGCTGGATTCTCCTCTTCGGGCTGCTGCCCATCGACTACGACGACCTCACCTTCGCCGAGTTCGAGCCCGGCCGCCGCTTCCTCGAGCACTCGGTGATGTTTTCGCAGAAGGAGTGGGTGCACGAGCGCATCGTCACCCCGACCGCGACGGGGTGCCGGCTCACGGACTCGGTCCGGTTCACCCCGAGGCTGCGCCCGGTGGGGGCGTTGCAACTCGTTCTCTTCCGGCTGGCCTTCCGCTGGAGGCATCGCAACCTGCGGCGGCTGTTCTCTCGCGGCGGGTAGCAGGCGGCCAGGCGGGTTGTCAGGACCGGCGCGGGCAGGGCGTCGGGTGGGGCGCGTGGGAGCCAGTTCCCCGCTGACGCGAGGGCCACTCCCATGTCTCAGGACAGATTCCAGACCAGCCGCGAGGTGTACCACCGCATCCGGTGGGATCCCCGGCTCGACGCGCGCGAGTTCGTCATCGGTTACGACGCGCATGGCGACTCCATGGAGGAGATGCCCTTCGGGGCATTCGACCCCGATGGGGAGATTCCCTGGCACCGCGTCTGGTACTTCAAGCGGGGCCATGAGCTGGTGTGGGACCGCCGCGAACGCATCGACCGGCTGTCCTCCCTCTCCTTCAAGACGGTGGAGGCGCCTGCTCCGGTGCCTCCACCGCCTGCTGTGCCCAGCACCGAGACGGCTCCCCGCTTCACACCCCTACCGGTCCATCGCTACGACACTCAAACCCATACCTGGGTCGCGGTGGAACGGTCCGCCAGTACCAAGGCCCTGCCTTCTCCCGCGGAACTCACGGTCGCCACGTTCAACGTCCTGTTCGACCTGTACGACCCGGAGTTGCTCGCCACGCACCGGCGGACCGCCGCGACGATCTCCCTGCTGCGCTCGGTCGATGCCGACCTCATCGCCCTGCAGGAGGTCACCGCGCCCTTCCTCCGCGCGTTGCTCGAGAAGCAGTGGGTGCGTGAGCACTACTTCGTCTCGGAGGGACCGGACGCCTCCACCGTCGAGCCCTACGGACAGGTGCTCCTCTCCCGGTTCCCGTTCGCCTCGCTGAGCCAGTGCGTCTTCTCCCGTGACAAGCGCATCATCGCGGGCGAACTCGCGCTCGCCGGTGGCTCACTATGGGTGGCCACGCCGCACCTGACGAGCAACCGGGACCCCTCGGGAGGCAAGGCCCGGGCCGTCCAGGTCCAGGCGCTCCTCGACTGGGCCCGCGCTCTCGGGGACGAGGGCCGCGAGGCACCCGATGTCGCGCTGGTGGGCGATTTCAACTTCGGCGACGACGCACCCGAGGTCCAGGAGTTCGCGAAGGCTGGCTTCGTCGATGTCTGGACGGCGCTGAAGCCCGGTGACGCGGGGTACACGTTCGACCCTTCACGCAACACGCTCGCCGCGCTCACGACCACCACCGGCCGGCGCCAACGCCTCGATCGCGTGCTCGTGCGCTCGGCCTCTGGACGGCTCGCTCCGCACGAGGTGGGGCTCTTCGCCGAGGCGCCGCTCTCGGGTCCTCCGGGCCCTGGCGGGGATGCGCTCTTCGCGTCGGACCACTTCGGAGTGCGCTGCCTGCTGAAACGTGACGCCGCCTCCGTCCAGGCTCCGTCGCCCGCGTTCCCCAGAGCCACGCCCCGGCCGCTCACGGTGCCGCTCGTCCGCCAGTCGTGTCTGGTGCTCGTGCCTCCCGAGGAGGTGTGGGCTCCCATCCAGGCCCTGCGCGCGGTGCACGATTCGAAGTTCGAGCGCTGGATGCCGCACGTGACGCTGCTCTTCCCCTTCGTGCCCGAGGACTCCTTCGGTGAGGCGGAGGCGCTCATCCGGGAAGCGCTCCGGGACATCGAGCCCTTCGAGGTGATGCTCTCGGGCTTCGGGTATTTCGAGCACAGCAGCGACGTGACGGCGTGGCTCCGCCCGGATGACCGTCCGCACGGTGCACTCAAGGCGCTGCGCGTCGCACTCGAGACAGTATTCCCCCGGGGCGAGGCGCGGGGCCGCGAGCCCGAGTTCGACTTCACCCCGCACCTGACCGTCGGGCAGCTCCCGCGTGCACCCGCCGCCACCATCCGGCGCACGTTGGCCACCTGGGAGCGGGATTGGCGCCCGCTCCGCTTCGAAGTGAGTGACGTGTGCCTCACGAGCAAGCGCGGCGAGGGTCCCTTCGAGGTTCGCCAGCGCGTGCCGCTCGGCGGAAGGACTCGCCCGGGGGCTGCCCGCTCCACTCCGCCGGGCACCGTCCGGAAGGCTCCTTCCTCCACGGAGGGAGATGTGCTCCGGACCGTGCTGTCGGCACGCGGCGAGTGGTCCTCTCCCGAGACGCGGCAAGCCCGCCAGACGGTGGTGGCCAGGCTCGAGGCCCTGTGCGCCCGGCTCGGGGCGGAGCTCCTCCCGTATGGCTCGTACCTGCTCGGGACGGACAACGCCGGGAGTGACGTGGACGCGGTGGCGGTCGGGCCCGCGAGCCTCTCGCGCGAGGACTTCGGGCAGGCGCTCACCCGGCTCGTGAACGAGCTGGAGGGACCCGCTGCCGCGCGCTTCGTGGCCGATGCCGCGCTCCCCCTGGTGAAGCTGTCGCTCGGCGGCGTGCACTTCGACGTCTCGTATGCGAGCAGGCCCGAGGGCGTGGAACCCTGCCCGCCGGCGGAGTTGCTGGCGCGGTACGGAGAACGGCTGGACACCCCTGGCTTCCGCTCGCTCAACGGGTGGAGCGATACGCGGGCGCTGCTCGACTCCGTGGGGCACGACGGGAGGGAAGCCGAGCGTTTCCGTACCGTGCTTCGCGCCGTGCGCTCCTGGGCGAAGGCGCGAGGGGTGTACTCGCACGCGCTGGGGTACCTGGGCGGGTTGTCGTGGTCGGTGCTGGTGGCCTGGGCGTGTGCGCACGCGCCCCGCGAGGCCACGGGCTCGGACGTTGCGTTGCTCGCGTACTTCTTCGAGACGTTCTCCGCCTGGCAGTGGCCCCGGCCCGTGACGCTGACCTCCGAGACGGCTGGCTACCGCACCAGCGACCGGAGGGACCTCATGCCGGTGGTGGCGCCCGCGCTGCCGCCGCGCAATACGGCGCGCAACGTGTCGCGCTCGACGCTCCAGGTGCTGCGAGACGAGCTTTCCCGGGCGTGCGAGGTGGTGCGGCGGGCGCGGGCCGAGGGAACGGAGGCGGCCTGGGCCGCGCTGTTCGCGCCGGTGGACCTCGAGCGGGAGCTGCCCGTGCGGCTGCGGGTCTCCGTCGAGGCCCCTTCACCCGAGGCGCGCGAGATGGCCGCGGGCTGGGTGCTCGGGCATCTCACGGCGCTGGTGTACCGGATGGAGGCGGATCGCAGGCTCTTCGCGCGGCCCTTCCCCAGTGCGGCGCCCGAGGGCCCCTTCCTCATCGGACTCTCCACGCGTGACCCGGGTGGCAACGAGGCCCTGTCGGTACGCCCCGGAAGTGCGCTCGCACGCACGGTGGACGAGTTCCGTGCCTCCTTCCAGGAGTGGAGCCACCGTCCGTCCGGGGCGGCGCTCTCCATCGAGCTCGCCCCGCGCTGATCCGCTCAGAACGTCGCGAAGACGAGCACCTTGCCCAGGGCCTCCGCGCCGCGCCCCGGGCCCACGAGGCCCTCGGCGAGCGCGAGGAAGTCCGGCGCCTGCTCCACGTGCTTCGCCACGAGCTGGAAGGTCTCCACCGCCGCACGGTCCAGTTGCTCCCGGGACTCGGCGGTGGGGGAGGGCGCCTGGCACAGCTCCGCCACCCGGGGATGGCCCACGAGCGCCAGGCGGAGCAGTCCCACTCGCAGGGCCAGGCCGAACACGTACGCGAGCAGGCTCGGCGCGTCGATGAACGGGTTTCGCCAGAGAGAGTGGGCGGCGTGGTTGTCGAAGTACTGGTGCACCCGCGCGTCGTGCAGGGCTTCCAATTGACGCCACCGCTCCGCATAGGTGCGCCAGGCCGCGTCCAGGTCTCCCGGTGTGCCTTCCTGGAACCCGAGCGATTCCAGGACGCCACGGGCCAGGGTGGAGAAGCGCTCGCCCCGGCCCGCCGCCATCCGCGCCCTCAGCACCGAGCTGAACAGGCCCACGCACGGGCCCCCCGGGAGCGCCAGCCCCGTGAAGTCCCGGTGCACCGCCTCCAGAACGTCCGGTGACTCGAAGCGCTGGAGCACTTCACTCAGCTGGGCCTCGGCCGCGGCACGAGCCTCGCCCCGGAAGGCCTCCGTCCCCCGGAAGTAGAATCCGTCCAGCCCGTGCGCCAGGTGCCCGAGCATCGCGAGCCGCGAGGCGAGCGGATACTCGCGCCGGTGCAGCAGCCGCAGCAGGGCCTCGCGCACCGTCTCCGCGTGGAAGGCGTAGGCGTCCTCCACGTCCACGGGGATGTGCCTCGCCGTCTCCGGCCGGGGAACGTTGGAGGACTCGACGGGCGTGAACACCGGCTCCAGCGCGTCCTCCTCCAGCAGGCACAGGCGCGCCACCTCCGGGCAGGCCAGTGTCCCCGAGACCTCCAGGCGCTCACCCCACCGGGTGACGACGCGCGGGAAGGTGGCGCAGATGTCCGGCAGCACCGCGTCCCCGTGGCGTCGCTGGAGCGAGCAGAGCCGCTCCGTGTCCAGCAAGGGGCAGTGCCCGTCCGGCCGCATCTGGAGGAAGGCATGCTCCGCGGAGGCTCCGCCGGGATTCGGGGTGATGCACTGGTGCAGGCGCTCCGACTCCTCCGGGCTGCCCGCCACCGCCGCCCGCATCCGGGCCCACTGCGGCTCGCTCACCGGCACCTTCAGGCCCGAGCAGCAGGTGTCCTCGCAGCGCTCCGCGATGCAGCGGAAGCGCGTCATGTAGCGCAGCAGGGTGGGCTCGGTGGGCATGGACAGCCCGGGAGCATACCCTCACCCCAGCCCTCTCCCAGAGGGAGAGGGGGCAGGCACGGGCTCACCCCCGGCTCTCACGGCATCTGCTTGAGCGCGTCGAGCGCCGCCTTGGCCTGCACCAGCCCGTGGCCGTAGCGCGGGTCATGGCCCGAGTCGCCCAGGTCCTTCGCGGTGCGCTCCAGCAGCGTGCGCACCTGCGAGGCATTCAGGCCCGGGCGCGCGCTCCACACGAGCGCCGCCACGCCGGACACATGGGGCGCCGCCATCGAGGTGCCCGGGAACTCGGCGTAGTCCACGCCCTTCAGGTTCACGTGCACCTGCTTGCCCAGCTGCTTCAGCACGGACGCCCGCGACTCCCGGCCCACCGCCAGCGAGGGCACCCACTCGAGCCCCGGTCCATCCAGGTACTCCTGCCACGCCTCGCTGTCGGACGCGTCGGTGCCGAAGATGATGGCCCGCGCCCCCTGCTTCATCACGCTCTTCGCGGCGGTGGCGGCCCGCGCGTTGCCGGCCAGCCGCACGTAGGCCACGAAGCCATCACACGTGGCGCCCTTGCAGCCATTGGCTTCGCCCTGGCCGCAGTCCACGAGCTGTCCCGTGTACTCGCCCGCCGGCGAGAAGAAGAGCGAACGGGAGTCGAACCGTGCCCCGTCCGCATCCAGCTCCGCCACGGTGGCGCTCTGCAGGGTGACGGAGGAGAGCACCTTCACGCCGGGCGCCACCAGGCTCAGCCCCTGGCCCCGGTTGGAGAAGGGGGCCACCTCCTCGTCCAGGTCCACCGCGCCCACCGCCAGCACGGTCGGGTAGGCCGCCGGGTAGCTCAGGGGCGCCTCGTAGCCCTCAGCGCTGTCGTTCCCCGAGGCCGCGACGATGAGCATCCCCTTGTCGTGCGCGGCCTGGAAGGCCTCGCGCGCCGTGTTTCCCAGGTCCATGCTCGCACCGAGCGACATCGAGGCGATGTGGGCATCGTTCTGCGCGCACCACTCGAGCGCCGAGATGACCGCGCTGATGCTGGCCGTCTCGTGCACGTTGAGCACCCGGGCGATCAGCAGCTCCACGCCAGGGGCCACGCCCACCATGCCGCCCCGGCTCATGCTCGCCAGCGTTGTACCGCCCGAGGACAACTGCGCCGCGATGATGCCCGCCACGTGCGTGCCATGGCCGATGCCCCGCACGCCGTCCGTCTCGTCGCTCGGGTCCTCGTCCTTGTCCACGAAGTCATGGCCGCCCGCGTAGGGCAGCGTCAGCTCGGGGTGCCTCCGGTCGAGGCCGCTGTCGATGACGCACACCCGGATGCCCTCGCCCACGGGCGCTCCCGTGTCGAGCACGCCGTCCTCGTTGGCGTCCCACACCCGCGGGGCCTGCACGAGCCTCACCGCGCCGGTGTACTCCCCCACGGAGCCCACCGCGGTGGGCACGCGGAGCGCGCGCAACTGCACGTCCGGCTCGATGCGCTCCACGTCCGGATCCGCGGCGAGCCGCGCATGCTCCTCGGGCGTCAGGCGCGCGGCCACCGCCGGGACGAAGTGGTACTGGGCCGTCACCTGGCCGCCCAGCCGCTGCACCGCGGCCGCGCTCACCCGCGAGCCGGAGCGGTAGCGCACCAGGAAGGATGCTCGGCCATCCACCGCCTCGGGCTGGACGGGCAGGGCGCCCGCCTTCACGTCCCCGCACGTGTTCTGATCGAACCCCGAGACGTCCTCCACGCCCGAACACGCCGCCAGGGCCAGAAGCCCGAGAAGTGCCCACCGCCGCCTCATCGACGCCCTCCTTTGCCGCTTCAGGGGGAGGTGGGCAGGGGCCGGGCCCGAGGCCAGGGGAGCGCGGATTTTCCGGAGGCACGGACGTGCCCGGGTATACAGAGGCCGGGGGGTTCCGTTGGTTGCAGGACGGGCCTGCCGCCCCCTCGTGCTACACAGCGCGGGTGTCCGAGTTCTCCCTACCCGCGGAGCTCCCGCGCGAGCCCGAAGTGCTGATCGAATCCCCTCGCTTCTCGGTGGTGAAGCGGCGCGCGGACGGGGGCGTGGACTTCATCTCCCCGCTGCCGTGCCCCTACAACTACGGCTGCATTCCGGGGCTGGACTCGGGGGATGGGGATCCGCTGGACGTGGTGGTGCTCGGCCCCCGCCTGCGCCGGGGCGAGCGCCGGCGCGTGCCGGTGGTGGGCGTGATTGGTTTCCTCGACGCGGGCTGTGCCGACCCCAAGGTCATCTGCAGCGCGCGGCCCCTGACTGCGGCGGACCGTGCGGGCCTGGAGGCTTTCTTCCGCGTCTACGCCCTCTTCAAGCGGGTGCTGCACCTCGTGCGGGGCAAGCGGGGAGGGGACACCCGCTTCGTGGGCTGGCTCCCGGACGTCACGCACCCGCCAGCATGAAGCGCCGCAGGAGCGCGGGGGGCACCGGGCCGAAGGAGAAGAGCTCGTCGTGGAAGCGGGCCTCGTCGAAGCGGCTCCCGCGCTCGCGTCGGCAGTCCTCCTCCAACTGCTCGAGCTCGAGCGCGCCCAGCAGGTAGGTGATGGCCTGCATGGGGATGCGCTTGTAGCGGAGCACCTCGTGCCGCGCGTTGGGCTCCGGCATGCAGGCGTGGTGCACGAGGTAGCGCACCGCGGCCTCGTCATCCATGCGCCGGGTGTGCAGGCCGATGTCCACCACCACGCGCACGGCGCGCAGGGCCCGGGCCACGAGCGCGGTGAGGGCCTCGGGGGCGCTGTAGAAGCCCGCGCGCCGCATGCGCTCCTCGGCGTAGGTGGCGTAGCCCTCGATGTTGAGCATGGGGCCGAAGTGGCCTCGCGCCATGGCCACGTGGTCCGTCACCAGGAGGAAGCGGACGGGGGCGGGGTGCTCGGAGAAGGCGCGCTGCCAGGCGACGCTCTGGAGGAAGTGGCCGGGGATGCCCTCGTGCACGGCCAGCAGCGCGGCCCAGACGGTGGGGTGCGCGGCCGCCATGGGGGCCAGCACGAACCAGCCCACCTTGCGAGGGTCCAACAGCGGCGCCGGCCAGTTGGTGCCCCGCACGTCCACCATGCCCGGAGGCAGCGGCTTGAGGCCCAGCCGGAGGCCCTCGGGCACGTTGAACAGCTCGCGCTCGTGGATGAAGTGCTCGGCGCGCGCGATGAGCTCCCGGTAGAGGGGGATGACGTCCTCGTCCCGGTCGGGGTGCTCCGTCTCGAGTCCGGCGAGCAGGGCCCGCGCTTCCCCCAGGGTGGCGAGGGTGGACGGCGCTCCGGGCACCTCCCGGGCGAGCTGGCCGGAGAGCCGGACGATGGCCTCCTGGGCCCGGGCGAGGACGTCCTCGGCCTGGCGCACCAGCTCCTCGGGCGAGGCGGTGAGGCCGAACATGTGCCGCAGCCGCCACCGGTACTCGTCGTCGCCGAGCACGACGTTCGAGTGCGTATGCGGCAGGACGTGCTCGAGGAGGAACTGGCGGTGGGCGGCGAAGGCCCGCTGCGCCTCGTGGGACGCCTGCTGGAGCTCCCGGGCTCCGGCGGCGGAGAGCTCCACCTGGTGCGCGCCGGGCAGGGCCGGCAGGTGCTCGAAGTAGCGCACGATGACGGGGAGCTGCAGCTCGGCGAAGTCGTGGACGATGTGCGGGTCCGGCACCTCTTGCGTGGCGACGCCTTCGGCGAGCAGCTGCTCCTGCTGCTGGAGGAAGGTGGGGATGCGCGCGGCCCGGCTGGCGATGGCCGCCCAGTCCTCGGCCGTCTCGGCCTGGCCGATCTGGTACTGCAGCATGGTGTGCGGATAGGTCGACAGCTCGATGTTGCGCCGGTGGCTGCGCAGCCCCTCGTAGGTGTGGACGTGGAAGCGGGTGACGTCGAGCATCGCCAGCCGGTCGAGCTGTGCCTCGGGGGGGAACTCCTCGGAGGGGAGGTGCTCGAGCCGCGCGAGGACGTCGCGGTGGAAGGCGTACTCGTCACCCAGCGCGGAAGGGGAGAGGTCCTTGAGCCGGTCGTCCAGGTGGTGGAGCCCGAGGGTGGTGGCCTCCTCGGGCTGGGTCTCGAGGTAGCGCTCGAAGAACGAGGCACGGAGCCGCAAGAAGTTCTCGAGGGCGGGCGAGCGAGCCTTGTTCATGGCTCCTGAAGCTAGTCACTGCGCCGGGGACGGGTGGATTGTCGGTTCATGGACACGTGGACCCGAGGCACTCCATGCGAGCGGGCCTCCCCCTTGTTGCTCGCCGGACAGAACACCGCGGACAGCCCATCTTCCGGGGGTGCGAGGTGCCCGGTGCGTGGCCATGGATGGCCCTGCGCGGGGCTCGGATCCCCGGAGGGGAGGCAGGCAGGCGAGATGGTCGAACTGGAGCAGAGCGTGCTCATCCGGCGTCCTCTGGACGAGGTCTTCGCGCTGGCGAGTGACCCGAAGAACGACCCGGACTGGAGCGCGGTGGTCGAGCAGGTGGAGGCGACGGGGCCCCTGGGCGTCGGGGTCCACCTCATCCAGCGGGTGCACCTGCTCGGGCGGCGCGCGCACGTGCCCGTCGAGGTGCTCGAGTACGTGCCTCCGAAGCGCGTGGTGCTCCGGGCGAGCATCCCGCACATCCAGGTGATGGGCTGGCGCCTGTTCGAGCCCACCCGGGACGGGACGCGGGTGATCTTCCGCACGCAGGCCCGGCTCAGTGGCCTGGTCTCCCTCACCACGCCGCTCTTCGTCCGCACCGCCCGGAAGCACCTGGAGGAGGACCTCGGGCAGTTGCGGCGTCTCCTGGAGTCCGCCGCCTTGCCGCAGCCGCTCCAGGCAACGTGAGGGAGTTGGCCTCGGTGGCGCGGGAGAGCGCATGGGAGCCTCCGGGTGGGGAGCCTCCCATCTTGCCCGTGATTCAGTCGAACCAGGTGGGGCGGACGTGGAACTCCGGGTAGGCCTTCGCCTCGAGCGGCTTCCCGGGACGGTGGACGAGCTTCAGCGTCGCCCAGCGCAGCAGCTGGCTCGGGGTGCGCAGCCCCGGCAGGAGCACCCGCGGGTCCTCACCGAGCCACGCCACGACCCCGTCGCGCTTCTCCGGCGTGCAGATGCCCCACGCGATGAGGAGATCGAAGAGGGGAGGAATCCTCGGCTCGTCCGGCTCCAGCAGCCCGATGCCGATGCCCACCGAGGGCAGGAGGCCGTCCGCCACGTCGAGGTACAGCTCCACCTCGCTCGTGCTCTGGAAGGGCTCGCGCATGCGCTCCACGTCGGCGCGCCGGCCCGGCCAGCCCAGGCGCGAGAGGTACGCCCAGACCTTCCGGGAGGGCATCGTCAGCACCAGCCGGATGGAGCGCGTGCCCCGGGCGTAGGTGGGGGCGATGTGCAGCAGCGCGCCTCCGGTGGGAATCGCCTCGAAGCAGCGCGCGAGGGCTCGGCGGACTTCCGGCTCCAGCGGGCCCTGCCCGAGCAGCTCCAGCGAGCGCCACACGGTGCGGCGGATGGGATGGCCCTCGGGCAGCGCGCCCCTCGCCATGCGGCGGTGGACGTAGTCCGGCTGCACGCACACCGTGGTGAAGGGCTGCGGCTCATGCGGCGCGGGCCGGTCGTGGTCGAACTCCAGCCAGATGCAGGGCACCTCCGCGTGAAGCGGGCTGCCCTCGGGCGCCCACTCCGCGCAGAACGCGCGCACGCCATCCCAGAGGGGGCCGGAGCGCTCGGGCGGGGCCGCACCCACCTCGCGTGCCAGCTCCTCTCCGCCCCAGGCCGGCGTGACAGTCCCGAGGAAGTCCACCCGGGTCGCCTCCGCGTCCAGCCGGCACTCGAAGGAGAAGTTCCGCAGTGACGGGAGCCGGCGCGTGAGGGGCTTGAAGCGGGCCATCGTCCCCCGGGGCACGAGCACCTCCGGGACGCGCGGTGCCAGCCAGGCGAACGTCTTCGGGACGGAGGGAATCACGGCGCGTCTCCAGGCGGCCAGGCCTACTTCTTCGGCGTCTTCGCCCGGGTCTTCCGGGCCGGGGCCGTCTTCGCGCCGGAGGTCTTCCGGGCCGTGCTCGTCTTCGCCGGGGTGGCGGCGAGCGTGTTGCCGCTGCTCGCATTCACCGTGAAGCCCATGCTGAGCGTGGAGGTCGTCTTCGCGTTGGAGGTGACGCGGACGGTGTACGGGCCCGCGGGCAGGTTCGCGGCGAGCGTCAGCGTGCCCGTGGCCTGGCTCTTCTCCTGGCTGGCCCCGGTCACTTTCTGGATGGTGATGGGCACCTTCTGGGTGTTGTTCTCGAGGTTGGCCGTCATCGGGTCCGTGAAGTACTGCCCGGTGAGCGTGACCTTGAGCGTCTGTCCCTGGCGGCCCGACGTCGGGCTGATGCTCATGAGATTGATGGACGGCAGGAACCAGAAGCCGATGAAGGGGCTCGTTTGCAGCTCGTGCATCACCGCCTGGGAGACCCCCTGGAGGTTCCTGTTCTTGAACAGGGCCTGCTGCTTCGCCGAGAGGCCCGCCTGCTGCATCGCCTTCTTCGGGTTCTCCGCGAACGCGCGCTGCAGCTTCTCGTTGTTCGTGAGGTCGTGGATGAACTTCACCAGCATGGGCATCAGTCCTTGGAAGGGGTCCCGCAACCCGGGACGGTGGCGTAGGAAGAGTAGATGGAATCGCCCAGCTGGCAGTCCTGGTTCGCCATGACCACGTCCACCGAGAGGGGATGGGTATAGGTCACCTGGAGCCGGTCCCCGGGCGCGAGCCGCCGGGCGAAGGAGATCCACGGCGCACCCGGGACGGTGGTGTAGTCGCGCGGGCGCAGCTCCTTGCCGTTGAGCGCCACCCGCGAGATGGCGGCGACGAGGGGCAGCGGGAGCGTCACCACCGCCTGGGCGCGTGTGAGGGTGGTGCTCCAGGAGCCGGGGCAGGTGAAGCGCTGCCGCAGGTCCGCCGCGTCGAGTGACTGGATGATGCCGCGGGTGCTGGGCGCGGAGGTGAGCGCGGGCCGGCTCGCGAAGGCGCCGCCCTGGCCCAGGTAGAGCTGGAAGAAGCCGCTCTCGGGTGTCAGCCCGCCCCAGGAACCTCCGAGCAGATCCGTCAGGCCATCGCCGTTGACGTCCGCCAGCTTCACGCCCGAGCCGAGGTTGATGGGCGTGGAGGTCCACACGGGCTGGCCGGCATCGGGCGCGGGGACATAGGCCTCGTAGCGGGGCGGGGTGCCCGCATCGCCGCTCATGAAGCCCTGCACGTTGTTGCGTGAGACGACGAGGGTCCACGTTCCCTGCGTGCCCACGGGCCCCGCGGAGACATAGGGCACCAGGTCTCCCTCCTGGGAGCTCCAGCCGGGCATGGTGGGCAGGGAGATGCCGCCGTCCGCGCCCGCGCTTCCCGGGAACACCATCACCTGGGGCGTGCCGACCACCAGGTCCAGGAACCCATCCTGCTGCACGTCGGTGAAGAGAATGCCGCCACCGAAGCCTCCGGGCTTCGAGCGCCAGCCGGGCCTGGAGGAGAGGGTCCCGCCCTGGTTGAAGTAGATGCGCGCCGAGCCACCGGCCAGGGGCGACATGTCCGACGTGGCCAGGTCCAGGCGGCCATCCCCGTTGGCGTCCCCCAGCGCGCAGGCGAACGAGTTGTAGAGATCCTTCGAGCGGAAGGAGGGACTCTTCTCCAGGGTGCCGCGCCGGTTGAAGTAGACCTTGACGCCGCCGCTGCCCAGGGGCGGTGCGAGGGTGGACACCGCGACATCCAGCCAGCCATCGCCGTTGATGTCCCCCACGGCGAGGTTCATGTGGGCGTCCGAATCCGCGGAGGTCCAGTCTGGCCGTTGCGTCGCGTTGAAGAAGTTGTCCTTCTGGGTGTTCAGGTAGACGGCGAGCGGCTGGAGTCCCTGATCGTTCCCGCTCGCGGTGATGAGATCCGGGTAGCCGTCGCGGTTGATGTCGGCCAGGGCGAGCCCGGTCTCGTAGAAGCCCATGGGCGAGCTCTGGAGATCAGGCTGGGTGGCGTAGGGGACGGGCGTGCCACCGTCCACGGACTCCGGCGTCGAGGCGGTGGCCAGGGCGAGTGGCGCCAGCGGCAGCAGGAAGAGCCAGCTCATCGAGCGCCTTGGGACGAGAAGCCAGGAGCGAAGGTGGAGGCCCAGCGCGCGGGCTCGGCGATGCCGTGGGCCGTCATCACCGCATGGGCGGCCTCCACCAGGGCACGGCCCTCGTCTCCGCCGATGAGGCCTCCCTGGTGGTGGCGGGCGATGGCCGCGTGGACCGCCATGCCCGCGGCGTCGAAGCCCTCGAGGGCCGAGGACAGGTGCGAGCGCGCTCCCGCCGTGTCCCCGCGGAGCCGGGCGATGCTGGCCCGGAGCAGGTGGGCCACCGGGACGGAGTCACTGCGCCCCTGGCGCGAGAGGAGCTCCACGTCCTTCTCGGCGCTCGCGAGCAGCTTCTGCCGGAGGCCCGCGTCGTGCTCGGCGTGCGCGAGCGCGCCGCATGCGCGCAGGGTGTACATCTTCATGCGGCCCACCAGGGCGCGCAGGAGCTGCGCGGACTTCACCTTGGGCCACGTCTGGGTGATGCGCTGCCAGGCCCGTGCGTGCTGTCCCTGGTAGAGGTCCGCCCAGGCCTCCACGAGGAAGACGGAGAGGTGCTGGATGGTGCCCGTGCGGGGCCAGGCGGCGGCGATCTCCCGCATGCGCTGGCAGGCCCCTTCCGCGTCTCCGGTGGCGAGCAGTCCCATGCCGGTGCCCAGCAGCGCCGTCATCTGCGAGTACGCGTCCCCCTGCTCCACGGCCACGCGGTACCAGTCTCCGCCGCGCTCGCGCAGCTCGGTCATCCGGTGCGTGGTGTCCAGGGTGAGCATGGCCATGGTGCGCGCCATGCCGCCTTCCCACAGGGTGTCCCGGCGGCTCTTGCGCATCCGCTCCAGGCCGGCATCCGCGTGGGCGAGCGCGTCGGCCCACTGCCCCACGGTGAACGAGCGGACGCCGCGGAAGATGTCCGTCAGGCCGAGCAGCTCCGGCGACTCCAGCCGCTGCGCCAGCTCCGCGCCGCGCTCGAGGTCCCGGGTGCCCGACTCCAGCGCGCCCGGGGAGCCCTGGAACAGCCAGTTGCCGCCGAAGGCGATCAGCGGCCGGGCCACGCGCTGGGGCTCTCCCGCCTCGAGCGCCAGCAGCAAGCCCCGGAGCAGGAAGAGCATGCCGCGCGTGGGCTCCACGTTGAGCAGCGCCCGTCCCAGCGCCCAGAGCAGATCGATGCGCTGGAGCTGGAGGGGGGGCACCTCGGACTCGGGGCGCTCGGTGAATTCGATGCCACGCAGCTTGAGCCGTGCCAGCAGCCAGACGACCTCCAGCAGCGTCCGGGCCGTGGAGCGCGGGTAGCTCAGGCCGAGCCGCTCGAGCACGGGTCCGAGCAGCGCGGTGCCATCGTCGATGCGCCCGCCCACCATGTAGTGCTCGATGGCGCGGCACTGGAGCTCCAGCCACTCGTGGGCAGGGGCATCCTCGGCGAGGCGGAGGAAGAGGGGCGCGGCCTCGGTGCCACGGCCGGCGAGCGCGAGGGCCTCGGCGCGGGCGCGCTCCAGCTCACGGCGCGGGGGCAGGCCGGAGACCTGGGTGCCCTGGCTCCACTCGAGGGCGAGGCCATACAGCTCCGCGGCCCGGGCGAAGGCCAGTGCCTCGCGGGCGCGCTCGGCGGCGCTGAGGGCGTAGAGGGAGGCCCGGACGGGTTCGCCCGCTCCATGGAGGTGCAGCGCGAGCCGCTCGGGATCCGGCTGGGGCTGGGCTTCCAGCACATCGGCGAGCCGGCGGTGGTGGCCCTGGATGGCGGGGGCCTGGAGCGTCTCCACGAGCCGCTCGCGGATGCGGTCATGGCTCACCTCCAGGTCCACGCCGCCGGGAGTCGCGCGGGTGCGGAGCAGGTGGGCGGAGCGCAGCACGGCGAGCGACGACAGCGTGGCCTTCGAGGGCCGGGCCGCGTCCAGCGCGAGCGTCTGTTCCAGGGGATGACCGGCCACGGCGAGGAGCTCGAGGAGCTGACGCGCACCATCGGGCAACTGGTGGACGCGGGCATCGACGACCCGGCCGAGCGACAGCTCTCCCGAGGTGGCGCGCTCCCCGTCCGAGGTGACGTAGCGGACGAACTCCTCGGCGAGCAGCGGGCTGCCTCCGGCCTCCCGGGCGATGCGCTCGGCCTGGGCGCGCGCCGTGGCGTCCTCCACGCCCAGCCGCTCCAGGGCGAGACGCGCGGAGTCCTCGGGTGACAGGGGCGGCAGGGCCACCTCCACGGGCGCGACGGTCCACGACAGGGGCTCCAACAGTTGGCGCAGTGCCTCCAGGCATGGACTGTTGGCGGCCTCGTCGCTCCGGTAGCTGAGCACCAGCAGCAGGGGCGGCGCGAAGGGCGGCGAGAGCAGCTCCGCGAGGAAGCGGGCGCTGTCGAGGTCGCCCCACTGGAGGTCGTCCAGCAGCAGCACCAGGGGCTTGTGCGAGGCGAGCCGCCGCAGCAACTCCTTCAGCACGCGCACGGCGAGGGCACGGGCCTGGAGGGGATCCTCCGGAAGGGACTCGTGCTCGTGCGCGAGGGCGTTCTCGTTGAGCCGGAGGACGGGGAAGAGGCGGGTGAGGGCCTGGAAGTGCTCGGGGAGGACCTCGTGCATCAGCTCGCGGGGGAGCTGGGAGATGGCGCGGCTGAGCGAGTCCATCAGGCTGTCGAGGGCCTTGTACGGAACGGACTCGCGCTCGTAGCAGCGGCCGGAGACGACGAGGGCGCGTTCCTCGCGGCGCAGCTCCTGGGCGAAGGCCTCGAGCAGGGCGCTCTTGCCCAGTCCGGCCAGGCCGTGGACGCGGGCCAGCACCGTCTCGCCCGCGGCGCTGCGCGAGGCGGCGGCGCGCAGCGTGGCCAGCTCCTTCTCGCGGCCCACCAGGTGGAACTCGCGAGGGGTGGGGGCGGGAGCCTCGGGGGTGCCACTCCCGCCGAGCCGGCGCATGACCTCGGCACCGGAGGGGCGGGAGGCGGGGTCCTCGCGGAGCAGGTCCTCGCAGAGGGAGACGAGGTCGGCGGGCGGGTCCGCCACGAAGCGCGAGATGGGGGGCAAGCCCCGCCGCTGGGCCTGCCGCATCTCCTGCATGTTCCCGGAGAAGGGCCGCTGCCCGGTGAGGCACTCGTAGAGCATCACGCCCACCGAGTACCAGTCGGTGGCCTCGGTGGAGGGCTGGAGGTCCCACTGCTCGGGGGCCATGTACGGGGGGGAGCCGGCGAGGGGCTCGGGGGAGCCCATCGTGGCGGAGGGGAACATCAGCGGCTTGGCGAGCCCGAAGTCGAGGATGACGACGCGGCCCTGGGGCGTGACGCGGACGTTGGAGGGCTTGAGGTCGCGGTGGACGAGCCCGGAGGAGTGGAGGGCGCGCAGGCCCTGGACGAGCTCGCGGAACACCCCGCGCAGGCGCTCGGCGTCGACGGTGCGGGTGGGGGCGGCGGGGAGGACGGGGGCCTGGGAGCCGGTGGTGGCGTCGAAGCTGGTGGCGGTGTCCTCGTCGGGGGACGAGTGGCTCGCGCCGGTGTTCCGCGCCGGGTGGCGCAGGGGGCTGGTGGCGGTGTCCTCGTCGGGAGTGGAGAGCGCCGAGCTCCCCTCCGAGGGCCGCAGGTGCAGGTAGTCGAGGAAGGCGTGGCCCTCGATGAGCTCCATGGTGAAGAACCAGGTGGAGCCCTCGGAGAACAGCTCGTAGAGGGTGACGAGGTTGGGGTGGACGATCTCCGTGAGGAGGCGGAACTCCTGCTTGAAGCGGTAGAGCGCCCCGGGGGCGGCATGGTGCAGCGTCTTGAGGGCCACCACGGAGCCCGTGCGCCGATCCAACGCCTCGCACACGATGCCGAAACCGCCGGCGCCCAAGGTGCGCCTGACCTCGAAACGCTCATTGCCCGCGAAGCCCTGCAGTGCGGCGACTCTCACTGGCCCCTCCCCTGTGATGTGCGCGCCGACGCTACCTCACGCCTCCAGGGGCAGGAAGCAAAGCGCCGGGGAGGAGGTGCCTGCCTGCCCTTCATCCGAGCACCCCAGGCCAGGGCGGAGGGGATAAGGTGGGCGCGACATGCTCTCGCTGCTCCGGCTCGTCTCCCTGCGTCACGTCCTGGGTGCCCCGCTGCGCACCGGCCTCACGGTGCTGGGCGTGGCCGTGGGGGTGGCCACCATGGTGGGGGTGATGTCCATCAACGGCTCGGTGCTGGACGCCTTCCGCTCGACGGTGGATGCCATCGCGGGGAAGGCGGAACTCACGGTGGCGGGCACGCAGGTGGGCTTCGACGAGTCCGTGCTGGAGCGGGTGCGGGCGGTGCCCGGGGTGGCGCACGCCTCGGGGGCGCTGACGGTGATCGTCCCGGTGAAGGGCGCGCCGGGCGAGCGCCTCTACGTGATGGGGGTGGACCTGCTGGATGACGGCCACTTCCGCACCTACGAGGGCGTGGACCGGGACCTGGGCGCGCTGTCGGATGACCTGGAGTTCCTCAACTCGACGGACCGGATGCTCGTCTCGGAGCGCTTCGCGCGCGAGCGTGGGTTGAAGGTGGGGGACGGCTTCCAGCTCCTCACTGGGAGCGGGCCCCAGGACTTCGTGGTGCACGCGCTCATCCGCGAGTCGGGGCCGGTGAAGGCCTTTGGCGGCTCGGTGGGCGTGATGGACATGGCGTCGGCGCAGGCGGCCTTCGGGCGCGAGCGGACGCTGGACCGGATCGACGTGGCGGTGGACCCGTTGGTGGGCGTGGACGCGGTGCGCGAGCGCCTGCGGACAACCCTGGGCGGAGGCTTCGAGGTGGAGCGCCCGTCGCTCCGGGGCGGCTCGGTGGCCACCATGGTGCGCAGCTTCCAGATGGGGCTGAACCTGGGCTCCGGGGTGGCGCTGCTGGTGGGGGTGTTCCTCGTCTACAACACCATCGCCATCAGCGTGGTGCAGCGGCGCCGGGAGATTGGGACGCTGCGGGCGCTGGGGGCCACGCGCCTGCGCATCCGGGCCCTCTTCACGCTGGAGGCGCTGGTGCTGGGCGGGGTGGGGACGGTGCTGGGGCTGCCGCTGGGGGTGCTGCTCGGGCGGCTCGCCATCGGTTGGGTGTCCGGAGCCATCTCCAGCCTCTACATCCAGGTGAACGCGCGGGACGTGACGGTGGGCCCGGTGGAGCTGGGGCTGGGCGTGGCGCTCGGCGTGCTGGGCAGTGGCCTCGCGGCCCTGAAGCCGGCGCTGCAGGCCTCGAGCGTGCTCCCGGTGGAGGCGCTGCGCCGGGACGCGGCCCAGGGCGCGGGAGTGGGCAGCTCGCGCCTGTCCACGCTGCTCGGCGTGGGGTGCCTGCTGCTCGTGTATCCGGCCACGTGGCTGCCCGCCCCGGTGGAGAACCTGCCGGTGGGCGGCTACATCTCCATCTTCCTCGTGCTGGCGGGCACCACGCTGCTCGCCCCGGGGGTGCTGCGCCTGCTGTGGCACGTCTACCACCGCCCGGGCGAGGCGCTGCTGGGGGTGAGTGGCCGGCTGGCGGCGGACAACTTCGCCCGAGCCCCCGCGCGCACGGCCGTGCCCGTGTCCGCGCTGGCCATTGGCGTGGCCATGTCGGTGTGCATCGCCGGCTTCGTGGGCTCCTTCCGCTCGGCGGCACACCGGTGGCTGGACCAGTCGGTGCCGGCGGACCTCTTCCTCACCTCGGCGGCGCGCATCGCGGGCAGCCGCAACCAGCCCATGGCGCCGGAGCTGGCGGAGGAGCTGGCGGCGCTGCCGGGCGTGTCCCAGGTGGACCGGGTCCGCGTGCTGCCCCACGACGTGCTCGGCCTGCGCGCCTACGTCATCTCCCTCATCCCCGAAATCTACGAGCGTTACGGCAAGCCCCAGCTGCTGGAGGGCCGCCTGCCCACGCGAGAGGAGCGGCTGGCCGGGCGGGTCCTCATCTCGGAGAACCTCTCGCGCCGCCGGGAGCTGCACGTGGAGGACACCTTCGAGATGTCCACGCCCACGGGGGCGCGCACCTACACGGTGGCCGGGGTGGCGGTGGACTACACCTCGGACCAGGGCGTCGTCTTCCTGGCGCGCGAGGTGTACCAGGCGCACTTCCAGGACGACCGGGTGGACACCTTCGAGCTGTACCTGGCGGACCGCTCGCGCCTGGACGAGCTGCGCCGCACCATCACCGAGCGGTGGGGCGAGCAGCACCAGCTCTACGTGCTGAGCAACGCGGACCTGCGCCAGGAGGCCACCGCGCTCATCGACGAGGCCTTCTCCGTCTCCTACGCGATGGAGGTGGTTGCGGTGCTGCTGGCGCTGCTGGGGGTGGTCAACACGCTGCTGGCGGCGGTGTTGGACCGGACCCGGGAGATTGGCCTGTTGAGGGCGGTGGGGGCGGCCCGCTCCCACATCGTCCGGCTGTTCGTCGGGGAGGCGGCCTTCATCGGCCTGTCAGGAGGGCTCATCGGAGCGCTGGCGGGGCTCTGGATGGGGGTCCTCATCACCGACGTGGTAGGCGGTCAGGCCACGGGGTGGAGCTTTCCCTATATTTTTCCTGCCCGGCTGGCCGTTGTCATGGGGGTTGCATCCACCCTGTGCGCCATCATGGCCGGGCTGTATCCTGCGCGTCGTGCCGCCACCCTGAACGTGGTGGAGGCGCTCGCATACGAGTGAGTCCCATGGCTGCCAACCTGCAGAATCCCTTCCACATCCTCCTGGTCGAGGACGAGCCCGTCATCCGGGAGCTCGTGCGTTCCATGTTGAGCGACGGGGCCGTGGAGGTCGTGTGCGCCGCCAATGGCATCGAGGGGTTGAAGCTGGCCAAGAGCCGCCCCTTCCAGCTCGTGCTGATGGACGTGGTGCTGCCGCAGCTGGACGGCATCTCGGTGTGCCGGATGCTCAAGAGCGACCCGTCGACGTCGAAGGTGCCCGTCTACATGCTCACGGCCAAGTCCAAGAAGTCGGACATGGAGAGCGCCACCATGGCGGGAGCGGATGGCTACATCCAGAAGCCCTTCAAGGGCGCGGAGCTGATGGCGCTGGTGGACAGGCTGCGCCGGGTGGCCTGAGGCCGGGCCCGGCTCAGGGCAGGCGCGGGTGGAGGTAGCGCGCCAGCAGCAGGAAGTGATCCCAATCCAGGTCTGCGAACTCGAGCGCCACGCCATGCGCGGCGCGGCGGACGACATTGCACGTGGCGGTGATGTCCCCGATGCCGGGCAGCGGCAGCGTGAGGGACAGCTGCTGGGTGGTGTCGGGAGGGTGGCCGTGGAGGAACAGGCCCGCCATGGACAGGTCGCGCGCCTTGACGAGCACGGTGCGCTCGCCCAGGTGCACCTTCACCATCCAGTTGGCGTCCACGCGCGGGTGGTAGCGCTCCTGGGGGCGGAGCGGAGTGTTGGACGGCGTCATGGGGAAACTCCTCGGGGTGCGACAGGGAGCTACAGTGTGGAGCAGCCCTGGGGGGTCGCAACTTTTCGTCCGGGTCCCGCGGGCGCCCGCTGACCGTCCACGCGCGCGGATGCGAGCTCCACGATGTGGAGGGTTGGGCGGGTGGGGGCGCTGCCATGTGCCCGGGAAGACGCCGCCCGCCCGTTGGCACGCCGGCTGAAGAAGCCCCTGCGCATCCCAAGCGCAGGAGGTTTCACGTGGAGAACGGCAATCGGATTGGCTCGCTGTCCATCACCCCCACCGTGGCGAGGCAGACGCCGCGGAACGACTTCGGCACGGTGTTCGCGCGGACGGCGCAGGAGGTGGTGAAGGCGGGGGCGGGAATCGCGGCGTCGATGATGCCGGGGGCGCCGATGGTGAGCGCGGCGGTGGCGAGCGTCAGCTCGGTGGTGTCGTCGACGGCGTCGTCCGTCGGGGGAGCATCGGCGCTGCCCGGGGCGGGGGGCGCGGGAGGAGTGGGCGGCACCGCGGGAGGGGGAGAGCCGTGGGACCTGCTCGCGGCGCAGCGGGAGATGCAGGCCGAGGGGATGAAGATGAACCTGGCCTACATGAACCTGCAGAACGAGATGCAGGCGGAGAGCCGGGCGCACAACGCCATCTCCAACATCATGAAGGTGCGCCACGACTCGGCGAAGGCCGCCATCAACAACATCCGGTAGGGGCGAGCCATGGCCATCGACAAGGTGGGGGCGATTGGCGGGGCGGGAGCGACGCCCGCGCTGGAGCCCTCGGGGAAGGCGCGGTTCGGCGAGGTGCTGGAGGGGGTGAAGGGCCCGGCGAAGCAGCCGGGGCCCCGGGTCGCCACCGAGGGTACGCCACAGCTGGCCTCCACGGACAAGACGGAGGCAGCGCGCGGGACGTGCAAGGCGGAGGGGGTGGGGAAGGCCACGGGAGGCACGTCGGAGGTGCAGGCGGGTGGGCGGTTGGACTCGGTGCAGGCGGCGAGGTCCCAGCAGGCGGTGCAGGTGCTGGACCGGGTGACCGAGGCGCAGAAGCGGTTGGACAACCTCCTGGCGCTGGCCGAGTCCGGGAGGTCGTTCTCTCCTGCGGAGCTGCTGGCCGTCCAGGCCCACGTGTACCGGGCGAGCCAGGAGCTCGATCTCGCCGGGAAGGTCGTCGAGAAGGCGACCGGTGGCGTCAAGCAGGTGCTGCAGACCCAGGTGTGAGGACTCCCATGGACTTCCGACGCTGTCTCTTCCTGCTGCTCCTGTGTGCCACGGGGTGCAGGGAGCGCATCCAGCACGGCCTGGACGAGCGCCAGGCCAACGAGTTGCAGACGGTGCTCGTCGAGCGGGGGCTCGATGCGCGCAAGGTGCCCGAGGCGGGCAAGAAGCCCACGTGGGCCATCGAGGTGACGGAGGAGCAGTCCTCGGACGCGGTGCGCATCCTCGCGGAGCTGGGGCTGCCGAGGCCCAAGGCGGACGAGGGTTGTGACGTCTTCGGTGGAGGCGGGCTGGTGCGGACGCCGGTGGAGGAGCAGCTCTGCCGGGTGAGGGTGATGGAGCAGGGGCTGGAGAAGACGCTCCAGACAGTGGAGGGGGTCATCCTCGCGCGCGTGCACCTGGTGGTGCCGCCGCCGCCGAGGCCGGGACAGCCGCCAGTGCCGTCGAAGGCCTCGGCGATGCTGCGCGTGGCGCCCGGCTACGCGGAGACGATCAAGGGCTCGCGGGAGCTGCTGCGCTCGCTCCTCGCGGGAGGCGTGGAGGGGCTCTCCTCCGAGTCGGTGTCTCTCATGGTGGACGAGGTATCCACGCGGGTGGTGGCTCCCCCGCCGGGGGCGTCTCCGCTGACGCGGCTGCGGGTGCTGCTGGCGGTGCTGTCCCTGGTGGTCACGGGGCTGTCGGTGGGGTTGATCCTCATGACGCTGCGTCTGCGGCACTACCGGGCGAGGGCGGAAGCGAAGCCCGCAGCTCCGCCGGCCCCCACGCGTCCGGTAGTGACACCCGGGGCCGCACGCAAGGTGGCGTGAGCTTCCTGGGAGGGTGAGACATGGAAGCGACGCGCATCGAACGTCCTGGCGCGAAGACGCCAGGGCCGGAGCAGACGGTGGCGGTCCGGGCTCCCCGGAATCCGCCGCCGGAGCCCGCGAAGAAGTTGGCGCACCCGGAGCCGGTGAAGTGCCCGCCTCCGGTGGCGTTGCCCCTGGATCGGATTGCCCTGGTGGCGCTCGTCTTCGGGCGGGAGCGGGCGGGGGCACTGCTCGAGGGCTTGAGGGAGCCAGAGGTGCGGGAGGCGAAGAACCACCTGGCCGGCTTCTCCGCGCTCTCCTCGGCGAGGCGGCAGGCGCGGGTGGCGGTGGAATTCGGAGTACGGACGGATGCGGCGGCGCGGCTGCGGGCGGTGATGGAGGAGGCCCCGGAGGTGCTGCGGCGGGAGCTCTTCCGGAGGCTGCCGCCCTATCACCGCAGCCTCTTCCCGGAGCGGCAGGTGGAACCGTCCGGCGCGGCGGCCACCCCGGCGGTGTGCGCGCTGGCCGAGCGGCTCCTCCGCGAAGCCACGCGCTGAGACTCCCCGTCCCGAGCCGGGACGGACCCTGACATCCAACCCCTCGTTTTCGCGAGCACGGCCGTTGGCATCGGCCGTGAACAGGAGCGGTGCGTCCGCGGCACGGAGCGAACCATGCAGAGTCCTCTTGGAGAGAGCAGTCAGCCCACGACGTTGAAGCCCATGACGCTGCGCCGGCTCGGCACGCGCCGGCTGGCGCGGGCCCACGTGACACTGAACGAGCGGCCCCAGGTGGTGCGGCTCGCGCGGCAGGCGCTCCAGGGCGTGTGCGACGCGCTCGGCCGGGAGCTGGGGTGCCCCGTGCGAGCGGAGGCGCGATTGCTGGAGGCGGTGGTGATGCCGGCGGCGGGGCTGGCGCACACGGCGGCCTTCGCCCTGGTGGACCTGTCGGCGACAGGAGGAACGGCGGTGCTGGAGCTGGAGCCGCCGGTGCTCTTCGCCGCGCTGGAGCGCATGGCGGGGGCGGGGACGAAGCCGGGCCCCATCACGGAGCTGACGCGCCTGGAGGAGGCGTCCTTCGCCTTCCTGGGCATGTCGGCGCTGTACGCGCTGCGCGGCCAGGGGGAGCTGCACCGGTGGTTCGGCCCGCGCCTCGTGGCGGTGACGATGAATCGCACGGAGGCCCTGGCGCGGCTCGATGCCCGGCAGCGCCATCTGGGTGTGGAGCTGACGGTGACGGTGGGGCAGACGACGGCGGGTGGACGGCTGGTGCTGCCCGCGGTGGTGCTCGAAGGCGTGCTGAAGGAGCTGCCAGCGGAGCATGACGCGGAGCTCGCGCCCGAGGTGCTGGCGGCGCGGTTGGAGGCCCGCTGCTTCGTGGGCAGCACGTCCCTGCCGGGCAAGGCGTTGGAGTCGCTCGGGCCGGGGGACGTCGTTCTCTTCGAGGGGCTGCGCCAGGAGGGCACGGAGCTGTCGGGGTCCGGGCGTCTCGTCCTGCGCGGCTTCGAGCTGACGGGTGACTTCACCCCCGAGGGTTTCTCGTTGAACCACGCGCGCAGGCGCGGACTTTTCCAGGAGTCGGACATGGCGACCGTAATCGAGCGGAGCGAGGGAATGCCCCCGCTGCCGGTGGAAGTGGAGATCGAGCTGACGCGGCTGCTGCTGCCCGTCTCGGAGCTGGCGGTGTTGAAGCCGGGGGCGCTGCTGCCGCTGCACATCAACGCGAGCGAGCCGGTGCTGCTGCGCGTGGGCGACCGGGCGGTGGCCCGGGCGGAGCTGGTGGACATCGAGGGCGAGGTGGGGGCCCGGATCCTCACCCTGCTGCCATGAGCGCGCCCATGAAGACCGTGTTCGACGCAATGTCTCCGCGCAACAAGCTGCTCCTGGCACTGGGGCTCGTGCTCGGGCTGTCCGCGCTGGCCCCGCTGGGAGGCGTGTCAGCGGCCGTGTTGGCCCGTGGGCTGTTGGGAGCCGCGGCCCTGGCGGGCCTGGGATGGTGGCTCGTGCGGCGTCGCCGGTCCGACGTCCGGTTCGCGCTCACCGAGCGCATGCGGGTGGTGTCGAGGACGGGCCTGTCGCAACGCTGTGGACTGGCACTGGTGGAGGTGGAGGGAAGCCAGTACCTCGTGGCTTTCGGAGACTCCTTCGCGGAGATCCGCCGGGCGCACACACCGGTGCGAGTGAAGACCCGGTCGAAGCGGCGCGCGGTGGCCCGCACCTACGAGAAGGAGACCCTGTCATGAGCCGCGCGTTGCTCGTGCTGGGCGTGCTCGTTCCCGGGTCGGCCTCGGCTGCGGAGGCGCCGCTCTCGCAGATGTCCTTCGCCGGCAGCCCGCTGTCGATGATGGGGATGCTGGCAGGGATGTCGCTGCTGCCTTTCGCGGTGCTGATGCTGACGAGCTTCTCGAAGATCGCCGTGGTGCTGTCGCTGGCGCGCTCGGCGATGGGAACGCAGCAGGCGCCGCCCACCATCGTGCTCACGGGGCTGGCCGCGGTGCTGACGGGGCACATCATGGCGCCGGTGATGGAGCGCATGTACGACGTGGGGCAGGCCGTCTACCAGGACGTCGGCTCGGGTGCGCAGATCATCAGCGCGGCGGGGAGGGTGACCGAGCCGCTGCGCGCCTTCCTGGTGAAGCATGGCAGCCCGGAGGAGCGGGCCCGTTTCGTGGACCTGGCGCGCGAGCTGCGGCCGCCAGAGGAGGCGGGCCAGGTCCACGAGGACGATCTCTTCGTGGTCATTCCGGCCTTCGTCATCACCGAGCTGACGGAGGCCTTCCAGATTGGCTTCCTCGTCTTCCTCCCGTTCCTGGTGCTGGACATGGTCATCGCCAACATCTTGCTCGCGCTCGGGATGCAGTCATTGTCGCCGAGCCAGGTGAGCCTGCCCTTCAAGATCCTTCTCTTCGTGGCCGTGGATGGCTGGGCGCTGCTCGCGCGAGGCCTCATCCTCGGTTACCGGTGATGCCATGACCCAGGACGTCCTGCTCGCACTGGGCCGCGAGGCGCTGCTGCTGATGGTGCTCGCCTCCCTGCCGCCCGTTGGAGCCAGTCTGGTGGTGGGTTTCCTGATGAGCCTCTTCCAGGCCACCACGCAACTCCAGGAGAGCACCCTCACGGTGGTGCCCAAGCTGTGCGCGGCGGTGCTGGCGCTGGTGGTGGCCGGGCCGTGGATCGCCGGTCAGCTCACGCTCTTCGCGCATCACGTGCTGAGGGTCATCGCGGAGGTAGGCGGGTGAACCTCGAGTTGCTTCGCGCACAGCTGACGATATTGGGACCGAGCATGGTGGCGGTGGCCTTGTGCTCCGCGCGGCTGCTGCCGGTGGCTTTCCTCTGTCCTCTTCTGGGGGGACAGGCGGCTCCGACGACGGTGAAGCTCGCCCTGGTGCTGAGCCTCGCGCTCTTCCTGCACCATGTGGCGGGAGTGTCCCTGCCGGAGCCGGTGGAGACGCCGATGCAGCTGGCCGCCCTGGCGATGAAGGAGCTCACCTACGGCACGTCCGTGGGGCTGGTGGCGGCGCTGCCCTTCGACGCGGCGCGGATGGGCGGGCGCTTCATCGACCTGTTCCGGGGCACCTCGGCGGAGGCGAGCCTGCCCGTGGCCGGGACGCGCGAGTCCGCCACGGGGGATGCGCTCTACCAACTCCTCGTCGGACTGGTGGTGACGGGAGGACTGATGCCCGTCGTGCTCTCGGGACTGGTGCGTGGCTTCGGGTGGGTGAGGCTCGGCGCGTACGTGCCCACCGAAGCGGCGGTGATGCATGTGGTGGGGCTCGCTGGGGGCGCGATGGCCACGGGGCTCGCGGTGGGAGCGCCCATCGCCGCGGCGGTGATGGCGGTGGACTGTCTGTTGGGCATGGTGTCGCGCGCCGCGCCCCAGGTGAACCTCCAGGACCTGGGGGCGCCGCTGCGCATCCTGGCCGGAGGCGCATTGCTGTGGCTCGCGGTGGGCATCCTCTGTGAGCGGCTGCTCGCGGGTTTCCTCTCGGTGGACGGCGCGCTGTTCCGGCTGGGCGAGGTGGCGCGGTGAGCGAGAAGACGGAACAACCCTCGGCGAAGCGTCTGCGCGAGGCACGCCGCAAGGGGCAGATTCCGCGCAGCCGTCTGCTGTCCTCCAGCGTGGTGACACTCGGGGGGCTGCTCGGCCTCACGGCGTCGGCACCCGCTGGTTTCGCGAGGCTGAAGGAGTGGACGGCCCGCTTGATGCTGCATCAGGAGCCCACGGGCGCGTTGCAGGAAGCGGTGGGGTTGATGGCGCTCCTGGTGGGGCCCGCGCTCGGTGGCGCATTGCTGGCATCGCTCGCGGTGTCCGTGGCCACGGTGGGCTTCGAGCTGAACACGGAGCACGTGATGCCCAAGCTCGAGCGCATCAACCCGGCGGAGGGCCTGAAGAAGCTCTTCAGCGTGAAACCGCTCATCGAGCTGGGCAAGGCGCTGCTCGTGACCGCGGTGGTGGTGTGGCTCGTCTGGAGCGCGGCCGTGGAGGCCGGACCGGACGTGCTTCGCACGGCCTGGCTGGAGGGTCCGCTAGGGCTGGAGCACCTCCTGGGCCGGCTCGGGCCGCTCACCCTGCGGCTCGCGTGGGTCCTCGTGGTGCTGGGGGTGGGGGACTACGCGCTCGCGCGCCGCAAGCACGTGAAGGACTTGATGATGACGCGCGAGGAGGTGAAGCGGGAGCACAAGGAGAGCGAGGGCGACCCGCACCACAAGAACCAGCGCAAGGCGCTGCACCGCCAGTTGGCCGCGGGAGGCCCGGCACGTGGAGTGCAGAAGGCGAGCGTCGTGGTCGTCAACCCCACGCACATCGCGATCGCGCTCCGCTATGCCACGGAAGAGTGTGATGCGCCCTACCTCGTCGCCAAGGGGCGAGAGATGGACGCGCTCGCACTGAGGCGCGAGGCCGAGCGGCTCGGAATCCCGGTGGTCCGGGACGTGCCGCTGGCCCGCAGCCTCATCCACTACGACGTCGGGGAGGAGATCCCCGAGGAGCTGTACCAGGCCGCCGCGGCGGTCCTCCGGGTCGCGCAGGAGTCGCAGGACGTGGACGACCATCCACGGAGGCAGACGTCATGAACCGACTGATGAAGATTCTCATGAGGGCTCGCAAGTCCTCGGATGTGGTGCTCGCGGCGGCGATGGCCGCGGTGCTCGGTGCGCTGATCATCCCGCTGCCGCCCTGGCTGCTGGACCTGGGGCTGGCCATCAACCTGGCGGCGGCGGTGGCGCTGCTGGTGGCGGCGCTCTACGCCCGGGACGCGCTGAAGGTGACGTCCTTCCCGACGCTGCTGCTGTTCACCACGCTCTTCCGGCTCTCGCTCAACGTGTCGTCCACGCGGCTGGCGCTCGCGGAGGGACATGCGGGAGAGGTCATCCAGGCCTTCGGCGAGTTCGTGGTGCGAGGGGACTACGTCGTCGGCGCGGTCATCTTCGCCATCCTCACGCTGGTGCAGTTCCTCGTGGTGGCCAAGGGCGCCGAGCGCGTGGCCGAGGTCTCCGCGCGCTTCACCCTGGATGCGATGCCGGGCAAGCAGATGTCCATCGACGCGGACCTGCGCGCGGGAGCCATCGATCAGGCGCAGGCCCGCCGCCGGCGCCGGAACCTGGAGCGCGAGTCACAGATGTTCGGCGCGATGGATGGCGCGATGAAGTTCGTGAAGGGAGACGTCATCGCCGGCCTGGTCATCGTCGCGGTGAACCTCCTGGGCGGCATCTGCATCGGCATCCTGCAGAACGGGATGAGCATGGCGGACGCGGCCTCTACCTATGCCCTCATCGCCATCGGTGACGGGCTGGTGTCGCAGATTCCCTCGCTGTGCATCGCGGTGGCGGCGGGCCTCGTCGTCACGCGCGTGGCCTCGGAGAAGGAGGACGACTCGCTCGGTGCGGAGATTGGCGCGCAGCTCTTCGGCGAGGCCAAGGCGCTCTGGGTGGTGGCCGGGCTCTGCGTGGCCCTCGCCGCGATGCCGGGGATGCCGCACCTGACGTTTCTCGGGCTGGGAGCAGCCCTGGGAGGACTCGCGCATTCCCTCGCGGGGATGAAGGCTGCCGCGGCGGAGGAGGACGCCGCCACGGCGCAGGCCGAGGGCAGAGCCGAAGCAGGGGAGGCGGCGCAGGGCGGGCCGGGAGCGCCTCCCGAGAGCACGGTGGCTCCGGTGGGGGTGGCCCCGCTGACGGTGGACCTCGCGCCGGACCTCACCCCGCTGGCCCAGGAGCAGGGGGGCGCGTTCGTGCACCAGGTGCTCAACCGGATAAGGGACGAGCTCTTCTACGAGTTGGGCGTGCGCGTGCCGGGCATCCGGGTGCGGACCGAGGCCGCCTATCTGCCGGCGGGGACCTACCGCATCCTGATCGACGAGGTGCCCGCGGCGATGGGGCAGGTGGTGCCCGGGGCGCTCTATGCGCTGGCGCAGCCGGAGGAGCTGGCCTTCCTGGAGCTGAAGGCGGAGCCCACGATGGAGCCCTCCACGGGCAAGCCCATCAGCCGCGTGTTGGCGGAGGCGCGTGCCCGCCTGGAGATGGCGCAGGTGCCGCTCCGGAGCGCGGGAGACCTCATCGCCGAGCACCTGCGGAGCATCATCCGCGCCCGCACGGCGGGGTTCCTCGGCATCCAGGAGGTGCAGGGGCTGTTGGACGGGCTCGAGGCCCAGGCGCCCACGCTGGTGAAGGAAGCGCTCCAGAAGGTCCCGCTGCCGCTGCTCACCGAGGTGTTGCGCAAGCTCGTGGAGGAGCAGGTGAGCATCCGCAACATGCGCGCCATCCTCGAGGCGCTGGTGGCTCCCACGACCGAGGGGGATGCCACGGCCCTGGCCGAGCGCTGCCGCCAGGCGCTGTCCCGCTACCTCAGCCACAAGTTCGCCCCGTCCGGGCCGCTCTTCGCCTACCTGGTGGATCCGGAGATCGAGGAGACGCTGCGCTCCGGCGGGCCACGTGGGCCGGCGCCCTCGCCCGAGCGGGTGGCGGAGATCCTGGAGGGGGTGAAGCACCTCGCCACGGGCGGGCAGACGGTGCTGCTCACCGCGCCCGACGTCCGGCGGACCCTGCGCAAGCTGTGCGAGGGCGCCTTCCCGGACGTCGCGGTGCTCACCTATGGCGAGCTGGACATGAACCTGCAGATCCGCCCGTTGGGGCGGCTGTCACCCGTGCCCCTGGGGCGTTGAGCGGGGGTTAGTAGGTGCCGCTGCCACTCTTGGGGTCGAACGAGATGTCGGACTGCGGCGTCTGGGGCGCCGGCCGGTTGACCCGGTCGCGCAGCTCCTTGCCCGTGCGGAACAGCAGGCCCCGCTTGGGCTTCACGGGGATGATCTGTCCCGTCTTCGGATTGCGGCCCTGGTAGCCCTGGTAGTTCTTCACATGGAAGGCCCCCAGCCCGCGGATCTCGATGTTCTCCCCGCGGCAGAGCGCCTCCTTCATGGACTCGAAGATCGTCTCGACCGTGGCCTCGGCCTGTTTCTGCGTCATCCCCTTCTTGTTGACGAGGACGTTGATCAGATCGGACTTCAGCATCGCACGCTCCCGCAAACCGCCTAACTCCTCGGAAACAGGGCGCTTGGCCCGTGGTCGAATCCCGAAAACATAACAGAACGGAGGCAGCGCGCAAGGCGCGAGGACCGCCAACCTCCCAGAAACGTTACGGATTTCCGCTTCCCGTCACGGTCTCGGCCGGAGCGGGTGCCGGGGCGGTCACCGCCTGGGCCTCCGCCAGCCCCGGGCGCACCAGGATGGCGAGGTCCACCCACCGGGTCCGGCGCAGCACGTCGAGCCCCGCCCGGTCCGACTCCCGGAAGAAGGCGTCCAGCACCTCGAAACCGGGGGCGCGCGGGGTCGTGTGAGTCCCGGGCTCCACGGGGTTGTAGACGCCGTGCACGGCGAGCGTCAGGTCGGCGAGGGTGAGCTCGGCCGGAGCGCGGGCTGGCAGGACGCCGCCCCTCCGGTGGCGCTCGACCAGGCCCGCCCGTTCCAGGTCGTCCACCACCTCCTCGACGAGGGCCTCGGCGACCCGGAGACGCAGGGCCAGATCCCGAGGCAGCGGCGGCAGTCCACCGTCGAACCAGACGAGCGTGGTCTCCTGGGCCACCCGGGCGGCCACCAGCTCCCGTGCGCGCGGGTGGGCGCCGAAGGCCCACAGCGAGTCCCGGAACGTGGCGTGCTCCACCGCGTACGAGAGGCGGGCGCCGATGAGGAAGAGGAGCCAGTCCACGTACAGCCACGCGAGGAACATGGGCAGGGCGCCCAGCGAGGCGTAGAGCGGGTTGTGGCGGAAGCTGTACGCGGCAATTCCCGTGTACACATGCCGCGCCACGCTCCAGGCCGCGCCCGCCACCAGCCCGCCCGAGAGCGCCGAGCGCAGGCGCAGGTGCGTGTTGGGCGTCACGTAGTAGAGCAGGGTGAGCCCACCCGCCGCCATGACGGGAGACAGGGCGCCGAACAGCAGCTCGAAGAGGTCCACGACGAGCGGAGCGTGGGTGCCCTCCAGGAAGGAGCGGACCACGCCCGAGCCCGTGAACGAGAGGGCCAGCATCAGCGGACCCAGCAGCAGCAGCCCCGCGTAGATGAGCCCGCGCACCAGCCAGGAGCGGTGGTTCTTCACGCCCCAGATCTCGTTCAACGAGACGTCGATGTTGTGCAGCAGCGAACCCGCCGAGAAGAGCAGCCCGAGGAAGCCCGCGCTTCCGATGGCCGTCGTGTGGCCCGGCTCCAGGAAGCCCTCGAGGAAGGCCGCCGACTCCTCGCGCACTCCGGGCGCCATCACCGCGAAGATGAGCTCCCGCAGGCGATGCTGGATGGCCTGTTGGTGGTAGGCACCCAGCAGGGCCACCACCACCGTCAGCAGCGGCACCAGGGAGAAGACGCTGATGTAGGTGAGCGCCGCGGCCCGCAGGCGGATGTTCTCGCCCTGGAAGCCTCGTGCGAGGCCGCGCACCGCCAGGAAGGTGTCCTTCGCGAAGCGGCCCGTGCGTGTCCGCTCCATCGGAGCCCAGGTGCGCCGGGCCCACTGAAGCGCGCTGGTGCGCAGTCGCTTGAGGAAGAGGGGGGTGAAGGGCCGCATCCGGGGGACGCCAAGGCTAGCCAATGCCGGGGAGGCTCGGCCAGGGGGAGGGGGGCTCGTGGCCCGCGGTGGGTGCTCCACAGCGGGCCCGGTACCCTCACCCCGTCCCTCTCCCGGAGGGAGAGGGGAAGTTGGGCTCAGCTGTTGCCGCCGGACTCGTTGCCGCCGTTGGACGGCTTCGGCTGCTCGCTCGCCTGGCCCTGCTGCTGCCCCTGCTGCTGTCCACGCCCCTCGCGCTGCTCGGGCCGGCGCTGCTGGTCGCCCCGGTTGCGGTCGCGGTCGCGGCCACCACCCCGGTCACCGCGCTCACCGCGCTCATTGCGGTCGCGGCTACCACCACCACCACCACCCCGGTCACCGCGCTCACCGCGCTCGCGGCCACCACCACCACCCCGGTCACCGCGCTCATTGCGGTCGCGGCCACCACCCCGGTCACGGTCGCGGCCACCCTCGCGTGCGCTCCGCTCGCCTCCGCCGCTCTCGGGCCGGCGCTGCATCGACAGCTCGCCATCACCCGAGCCCGGTGACGAGGCCACCTTGTGGTCCCCGCCCTGCGCGCTGCGGCCGTAGATGTCGTACTGCTCGCGGTGGTAGTTCTGCTGCGCCTTCACCTGGATGGACTTGTTGTAGCGGTCCATCAGGTGCCGCAGCTCCTGCCGCTCCTCGCCCTGGAGCAGCCGCGCCACCTCGGCGTTGCAGTTGATGACCAGCGTGGGGTCCTTGTAGCCCGGCGCCTCGCGGCGGATCTCCCCGAAGAGCTCGTAGGCCACCGTGGTCGCCGTCTTCACGAAGCCCTTGCCGTCGCAGTACGGGCAGTCCTCGTGCAGCACGCGGCCGATGGACTCGCGCACGCGCTTGCGCGTCATCTCCACCAGGCCCAGCTCGGAGATGCGCAGCACGTTCGTCTTGGCCTTGTCCCGGCCCAGCGCCTCCTGCAGCGACTTGAAGACCTTGTCCCGGTTCTGCGGCTTCTCCATGTCGATGAAGTCGCAGATGATGATGCCGCCGATGTTGCGCAGCCGCAGCTGGTAGACGATCTCCTTGGCCGCCTCGACGTTGATCTTGGTGATCGTCTCCTCGAGGCTCTTCTTGCCGACGTAGCGGCCCGAGTTGACGTCGATGGCGGTGAGCGCCTCGGCCTGGTCGATGATGAGGTAGCCGCCGCTCTTGAGCCACACCTTGCGCTGGGTGGCGCGCTGCAGCTCGTGTTCGATCCCGTAGGCGTCGAAGATGGGCTCGTCCGACTCGTGGAGCACCACCCGGTCCTTGAGCGCCGGATCCTGCGCGTTCACGAAGCCGAGGATGCGCTCGTACTCCTCGCGGTCATCGACGACGAGCTTCTCCACGTCGTGGGCGAAGAGGTCGCGCGTGGCGCGCAGGATGAGATCCAGGTCGGGGTGCAGCAGGCCGGGGCCACCGCGCTTCTCGTTGCGGCGCACCACCTGGTTCCACACCTCGATGAGGAAGCGGATGTCGGTCTCGAGCTTCTCCTGCGGCACGTTCTCGGCCACCGTGCGCACGATGAAGCCCGTCCCGGGCGGACGCAGCCGGTCCACGATTTCGCGCAGCCGCTTGCGCTCCTTCTCGTTGGAGATGCGGCGGCTGATGCCCACGTGGTCCACCGTGGGCATGAACACCAGGTGGCGGCCCGGGATGGAGATGTGCGAGGTGAGGCGCGCGCCCTTGGTGCCGATGGGATCCTTGGAGATCTGGACCACGACCTCCTGGCCCACCTTCAGCAACTCCTCGATCTTCGCCGTCTTGCGCGGCTTGGACTTCTCGTCGTCGCGCTTGCGCTGCTGCTCGTCGCGCTGCTTGCGGGCCTTGTCCTTCTCCCGGTCCTTCTCGCGGTCGCGATCCTTCTGCTCGCGGCGGGCCTCACGGGCCTCGCGAGCCGCCTCGCGGTTCTCACGCGGAGCCCGGCGCTCACCGGCGGCCGTCTCGGGACGCTGAGCAGGGGCCTCGGCCGGAGCGGCGGGGGCCACGGCGGCCTGCTGCTCGCTCGGGACGGTGGCCGGCTCGGGCGACAGCGCCAGGGCCACGGAGCCCTCGGTGGCGGGCATCGACGAAACCGTCTCCGAGGCGGCCGGGGCCGTCTGGGCCTCCACGCTCACGGGTGCGGACTCCACCGGCGCCACGGGGACGCTCACCGGCTCGGCGGGAGCGGCCACGGCCACCGGCTCGGCGGGAGCGGCAGCGGCCACCGGCTCGGAGGCAGTGGCCACCGGCTCGGCCGGGGCGGCCACGGGAGCGGGCTCCTCGGTCCGGGCCGCCGGCTCCTCGGCACGGTGCTCCTCGGGGCGCTGCTCCGGCTCCTCGACGGCATGAGGTGCCTCGCCACCGGGGGCGGTGTGCTCGTGGACCTCGGCGTCCACCTCGGAGCCCGACTCATGGGCGGCCTCGGCGGCCATGGCCTCGGACTCCTCGGGCACTTCCGGGGCGTCGTCGTGCTCGCCCTCGGTCAGCTCGAACTGGGCGCGTGCGAAGTCCGGGTCGTAGACGACGTCGCTGACGTAGAGGAAGGCCGCCTTCTCCAGGCCGATATCCACGAAGGCCGCCTGCATGCCCGGGAGCACCCGGACGACGCGGCCCTTGTAGATATTTCCGACGATTCCCTTGTCCTTCTTACGCTCGAGGTAGAACTCCGCGATGTGGCCGGTCTCGACGAGAGCCACGCGGGTCTCCCGGCCCGCCGCGTTGATGACGAGGATGCTGCTCATTGATGAATCCTGGGCGCGCGCGCGGATGCGTGAGCTCCGGCGGACGGGAGGCGACGGCGTCTCCCGCTTCCGAGCGCGCTGCGAGGGGAGAGGTGGCCCCGGGCCCTCGGTGCGCGCGAACGCAGGACGGCCCGTGTCTCCGGGCTCCGGCTGTCTCCGCGCGGGTGAGGGTTGTGGGGTCCAGACCTGCTCCTCCGAGTTCATGTGGCCCCGCGGGCACCCTGCCGGGCGGGGGCTTGCTTCCAATACGAGCGTTCCGGGGTCCCCTGGCGCGCCTACTGCCCGTCCTCTTCCTTCCACACCCGGTCGGAGCCCATCCGCGGGCGCCTTGGGGGGGCGATAGAGACCCGATGCACTGGCGCCCCCTGGTCTCCTGGGAACGCACCCGTCTCAAAAATCAAAAATCCACTTGGACCCCAAACGCCCCACCCCAGGTGGAACGTTCCAAGGCCCGAAAACAACAAAAGGTTTTCACGCCTGATACGACCTGTAAAGGCGAGACATGGAAAATGTCCGCCTTCCGGCAGCTCGCCCGCTCCCTAGGCCTGGGCGGTGGGGGCCCGCTTGCGGTGCTCCGGCTTGTCCAACCGGCCCCGGGGACGGCGCACCAGGCGCAGGCCCGTCCAGGTGCTGTCGATGATGCAGATCTTGTTGTCCACCATGCCGATGTCGAGCGCGGCCTGACGGATGAAGTCCTCGGAGAGGGACGTCTTGATGCCCTCGCCGCTGGGCCAGCACACCCAGATGCCCCCGGTGAGCGCCATGGCCCGCGAGAGGGCGGGCAGGCGCTGGACCAGCTCGTGCGCGTCCTGGGTGAAGAAGAGGATGACGTCCAGGCCCGTCTGGGCGGTGATGAGGAACTCCACGCCCTCGGGCAGCGGGTTGAGCCGCTGCACGAAGCCCCGCGGGGGGTTGATGACGGAGACCTTGCTGCCGGATTTGATGCCCAGCATGGCCGGCAGAGAAGCCAGCGCATAGGGAGTCATGAGCTACGCTCCACGGTGAAGGTGCTGAACTCCCCACGCGCCGGTTCATCGGCGCGCTCCACGTCCGTCACCCGGGCCTGGACGGGACCCCGGTGGCACCAGGTGACGAACGCCTCGATGGCCTCTGGCGCTCCCTCGACGACGGCCTCCACCGACCCGTCCGCGAGGTTGCGCACCTGCCCCGTCAGTCCGAGACGCAGGGCCTCGGTGCGGGCGCTCTCCCTGTAGAACACCCCTTGCACCTTGCCTCGAATCCGGAGGCTTGCTCGCCGCCTGTCCATGATGCCGGCCCTTCTACCCTCTGGCGTCGGACTGCAACAGCTCCAGGAACGCCTGCTCGTCCAGGATTCTTACTCCGAGTTCCTGTGCCTTCTTCAGCTTGCTACCGGCGTCCTCGCCCGCCACCAGCATGTCAGTCTTGCGCGAGACACTTCCCGACACCTTGCCCCCCCGGCGTTCGATTTCCTCCTTGGCCTGGTCGCGGCTCATCCCACTCATGCCGCCGGTGAGGACCACCGTCTTGCCGGCGAAGACGCCGCCCTGGACGGCACGGGGCGCGGCCGGAGTGATGCCCGCGGCCAGCAGCGCCTCGATGGCCTCGCGGTTCTGCGGCTCGCGGAAGAAGGAGTAGATGACCTGGGCCATGGTGGGGCCCACGTCCTTGACGCGGGTGATGTCCTCCAGGCTGGCCTCGAAGAGCTGGCGCACGTCGGGGAAGGTCTCCGCGAGCGTCTTGGCGGTGGCCTCGCCCACGTGGCGGATGCCGAGCGCGTAGAGGAAGCGGGCCTGGGTGGTCTGCTTGGAGCGCTCGATGTTGGACAGCAGGTTGTCGGCGCTCTTCTCGCCCATGCGCTCGAGCTCGAGCAGCCGGCCCTTGGTGAGGTGGTAGAGGTCCGCGAAGCTCTTCACCAGCCCTGTCTCCACCAGCTGGGCGGCCAGCTTCTCGCCCAGGCCGTCCACGTCCATGGCGGTGCGCGAGGCGAAGTGGCGCACCTTCTCCACCAGCTGCGCGGGGCAGGTGGCGCCGGTGCAGCGGATGATGGTGCCCTCGTCGTCCCGCATGGCCGCCGCGTGGCAGACCGGGCACTCGGTGGGGAAGACGAAGGGCTGGGCGCCCTCGGGGCGCTTGGACTCCACCACCTTCACGATTTCGGGGATGACGTCCCCGGCGCGGCGGATGAAGACGGTGTCGCCCTTGCGCACGTCCTTGCGGCGCAGCTCGTCCTCGTTGTGCAGGGTGGCGCGGCTGACGGTGACGCCGCCCACCTTCACCGGCTTGAGGTGCGCCACCGGCGTGAGCGCGCCCGTGCGGCCCACGTACACCTGGATGTCCTCCACCAGGGTCGCCTCCTCCTCCGGCGGGAACTTGTAGGCCACGGCCCAGCGCGGGCTCTTCGAAATCTGCCCCAGCCGCTGGCGCAGCGCCTCCTCGTCCACCTTCACCACCATGCCGTCCACCTCGAAGGGCAGGGCATGGCGGCCGTCGACGGAGGCGCGGTACTGCTCACGCACCCCATCCACGCCCGGCGCGCGCACGTACCGGTTCACCGGCAGCCCGAGCGACTTGAGGTACTCCAGCTTCTCCGCGTGCGAGCGGAAGGCCGGCATGCCCTCGCCGGGCACGCACTCGTACAGGTAGACGGAGAGGGGACGCGAGGCTGTGATGCGGGGATCCAACTGCCGCAGGCTGCCGGCGGCGGCGTTGCGCGGGTTGGCGAAGAGCGGCTCGCCCTCCTGCTCGCGCGCGTCGTTGAGCTTCTTGAAGTCCTTCTTGGAGATGAAGACCTCGCCGCGCACCTCGAGCGAGCCGGGCACCTTCACCCCGTCCTGGGGCAGCAGCTCCATGGGCAGGCTGCGGATGGTGCGCAGGTTGGCGCTCACGTCCTCGCCCTCGGTGCCGTCCCCGCGGGTGGCGCCCCGGACGAAGCGGCCCTGCTCGTAGAGCAGGGTGATGGCCAGGCCATCGAGCTTGGGCTCGCACACGTAGGCGACCTGCGCGAGGCCCGTCTGGCGGCGGATCCGCTCGTCGAAATCGGAAAGCTCTTCGTCGCCGAAGACGTTGGCCAACGAGAGCATCGGAGCGCGGTGGACCACCTTCTCGAACTTCTCGGCGGGCGCTCCGCCCACCCGCTGGGTCGGCGAGTCCACCGTGATGAGGTCCGGGTGCCGGGCCTCCAGCTCCTGCAGCTCGCGGATGAGCCGGTCGTATTCCGCGTCGCTGATCTCCGGCGAGTCCAGCACGTAGTAGCGGTGGTTGTGGTGGGCGAGCTCGCGGCGGAGTTGCTCGATTCGGGCGGCGTCGGCGGTCTTCGAGGAGTTCACGGATGAAGGCTCGGCGGCTGGACTGAAAAAATTCGGGGCGTCGGCTGCCTGACTGGGCAGGAAGCGAGGATGCCTTGACAGCCTCGGAGGTGGTCAATAACCTCTTGCGGCGGCTCATGGGGGTTGGTGTCCCACCTCCGAGGCCCCATCTCTTCCCAGAACCAAGGTTCCACCACTCGCGAGGTCCCGGCAAGAAGGGAGCCCGAGTGCCGCTCTGAGGGTGTTTCGCCTACCGCGTACCCCAGGGCGCCAGCCAGCAGCAATCCCCCCATCATGGCCAAAGCCCGTTCCCCCAAAGAGAAGCTCCTGGTTCCCGTCGAAGCCGAGGACAAGCCCAAGCGTCGCACGACGCGGGCGAAGACCGCGGAGCGGGACGACACCGAGAAGCCGGCGCGCCGCCGGACGGCGAGCCGTCGGGAGGAGGACACCGAGGTGGAGTCCGAGGCCCCCGTGGCCGAGACGCCGCGCCCGGTGCTCACGCCGATGCCCTCCCACCCCCTGCGCGACGAGGAGTACCAGGAGGTCCGTGCCCACGCCGTGCACGAGGAGGAGCCCTCCGCTCAGCCCGCCGCCCCCGAGCAGGCCGAGACGCCCATGGTCACCGAGGTGACGCGTGACGGGGCGCCCATGCAGGTCATCAAGCTCAATGACCTGAAGCGGATGAAGATCACCGACCTGGCGAAGATGGCCCACGACTTCGGCGTGGAGGGCTACCAGGGCCTGAAGAAGCAGGATCTCATCTTCTCGCTGCTGTCGGGCATCGCGGACAAGAGGTTCGAGGTGCACGCCGAGGGCGTGATGGAGCTGCTCAGCGACGGCTTCGGCTTCCTGCGCAGCGCGGACAGCGACTACCAGCCGAGCCCGGACGACATCTACGTGTCGCCGTCGCAGGTGCGCCGCTTCAACCTGCGGCCGGGCGACACGGTGACGGGCCCCATCCGCCAGCCGCGCGAGGGCGAGCGCTTCTTCGCGCTGCAGAAGGTGGACCGGGTCAACTTCACGGACCCCCAGTCCGAGGCGGCCCGCGAGCGCATCCTCTTCGACAACCTCACGCCGCTCTATCCGACCCGCAAGCTCAAGCTGGAGCACGAGGGCTCGGAGATGACCACGCGCATCATCGACATGTTCTGCCCCATCGGCCTGGGCCAGCGCTGCCTCATCGTCGCGCCGCCCAAGGCCGGTAAGACGGTGCTGCTGCAGAACATCGCGCACGCCATCTCGCGCAACCACCCGGACGTCTACCTGATCGTCCTGCTGGTGGACGAGCGCCCCGAGGAAGTGACGGACATGGAGCGCAACGTGCGCGGCGAGGTGGTCAGCTCCACCTTCGACGAGCCGGCCACGCGTCACGTGCAGGTGGCGGAGATGGTCATCGACAAGGCCAAGCGCCTGGTCGAGCAGAAGTACGACGTGTGCATCCTCCTGGACTCCATCACCCGTCTGGCGCGCGCCTACAACACGGTGGTGCCGGCCTCGGGCAAGATTCTCTCCGGCGGCGTGGACGCCAACGCGCTGCACAAGCCCAAGCGCTTCTTCGGCGCCGCGCGCAACATCGAGGAGGGTGGCAGCCTCACCATCATCGGCACCGCGCTCATCGACACCGGCAGCCGCATGGACGAGGTCATCTTCGAGGAGTTCAAGGGCACCGGTAACTCGGAAATCGTCCTGGACCGCAAGCTGATGGAGAAGCGCATCTTCCCGACGCTGGACATCAACAAGTCCGGTACGCGCAAGGAGGAGCTGCTGCTGCCGCAGTCGGACCTCATCCGGATTACCGCGCTTCGTCAGGTGCTGCACCCGTTCACGCCGATCGACGCGATGGAATTTGTGCTCAAGCACATGCGTCCGACCGCGTCGAACGCCGAATTCCTCGGCTCGATGAACCGGTAGGGAGTCGACCTATGCGCCGCACCCGCTCTGTGTCTCTGTCCGCCCTCGTCCTGGGGGCGGTGCTCGGATTGCTGGCCGGGTGCGAGCCGATCGACCCGGACTCCGGCGGCAGCCCGGCGCCGTTGTCCAACCGCATCTGCTACGAGGACTCGGATTGCACGGGGAACGCCTGCTGCGGGCTGGGGACCCACCCCACCCACGTGCTGGACGGACCCAACTGCAGCAACGTGCGGTGCACCAACAACTGCCCGGTGGATGGGCTCGATTGCGGCCGCTGCTACGTCTTCTGCCGGGACTCGCGCTGCGAGGCCGCCTGCCAGGGTTGAGCGTTACTTCGGCGGCTCGAGCTGCACCGGCACCTCGCCCAGCCGGGGCTGGGCCTTGATGCGGGCGTAGTCGAAGCAGGCCACCACGATGGAGGCCACCGGCACCGCGAAGAGCGCGCCCACCAGGCCGAACATCTTCTCTCCGGCAATCAGGCTGAAGGCCACGATGACCGGGTGGATGCGCGCCGCCGAACCCATGATCTTCGGGTTGAGGAAGTACGCCTCCAGCGCGTGGATGCCGATGATCCACAGCAGGATGGCGAACCCCTTCTGGAACCCATCGGCCAGTGCGATCAGCACGATGGGCACCGAGCTCAGGATGGTGCCGAAGATGGGGATGAGGCTGAAGACCGTGGCCACCGTGGCCAGCAGGAACGCGAACTTCACCCCGAACAGCACCAGCCCAATCCCCGTCAGGATGCCGTTGACCATGCAGATGGTCACCTGCCCTCGCACCACGCCGGACAGCGAGCGGTCGATGCGCTCGAGCAGCAGGTTCGCGTCGGCGGCGTACTCCACCGGCACCAGCGTCGTGAAGTAGCGCACGATGGCCTGCGCATCGATGGAGAAGAACGCCGCCACCATCAGCATGAAGAACATCATGAACACGCCGGCCAACACCGACGTGATGATGTTGCGCGACACCGTGACGATGTCACCCAGGTGCTCGCGTCCCAAGGCCGACAGGCTCAGGGCCGTGTCCTGGATCGTCTTCTCCAGGTTCACCGACAGGCCCGTGGTCGTCACGCCGGTGCGGATGTCCTCGGGCGTGGCGATGGCCAGCGGAATCCCATTGGCGCGCAGCCAGTCCTCGGCGCGATCCGCCAGCACGTGCACGCGCTCGGGCGTGAGCGAGTTGAGGAAGGCAATCCCGTCCCGGCTGATGCGCGCCAGCTCCCGGTAGAGCTGCGGCACCATGGTGAGGAAGAAGAGGTACGTCACCAGGAAGAAGAGGGCGTAGATGAGCAGGATGGCCACCCAGCGCGGGATGTTCCGCCCGCGCACCTGGATGCGCGAGAGCCGCGTCACCAGCGGGTGCACCAGGTAGGCGATCAGCGCGGCGCTCGCGAAGGGCAGCAGCACCGAGTGGAAGAGGACCAGCACCGCCACGATGGTCAGCCACAGCCCCGCCAGGATGTAGAGGCGCTTGCGGCGCTGTTCCGCCGGGAGATTGAGGTCGTGTGGCTGCAGCATGGGCGGCTTATCGCAGAGGGGACGGCGGGTCTCAAGAGATGGGCGTCTGAACCAACCTCAGGCGAGCTTCCAGGCGGTCGAGACACTGCAACATCAGCCGCCGGTTGACGCGTCCCTCGGTGGCCTCACCCAGGCCCAGCATGTGGTCCACCATCCACCGGTTCAGGAACAGCAGGACCAGCCGGTCCGTCGGTGCCAGCCCCCGCTCCAGGTAGCGCTTGTTGCGCATGTAGTCGTCGTACGCCTCGTGCTCCCGGGCCAGTTCCCAACGCGAGAGCCGGAGCGCCTCGTCATAGACGGCCCGGACGGGGCGCGGGGGCGGCTCGGTGAAGAGCGTCGCGAACTGGCCCCCCACGTCCAGATCGATCTCCTGCACGGGCGGTGGCCACTGCTGGAGATCCTTGGCGAGCAGCTTCGCCACCTCCTCCAGCATGTGGTCCATGAGGGGGACGGGCTTCGACTCGAAGAGGTAGTCCCAGCGCGAGGCCATACCGTCTACCTACCCCAGCCCCGCGCTCAGGTGAACCGCTCCACGAAGTTCCGCAGGATTCGCTGCCCGGCGGGCGTGGGAGCGAGCCCCGCCAGCAGCCGATTCACCCGCTCGCCGGGCGGGTGGCCCTGGTTGGTTGCTTCGACCTCCAACTTTTCAGCGCGCGCGAGAATCAGTGCCCGCATGGCCGCCGGGTGGACCTCCGGGTGGAACTGCACGCCCCGGATGAGCGGCCCGAAGGCGAGCGCCTGCACCGACGTGTTCGCATTGCCCGCGAGCACCGTCGCCCCCTCTGGCGGGTGCTCGACGATGTCCTCGTGGGTGGCCTGGACGGTGATGCGCTCGGGCAAGCCGTGGAAGAGCGGGTCCTCGCGGCCCGCGTCGCTCAGCGCGACCTCCACGGTGCCGATCTCCCGCCCGTGGGTGTTGCGCACCACACGCGCCCCGTGGGCGTACGCGAGCAACTGGTGCCCGAAGCACACCCCGAGCACCGGGATGCCGTGGGCCGCCGCGTCCATCATGAACTCCGCGGATCGTTGCATCCAGGGCTCCGGCTGCGTCACCGACGCCGGCGAGCCCGTCATCATCACCGCGTCGTAGCCCGTCGCGTCGTCCGGCAACCGGGCACCCCGGTGCACATGCAGGATGTCGAACCGGCAGCCCCCGGCCAGCGACTCGACGAACCAGTGCTCGTAATCACCGACGCTCAGCTTCACGGCGTGGGCCGCGTCCCCAGTTTTCAAAAGCAGAACGTTCTTCATCTCGCCTCTCGGTGGGCCGGGTTGCCGCACTGTACGGCGGTCCCTAGCTTCGGCTGCCGCTTCCTGTTGACGCCCGCACGTGCCACCGGTGCGCGCCCGGGCTCCCGAGGAATTTTCATGACCGACGCTTGCTCGCTCTCTCCCCAGCTTCCAGCGCTCAAGCTGCGCATCGAGGGCCAGCATGTGGACCCCGGGCAGGGCGGAACCCTTCGGGAGGAGTCCGGCTGGGGCAGGGACCTGTCCCATCACGCCCTGGAGGGTTACCTCCAGACGAAGGCCGTGTGGACGAAGCTGCCTTCGGAGATTTGAGGTGAGGAGAAAGCGGCCAATGGCGAATCGTTCCAAGGCGAAGGTCATCACCCTGCCGCAGCCCGCGGGCAGGCGCGCGCGCACCAAGGACAAGGAGCGCGGCAATGTCAGGCCGCTGCGCGAGCCGTCCGACATGGACGTGCTGCAGAAGTGGCTCGAGGACAACGGCGTCCGCCAGGTGAAGATCGGCGGAGTGGACGTGGACGGCGTCTGGCGCGGCAAGTACGTGTCCGTGGAGAAGTTCCTCTCCGCGTGCAAGGGCGGGCTCGGCTTCTGTGACGTGGTGTTCGGCTGGGACATCACCGACGAGCTGCTCGACAACACGCGCGTGACGGGCTGGCACACGGGCTACCCGGACGGGCAGGCCAAGGTGGACATGTCCACCGGCCGCATCATCCCCTGGGAGCCGGACACCGCCGCCTTCCTCCTGGACTTCGTCAACCCGGATGGCTCGCCCTTCGAGCCGAGCCCGCGCCAGCTCCTGCAGAAGATCAACGCGCGGGCCAAGGAGATGGGCTTCCAGCCCAAGTTCGGCGCCGAGTACGAGTTCTTCATCTTCAAGGAGACGCCGCAGTCGCTGAAGGAGAAGGGCTACGAGCGCCTCACGCCGCTGACGCCGGGCATGTTTGGCTACTCGTGGCTGCGCACCTCGCTCAACGCGCCGCTGGTGCACGCCATCATGGATGGGTGCCGCGACTTCGGGCTGGAGCTGGAGGGCTTCCACACCGAGACGGGCCCGGGCGTCTTCGAGGCGGCCATCCGCTACGACGACCTGGAGAAGGCCGCGGACAAGGCGGCGCTCTTCAAGACGGTGGTGAAGGAGATCTGCTCGCGCCACGGGCTCACCGCCTGCTTCATGGCCAAGGTGGACGAGAAGCTGCCGGGGTGCTCGGGGCACATCCACCAGTCGCTGTGGTCGCTCAAGAGCCACGAGAACGTCTTCCACGACCCGGACTCGCGCGACGGCATGAGCACGACGATGCGGCACTACATCGGCGGCTTGATGGAGCTGATGCCGGAGCTGACCGCGCTCTACTGGCCCACGGTGAACACCTACAAGCGCAGCGTGGAGAACACGTGGGCGCCCGTGACGGCCACGTGGGGCAAGGAGAACCGCACCACCGCCGTGCGCGTCATCGGCGACAGCCCCAAGTCCATGCGACTGGAGTACCGCCAGACGGCCGCGGACATGAACGCGTACATCGGCATGGCGGTGAGCCTCGCCGCCGGCCTGTGGGGCATCGAGAACGAGGTGGAGCCCCCCGAGCCGTGCGCGGGTAACGGCTACTCGGCCGAGGCGCCGATGCTGCCGCGCTCGCTGCGGGAGGCCGTGACGCTCCTGAAGGAGTCGAAGCGGGCGAGGCAGATCCTCGGGGATGAGTTCGTGGACCACTACGTGCGCACGCGCGACTGGGAGGCGCGGCGCTACGAGCGCGCCGTCACGAACTGGGAGCTCGAGCGCTACATGGAACTCATTTAGGAGACACCGATGAAACCGTTCGACATGCCGAGCGAGCCGCGCATCACCGAGCTGTCCTGGCCCACGAAGATCGTCCTCGGGGCCGGTGCCCTGCAGCGGCTCCCCGCGCAGGTGGCGCGGCTGAACATGAAGCGCCCCCTGGTGGTGACGGACGCGGGCGTGGTGAAGGCCGGACTGGCCCAGCGCCTGTACGGCGTGCTCAAGGAGGCCGGTGTCAGCTTCGCCACCTTCGAGGAGGTGAAGCCGGACCCCACCGAGCGCGATGCCTTCGCGGGCCTGGAGGCCTACCGGGCCAACAAGTGCGACGGCATCATCGCGATTGGCGGCGGCAGCCCGCTGGACGCGGCGAAGCTGGTGCAGGTGCTCACCACGCACGAGCCTCCACTGTCGCGCTACGACGACGCGACGGGCGGCGATCAGTACGTGCGCGACAACATGCCTCCGCTGATCGCCATTCCGACGACGGCGGGCACGGGTTCGGAGGTGAGCCGTTCGGGCGTGGCGACGCTCTCGGACACCGGGCGCAAGACGGTCATCTTCAGCCCGTTCCTCATGCCCAAGGCCGCCATCTGCGACCCCGAGCTGACGCTGGGCCTGCCTCCCGGGCCCACCGCCGCCACGGGCATGGATGCCTTCACGCACTGCCTGGAGGCCTACCTGTCCAACGGCTTCAACCCGCTCGCGGACGCGGTGGCCATCGACGGCATCGCCCGCGTGGCGCGCTCGCTGCCCAGGGCCGTGGAGGAGGGCCGCAACCTGCTGGCCCGCACCGACATGATGGTGGCCGCCATGGAGGGCGCCATGGCCTTCCAGAAGGGGCTCGGGGCCTGCCACGCGCTGGCGCACGCCCTCACGCCCATCTCCGGCGTACACCACGGTCTGGCCAACGCCATCGTCCTGCCCGTGGTGATGGAGTTCAACCGCCCGGTCAGCACCGCGCGCCTGGCCCGCGTGGCCGTGGCCATGGGGGATACCTCGAACTCGCGCGAGGAGGTGCTCGCTGGCAATGCCATCGAGCGCGTGCGCAGGCTCAATGCCTCCATCGGCATCCCCTCGCGCCTGCGTGACGCGGGCGTGCAGGAGAAGGACCTGGTCCGCATCTCCGAGAAGGCCTTCGTGGATGCCTCGCACCGCGGCAACCCGCGCCCGTGCACCCAGGAGGACCTGCTCGCGATGATCCGCGAGTCGTTCTAGCGGACCGCCAGGCCCCCTCCTCGTCACAGTGGGGAGGACGGGCCCAGGCACCCTCACCCCGTCCCTCTCCCGAGGGGAGAGGGGAAGTTGGGGCGAGTGGGGCGGAGTGGGGGCGGGGTTACTTCACGGCGTCCGCGGCCGTCGCGGGGCCGCTGCCTCCACCGTTCGGCGGCGGTGTCACCTTCGGCGGCGCCATCTCCTGCGGATCTTCCACCTCGGCCTCCTCGGTCTGGCTGCCTTCGGCCTGGCCTCCCTCGGCGATGTCCGTGGTGCCCACCACCGCTCCCGTCACCGGCTCGCCTCCCGGCGTCGGCGTGAACTCCAGCATCTCCACCGCCACCGAGCCCGGCAGCCGGAAGTCCATCGCCGTCAGCCGCTGCTTGTCCCGCAGGTCATACAGCTGCTGCGCCACCGAGCCCGCCTGGATGCGCTGATCCGAGAAGAAGATGTACGCCCGCACCTTCCCCTCCTCCACCGGCACCCGGAAGCTCGAGTTGTAGATGCGCTTGCCGGCGTCGCATTTGATCGACCGGTTCTCGCGCGTCATCGTCAGCTGCCGGATGATGCCCTTCTCCGACACCGTGAAGAGCATGCAGTAGGGGTACTGCCCCTCCTTCGGGATGATCTCCATCGTGGAGCCGCTCACCGACTTCAGCTCCGCGCGCGCGGTGACCGCCGGCTTCTGCTGCTGCGTGCAGCCCACCGCGCCCAGCGCCACCACCGCTACGGCCCTCATCCACCGAGTCATGTGCCCCTCCTGATGCCATCCACCATGGTCGTGTCTCCAGCCTAACCCGGAATCCGGGAGGACCGCCCGGGGGGCTGCTCGCCGTTCCACCTTGAACAGTCCGCTTCGTGCGTCTACGCGCCGCGTCATCGCTCAGCGGCGCTGGTAGACGACCACCTGCGGCGTCTCGTCCAGGTACAGCCCCGTCACCGGCGTCCACGTCCCGTAGGCCTGCCAGATGTTGAGCTCGTGCTCGCGGAACTCCTGGTGGTACTGGTACGCCGCGATGTCCGAGTCGGACGGCCCGCCCGGCTGCAGGTCTCCCCGCAGCATCCCATTGCGCTGGTAGTCGCGGAACGACAGGCCGTTCACCTCGTGCAGGAAGACGCGAGCGTTGCGCGGCGCGTGCTCGTTGATCCACGGCAGCACCGCCGTCACGTTGCTCGACCAGAACTGGCGCTGCATCCCCAGCGACGCCGCGCCCGGCACGCCTCCCGCCAGCTCCGAGTAGTAACTCGTCCCGTACGGGAACACGCGCACCAGCCCGATGAGCGCCGGCAGCATCAGCAATGCGAACACCGGCGCCGCCACCGCCGCCAGGGGCAGCTTCGGCCAGCGCACCCGCAGCCGCTCCACGAGCGCCTCGCAGCCCCTCGTCACCGCCACGCCCGCGAGGATGCCGAGGAAGGGCATCGACGGCAGCCAGTGCTTCACCCCACCGAAGTGCGGCACCTGCGGGTGGCTGATGATGAGGATGGCGGCCACCGCGTTGAGGCCCACCAGGCTCTCGGCCAGCGAGGGCACGCGTACCAGGGAGCGCGTACGCGCGAAGAGGCTCAACACCGCGCGCCCGGCGAGCACCAGCCACCCCGTCACCATCGGCACGAAGAGGCTGGTGGGCACGGTGAGCGCCGTCTTCACCACCACGTACTCGAGCGGGAAGGGCGGCTCGCGCAGCAGCTTGCCCAGGTAGAACCAGGTGTAGTGGTTGTGGGTGGCGTGGAAGTTCAGGTACCAGGCCGTCCGCTCCACCGGCTCGTGCCAGAGGTAGGGCCAGTGCAGGTAGAAGATGACCGGCCCGAACACCGCCATGGTGGCCAGCGGCAGCATCGCCAGTGCCGAGGGCGGGTGCACCTCGTTGAGCAGGTGCAGCATGCCCAGGCAGCCCACCGCCAGCACCGCGAAGAGCAGCGTGTGCGGACTGAGCAGGAAGAACTTCCGCTGGAAGTCCTCGGCCCCGAGGCTCACCACCAGCAGCCCGTACAGCACCGCCACGGCCGCGACGAGCCCCAGCACGCGCCACAGCCAGACGCGCGCGTCCGGCCTGTCCACCGTGGACGTCCACGCGCGCCACAGCGCGAAGGGCGCGAGGATGAAGGGCAGGAAGAGCGCGTTGTGCTTGGTGCACAGCGCCAGGCCGAAGAAGACGCCACACAGCACGCCCCAGTTCCTGTCCTCCAGCGCTCGCCAGAAGGCGTACACCACCAGCAGCCACATGGCCGCGATGGGCATGTCGAAGCAGGCCAACTCCGCGTTGAAGTACTGGCGCGGCACGAGCAGGAAGGAGAGCGCGGCGAACAGGCCCGCGGTGCGGCCGTACACCGCGCTGCCCAGCAGGAAGGTGAGGGCGGGCACCAGCGCCGACAGGGCGAAGGCCGGAAGCCGGAAGGCCGCCGCCGGCCGCAGCCACCCGAGCGTCTCGTGGAAGAGCAGGTGCGAGAGCCCGAAGAGCTCCTTCATCAGCGCCGGGTGCTCGTGGTTGTAGTCCCAGGCGCGCACGATGGCCGTGTCCGTCAGCGCCCGCGCGGGCTCGCGGAAGAGCTGTTGGAACCAGCGGGCATAGCCCTCGCCCGCGTAGAAGTAGACGCTCTCGTCGCGCGTGAAGCCCACCGCGGCCTCGGTGGCCCACAGCGCCACGAAGCCCAGCACCCACAGCCCCAGCGCCAGCCAGCGCTCGTCCCGCGTCGGAGCCCGGCCCGCCGTCATGTGCCCTCCCGCGAAACCACCGCCCCGTCTCCGAGCGCGAACACGTCCAGGCACACCTGCCGCCTGTCCGGATTCTCCGCCCGCACCCACACCTTCACCGTGCGCGGCTCGCCCGGCGGCAGCGCGCGCGACGCCTTCTGCATGCCCTCCAGGCCCGGTGGCTGGGCGATCTCCAGCAACGGCTCGCCGCGGGCCGCGTCCTCCACGCCGTAATACGTGGTGCTCAGGCGCGCGTCGTGGTGCGAGGCATACTCGAAGATGAGGCCGCCCTCGAGCCGCAGCTCCGTGCCCGCGGGCACCCCGTCGAACTCGGCCACCAGCCGCTGCGTCCCGCCCGGCGCGTGCATCCACAGGCAGTGGCGCGGCTCGGAGTTGATCTCATGCCACTCGGGGGCCACGTACAGGTGCGGTGGCCCAGGGCAGCGGTGCACGCGCCCGTCGAAGGGGCAGTCGCGCCGCGTGCCGTCCGGAGACTCCAGGTAGACGCGGGCCTTCGCGTACGCCTCCGACGCCACGAAGCGCCGGGGCCGGTAGCGGCCATTCTCGTACAGCGTCAGCTCCAGGTTGCCCGCGCGGCGCGAGGTGCCCACTGCGGTGCGCTGGGGCAGGAAGGCGGCCTGGAAGTCCGCTTCATCCGAGCGCGGCAGCTCCGGCTGGCCCAGCACCCACACCCGCGGGTGCGCGCTCAGGTCGTCCTTGTCCGAGCCGAGGTAGCCGTACACCGGCAGCTCCGGCGGCAGGTAGAGCCGGGCCCTCTCGCTCCACCACGGGAAGAGGAGCACCGCGTCGCCGGGGCGGGCCTCGGCGCGGAGCCAGCCGGCCACCGTGCGGTAGTCCGCCTCGGAGACAAGCCGGCCGGGCAGGCGGAGCTGGAAGACGAGACAGGCGAGCGCGACGAGCAGCAACCCTCCCAGCTCCAGCAAGGGGAGGGCGCGCGGGAGGGACCTAGGACTTCGCAAGGCGGAGCTTCTGCTCGCTCTTGTCGCGGCAGAAGGTGCAGAAGGTGGCTTCGCCCGCGGAGAACGAGGGCGTCCAGGGCGGATACATGGAGCAGCGCGGATCCAGGCAGTGGTGCAGGCCCCAGAGGTGGCCAATCTGCTGCAGCGCGTTGCGGGCCACGGGCTTGAAGGAGGACTCGAGGTCCTTGTACCCGTGGGTGCTGATGATGGCCCGGCTCTGGTTGTACTGGGCGAAGCCCGGGGTGGGCGCCTTGCCACCGGCCAGCTCGCGCTCCTTCAGCTTGCGCGAGGTGATGAAGAGGACCTTGTCGTCCTCATAGGCACGGATGCCCTTCATCTCCGTGAGCAGCTTCTCGGCATCCAGCGGCTCGGACATGCCCGCGGGCACCTCCTTCTGGCCGGAGTGCTCGCTGCCCACGCCGAACGCCGTATAGAGCGTCTGGCAGAGCTTCGCGATCTGCTTTTCGTCGAAGGAGTCCAGCGTCACGACGCGAATCACGGGGCGTCACCTCGGAAGACGGGTGTCACTCATCGGCCTCGATATCGTCATCATCGAGGTCGGCATCCTGCTCCTCTGCCTCCTCGGCCTGCTTGGCCTTGGGCGGGCGGCCGCGCTTCTTGGGCGCGGGTGCGGCGGCCTCGGCGCCCTCGGCCGGCTTGGCCTTGGGCGGACGGCCGCGCTTCTTCGGGGCGGGAGCCTCGGCGCCCTCGGGCTTGGGCTTGGGCGGACGGCCGCGCTTCTTGGGCGCGGCGGCCTCGGCACCCTCGGCCGGCTTGGCCTTGGGCGGACGGCCGCGCTTCTTGGGCGCGGCGTCGGCACCACCCTCGGCGGGCATGGCCGCGGCCTTCTTGCGGGGCTTCTCCTCGCCCTCCTCGTCCTCCTCGCCGGCTTCCTCGGAGGACTCCTCCTCCTCGGCGGGGGCCTCCTCCTCGTCCGGAGGCAGGTCCAGCTCGGTGTCGAGCCCGAGCAGGTCGGCGTCCAGGCCGAGCTCCTCGTCGCCTTCCCCGGGGCGGGGCGCGAACTCGGCGGCGGTGCGCTTGGGGCGCTCGCGGCCGGGCGGGAAGAGCACGAGGTCGATGGCGTCCTCGGCGTTGCAGTCGGAGGTGTTGAGCGCGGCGGCAATCTCGGACACCAGCAGGTGCCGAGCGTTGTCGTACAGCTCACGCTCCTTGGTGGGCAGCGGACGCAGCTCGCTGAGCACCTGGAGCCCCTTGACCACCTCGGCCATGCCGATGAGGCCGCCCTGGGCCATGCGGTCCTGGTTGGTGCGCGCGCGCATCTTCCAGTCCAGGTCCGCCTTGTCGCTGTCGGAGCGCAGGAACTCGAAGACCTGCTTGACGTCCTCGGGGCCCGCCACCTTGCGGACGCCGATGGAAATCACCTTGGTCTGGGGCACCATCACCACGGCCCCATCCTCTTCGCGGCGCATGGTGACGAAGGTGAGCTTCTGACCCGCCACCTCCTTCACTTCGATGGCCGAGACGCGGCAGACCCCCTGGTTGGGGTAGACCACCCGGTCGCCGACCGCGAGCTGGAGTGATGCGGAACCCTCTGGCATGTCCCCCTCGTGAGACGCGAGATCAGTGAGAGGTCGTAGCATCAACCCTCAACGGATGCCACGACTTACAGGAGGCGGATGTCCGGTCCCTGGAGATCCAGGCGGCCAGCCAGGCGTGCGCCCCGGGGGTCGCAGGGGCTGGGGAGGGTCGTTTTCCGCTACAGGATGCAACAGGTCCGGAGCGCCAGGACCCTTCTGGAGCGGCGGTCGCGGGTATCATGCGCCGCTCAACACTTGCCCGAGGAACCTCCCCTGGTGAACGCCTCCGTCCGTCTCGCCGCGCTCGTCCTCGCCCTGGCCTCCGCCCCCGCGCTCGCGGGCCCGGCGGTGCTGCTCTCCCCGGCGCTCGGCCGCCCCGGTGGCGTCACCCTCCAGGGGCGCGTCCTCGCCGAGACCCCGCACGGGAGCACCGCCCTGAGCCGCAACCTGCGGAGCCTGGCGGCCCGCAACTGGAAGGGCGCCAAGGTGGAGGTCTCCTTCCAGGGCACCGTGGCCACCGTCACCAGCGGCGAGGACGGCAACTTCCAGGTCACCCTCCAGCCGTCCGAGGGCCGCTCGTTCCCCCCGGGCCGCCACTCCGCCCGGGCGAGCGTGACGGGCACGGCGGCCACGGCCCCCGTGGAGATCCTCGCGGACCCGACCCCCTTCCTCGTCATCTCCGACTTCGACGACACGCTGGCCATCTCCGAGGTGACGCAGCCGGAGAAGCTGGTCACCAACGCGCTGCTGCGCGACGAGGAGACCCAGAAGGCCGTTCCCGGCATGCCGGGCTTCTATGGATGCCTCGGGACGAGCGCGAAGGCGCCGCCGGGCTTCGCGCTGGTGAGCGGCTCGCCCGTCCAGTTCCTGCCCCGGGTGGGGGGCTTCCTCGACCGCCATCGCTTCCCGGAGGGCTTCGGCCTCTACCTGCGCGACTTCGGGCCGCGCTCGCTCTCCGACTACAAGCAGCCCATCATCCGCAGCCTGCTGGAGCGCTTCCCCCAGCCGGTGGTGCTCGTGGGTGACTCGGGCGAGAAGGACCCGGAGGTCTACGCCCAAATCCGCGAGGAGTTCCCCGGGCGCGTGCGCGCCATCTACATCCGCGATGCCGGGAACACCGCGAACGCCGCCCGCTTCCAGGACATGGTCCTCTTCAAGGAGGCGAGCACGGCCGCCCTGCACGCCGTGGAGGCGGGACTGGCTCGGCGCGAGTGTGTCACCGCCGCGTTCCCCCCGGCGGCACCGCGCGCGGAGCAGGGGAAGCCATGAGCTTGAAGCGGGTGCTGGTGCTGGCCGTGGTGCTGGCCGCGGGTTGCAGGGAGGAGACGCCGGCCGAGCCGCTCTCGTCACTCAAGCCGCCGCCGCTCCCGGTGCTCGCCGCGGAGGATGCCCGCTTCCAGGTGGCTCTGGCCGAGGTGTACGGCGAGCCCGTGCCTGGGAAGGCCCTGCGGGTGGAACTGGCGGGAGAGGCCGTGCGGCTCGGTGGGGAGCGGTTCGTGCCCTCCCGGCCCGAGGACCAGGCGCGGCTGCGCGAGCGGGTGAAGGGGCAGGGGGTGCTGCTCGTGCCCGACGCGGACACGTTCCTCGCCCAGACGTCCGAGCTGCTCGCCGTCCTGCGCGACTCCGCGAGCGAGGTGTGGCTGCTCCACCCGGACGCACCGGCCGCCTACCCGCTGGTGCTGCGCGACGAGCAGGGCTTCCAGGCCTGGCTCGCCGAGGCCGCGCCCGGCAAGCTGCGCATCATCCAGCGGCAGGACGGCTTCGAGCTCACCACCAGCGTGGGGAAGCTCCCGGGCCCCGACGCCAACGGCCCCTCCGTGCCGGTGCGCGGTGGGAAGCAGGACATCGTCACGCTGCGCAAGGGACTGGGGAAGCTGAAGGGGCGCTTCACCACCTCCGAGGACATCTGCCTGGTGCCGTCGTTCGGCACGGAGCTGGCGCAGGCCGCGCGGGCACTCAGCGGGGTGTACGTGGCGCCCGGCGAGCCCCTCTTCGAGACGCTGTGCTTCATCTACCCGACACCCCGGGCCCCCGCCGTGGCGGAGGGAGGGTAGGGCCCCGGCTGGCCTCCGGGCGCGAGACACCGCGCGCCGTGGCGTACGGCTGTCCCGGAGGGCAGGCGGGTGGGCTCAGTTCGCGGCGACGCAGACGGAGGCGGGATTGCCCTTGAATCCGCCCTGGCACACGTAGCCGGTGCGGCAGTCGTCATTCGAGCCGCATCGCAGGAAGCAGGCGGACACGTCCGCGGCGTAGCCCTGGCTCACACAGCTGCTGCCGGTGGGACAGGTCTCGTCCTTGCCGGGCACACAGGACTGCGAGCAGTAGCCCCCTGGGGTGAACTCCTGGTTGTTGATGCAGAAGCCCTTGTCGCCACAGTCGGCATCCGTGGTGCAGGCGTCACCCACCGTCGCGCCACAGCCCACGAGTCCCAGTCCCAACAGCACGGCTCCCAGCACGTTCCAGCGCAGCTTCATGGCGTCACTGCCTCCACGAGTCCAACTCGGTTGAGAAGGGGCGGGCCTGTCGCTACTACCGCCCTGATGCACCGCGCCATATCTTGCCCGACGCGGTGGCACAACTGCCTCCCGAGCGAGGAGGCTACCTCCTGGAGGATTCCGAATGGCTGCAGTGCTCGAGCAGGCTCGTCCCGGTGCGGTCCCCGTCGGTGGTGCCTTCCTCTTCAATGACGTGGGCTCGGTGCGCATCACCACGCCGGAGCTGTTCACCGAGGAGCAGCGTCTGTATCTGAAGACGGCGCTCCAGTTCTCCACCGAGCAGGTCCTCCCCCAGGCCGAGAAGATCGAGGCCAAGGACAACGCGCTGCTGCGCGACCTGCTGCGCCGCGCCGGCGAGCTCGGCCTGCTGATGGTCGACATCCCCGAGGCCTACGGGGGCCTGGGCCTGGACAAGACCACCTCGCTGCTGATCGCCGAGGCCATGAGCATGCAGGGCTCCTGGTCCGTGTCCTTTGGCGCACACACGGGCATCGGCACGCTCCCCATCGTCTGGTTTGGCAACGACGCCCAGAAGCGGAAGTACCTACCGAAGCTGGCCACCGGCGAGCTGGTGGCGGCCTACGCCCTCACGGAGCAGGGCAGTGGCTCGGATGCGCTCGGGGCCAAGACGAAGGCGGTGCTGTCGCCGGACGGCAAGGAGTGGATCCTCAACGGCTCCAAGCTCTACATCACCAACGCGGCCTTCGCGGACGTGTTCGTGGTGTTCGCCAAGGTGGACGGTGACAAGTTCACCGGCTTCATCGTGGAGAAAGGCACGCCCGGCTTCACCGTGGGGCCCGAGGAGCACAAGATGGGCATCCGCGGCTCCTCCACGTGCCCCCTCTACTTCGAGGACGCGCGCATCCCCCGCGAGAACCTGCTCGGCGAGGTGGGCAAGGGGCACAAGATCGCCTTCAACATCCTCAACTACGGCCGGCTCAAGCTGGGGGCGGGCGTGCTCGGCGGCATGAAGCTGCAGCTGCGCAACGCGCTGCTCTTCGCGCAGGAGCGCAAGCAGTTCCAGACGGCCATCGCGAGCTTCCCGCTCACCCGCGAGAAGCTGGCGCGGATGACCACGCTCATCCACGCGGTGGAGAGCATGACGTACCGCACCTCGGGCCTGGTGGACGCGGCGCTGGCGGGGGCGGACAAGACGGCCGCCGACTACGAGGCGCGCCTCATCGCCGCCATCGAGGAGTACGCCATCGAGTCCTCCATCATGAAGGTGTACGGCTCGGAGGCGCTCGGGTACGTGGTGGATGACGCGGTGCAGATCCACGGTGGCGCGGGCTACATCGAGGAGTACCCGGTGGAGCGTGGTTACCGCGACGCGCGCATCAACCGCATCTTCGAGGGCACCAATGAGATCAACCGGATGCTCATCGCGGGGATGCTGCTCAAGCGCACGATGAAGGGCACGCTGCCGCTCTTCGAGGTGGCGCAGGCGGTGGACGAGGACCTGGCGGCGGGGCGGCTGCCGGAGGCCCGGGTGCAGGACGCGCTGGCCGCGGAGGAGCAGGCGGCGGAGAACCTCAAGCGCCTGGCCATCTACACGCTGAAGGTGGCGGCGGAGACGTTCGGCGCGGAGATCGAGCAGCACCAGGTGGTGCTGGCCACGGTGGCGGACATCGTGATGGACGCGTACGCGCTGGACTCGATGGTGACGCGCACGCGCCAGGCGGCGGTGGACGGGACGCTGGATGCGGCGCGGGTGGCGATGACGCGGCAGTACGCCACCGACGCCAACGCCCACTCCTACAACCGGGCCCGGCGCGCGCTGTGCGCCACCGTGAAGGGCGACGCGCTGAAGGAGCACCTGTCCAAGGTGGCGCGGCTGGAGCTCTTCACGCCGTACGATCCGGTGGAGCTGCGCGAGACGATCCTCGCGGCGGTGGAGAAGGCCACCGGCTATCCGTTGTCCGCGGTGTAGTGCCTCACGGCATGCGCATCACCGCGTCCATGCCGAAGCAGACGCGGGCGCGCCAGGGCGGCGGCGGCATGGACTCGAGCGAGAGCAGCTTCTCCAGCCGCTCCGTCGTGTCCGCTTGCAGGGTGCCGAAGGTGACGCCGAAGGTGGGCAGCACCTCGGGCCCACCGGCCGACGTCCACGCCACCTCGCCGTGCAGCATGAGCGTCCCCAGCGTCAGGTCCATCTCCAGCATGAAGGGCATGCCCACCTTCACCGAGGGCGGCAGCGCGGGCGCCTCCACCTCCAGGCCCACGCCCCCTCGCGACAGGTCCCGCACGAAGAAGGGCGGCGCGAAGGGCGTCTCCTCCTCCATCGCCGGCAGGTGCAGCGGCACGCGCGGGTAGCGGCGCAGCTTCTCGAACTCCTGCAGATCGAAGATGCGCTGCAGCACCGCGTCCAGCCCGCCCCGGTCCTGCCCCGGGTCGTACTTCACGGTGATCATGAAGCGCCCGTTGGGCTGCGGCGTCACCCGCACCACCTCGCCCACCACTTCCACCGGCGTGGCCACCCCGGGGTTGTGCATCTCGAAGACGAAGCGCGTTCCCACCGGCAGGCTCTTCTGCGTCTGCAGCGTCACGCCTCCCCGGCCGATGCTGCGCGTGTACTCGCTCAGCAGCGCCTCGGGCTTCTTGTAGGCCACCTTGAGGCGGACCTCGCCCTGGGCTCGATTCGTCGCGGTCTGGCTCATGGCTGCGGTGTTCCCCTGGAAGGACTGGGCGGATGGATCATAAGGCAAAAGCAAGGCCGGGCCTCCAGAGTGGAAGTCCGGCCTCGGAAAAGCGAGAGCAGGCGGGCGGCTAGGCCTTCGGCAGCTCGCCAGCGGTGACCGAGATGGTCTCCTTGGCGTAGGTGTAGCTGCCCTCGGACGTCTTGATGGTGCCATCCACCACCAGGCTCACGCTGCCGGCGTGCGTCGAGGTGGCGCTGACGTTCATCGTCATCTTCACGTTGGCGTCGACGAAGTCGGACACCTCGCCGTCGATGGTCAGCTTGCCCTTCATCGCGACGGTGAGCGCGGCGTTGACGTTGTCGCCCGTCACGTCGATGTCGAACGTCATCGCCGTGGTCATCGTGCCGTTGTACTCGTTCTTCCCGTCCTCGTTACAGGCGTCGTAGGTGACGGTGTAGCCGATCGCGCCGACCTCGGTGCCGGCGGTCGAGTCCAGGGAGAGGCTCACCGTGCCGCCCTTGGCGCAGTTGGCCTTGACGGAGATGGTGGCGGCCCCGCTGGCCAGAGCGTCCTTCACGAGGGACTGAGCGGTCTGGCTGCCGCGGCCCGCCGGCTGGGAGGCCTGGAACGCGGCCTGGGCCGCGCCCTCCTTGCCACCACCGAGCTTCGCACCACCACAGGCCACCAGGCCCAGGGTCATCGCGGAGAGAATCGTCAGACGAGTCAAGCGGCTCATGCGTGCACCTTCATTTTCTGTGAGGTCCCCGCCCCCCGGCCGGGTTGCGAGGCGTGAGCGGCCCTGCACAGGCGCTCAGCGGGCGGCAGTTATGCAGAGTTGGGCCCCTCCCGTCCATGTTTCCCCCGCGCGACACGGGCCTGTACGGGCCTGTTGCATTTCTTGACCGGGTAGGGGGCCACGCGTATTTTCCGCCGCCCAAAGTGGATCGGAGTGGGAACGGGTGGCGTAATGTGGATCGGCCGGGCTGACAGGGTGGACTTCTTCGCGTGTTCCGAGGCGTCTATGAGCACCAGATCGACGCGAAGGGGCGCACCAGCCTCCCGGCCCGGCTGCGCGAGACGCTCGTGGGCTCGTACGACGAGCGCCTCATCATCACGACGGCGTTGGACCCCTGTCTCCATGCCTACCCGGTGCGCGAGTGGGAGCAGCTCGAGGCGGCGCTCGCCAAGCGCAACCCGATGGAGCCAGGGGTGAAGACGCTCATGCGGCTCTACGTGGCCAGCGCGCAGGAGTGCCCGCTCGACAAGCTCGGGCGCGTGCTCATTCCGCCGTCGCTGCGCGCCCACGCGGGGCTGGAGAAGGACCTGGTGTGGGCGGGGATGGTGAAGGTGATCGAACTGTGGAGCCGCGAGGGCTGGGCCAGGGCCCAGGAGGAGGCACGCAAGGAAGCCTCCAGCGCGGACGTCATGCGCGTGCTCACCGAGCTGCGCCAGTAGCGGGCTGATTTTTCGACGGGAAGCGGGAAACCCGGGAAGGTGGTGTCATGAACCAGGCAGCCGAAGCACAGGGCATCCGCGCGGTCTCCAGTGGGCGCGTGGAGACCCTCATGCTCGAGGGGGAGCTTCTGGAGAAGGACCTCACCCAGCTGTGCGAGGAGCTCGGGCTGCGCATGCAGCGGGGCCTGCGCAACGTGGTGTTGGATCTCGCCGAGGTGCGCCACCTGGACTACCGCGGCGTGAAGCCCCTGGTGGCCCGGGCCGAGGCCTTCCGCAAGGCCGGCGGGGACATCAAGCTGTCCGGGCTCTCGCCCTACCTGGCCGCCATCCTCCGGGCCGCGGGCGCTCACGATGTCTTCGAGCTCTACCCGCATATGAACGATGCCCGGGGCGCCTTCGCGCTCGCGCGGGCACCGTTCGTCTAGGCGCCCCTTGGCTGACTTCAGCCACCAGACTGTCCTCCTGAATGAAACGGTGGACGTCCTTCGACCGGGAGCGGGGAAGGTGATCATCGACGGCACACTGGGGGGTGGGGGTCACACCGAGGCGCTTCTCGCCCGGGGTGCGACCGTCCTGGGGGTGGACCGGGATCCGGTGGCGCTCCAGGCCGCCCGCGCCCGGCTCGTCGGCTACCCGTCCTTCAGCACCCGCCAGGGCAACTTCGGCGACCTGCTCGACGTGGCCGCGGACGTGCTGCCGGTGGACGGCGTGCTGGTGGACCTGGGCGTGTCCTCGCCCCAGCTCGACGTGGCCGAGCGCGGCTTCTCCTTCCAGAAGGACGGCCCGCTGGACATGCGCATGGCCGACACGGGCCGCACCGCCGCCGAGCTGATCGCCGAGGAGGACGAGGCGGAGCTGCGCCGCATCCTCGAGCAGTACGGCGAGGAGCCCTTCGCCCGGGTCATCGCCCGTGAGCTGAAGCGCGCGCTGCCCGCGCGCACCCTGGAGGCCGCCGAAGCCGTCAAGCGCGCCGTGCCTCGCAAGGCCTGGCCCAACAAGATCCACGTGGCCACCCGCACCTTCCAGGCGCTGCGCATGGCGGTGAACCAGGAGCTGGAGTCCCTGGAGTCGCTGCTCGCCGCGCTGCCCCGGCTGCTGAAGGTGGGGGGCCGCGCCGCCGTCATCTCGTTCCACTCGCTTGAGGACCGGAAGGTGAAGGAGACCTTCCGGGACCTGGTGGGCAGCTGCAAGTGCCCGCCTGGGTTCCCAGTGTGCGTCTGTGGCGGTCAGGGGGATTTCACCCTGGTGTCGCGCAAGGCCATCGCGCCCTCGGACGAGGAGATTGCCGCCAACCCCCGTGCCCGTAGCGCGCACCTGCGCGTGGTGGAGAAGATCCGATGAGCCGCAGCAAGCCAGTGTCTCGTGGCAGTGGGAGTGGAGTGTCGGTGGGCGAGGTGCTGCTGCACCTGCTGCCCGCGGTGTTCCTCTTCGCCCTCTTCGCCGCCGTGGGCTTCATCCACGTGACGAGCCGCGTGCTGGTGGTGGACATGGGCTACCGCCTCTCCAAGGCCGAGGCCGAGGAGCGCGCCCTCATCCGGGAGAACGACCGGCTGAAGCTGGAGCTCGCCACGCTGAAGAACCCGGCGCGGCTGGAGAAGCTGGCGCGCGAGAAGCTCGGCATGTCCATGCCCGCGGGCTCGCTCGTCATCGCCCTGCCGGCGGAGCTGCCGGGCAAGAAGCGCACCGCCCGCGTGGAGGCCCGTGACGCCCGCGGCGTACGCGTGGCCGAGCGCGCCGCTCCGGCCGCACCGCACTGAGGGGGGAACTGGCCGTGAGGGACTTCAAATCGGCGCGGGCCCCCGAGCCCAACCAGAAGTGGCTGCGGCTTCGCGTGAAGCTGCTGGCCTGCTTCTTCGTCACCCTGCTGCTGGCCGCCTTCGGCCGCGCCGTGCAGCTCCAGGTGTTCGAGCGCGACAAGCTGCGCGGGCTCGCCCAGGACCAGTACGTCCGCCAGATTGAGATCCCCGCCCGCCGCGGCGACATCTTCGACCGCCGCGGTACGCCATTCGCCCAGAGCGTGGAGGTGGACTCCATCTGGGTGGACCCCTCCATGCTGCCGGACGTGAAGCAGGCCGCGCGCTCGCTCGCCAAGGTGCTGAAGCTGGACGTGGAGGACCTGCAGGCTCGGCTCGGCCGCGCGAAGCGCTTCGTCTGGGTGAAGCGCCAGGTGACGCCCCGTGAGGTGGAGGCGGTGAAGGCCCTCGGGCTGCCCGGCTTCGGCTTCACCAAGGAGCCCAAGCGCTTCTACCCGCAGAAGGAGCTGGGCGCGCATGTGGTGGGCATGGTGGGCCTGGACGGCCACGGCCTGGAGGGCCTGGAGCTGGCCTTCGAGGACGAGCTGTCCGGGCAGAACTCGCGCCTGTCCGGCTTCCGCGACGCCAAGGGCCGCAAGCTGCTCGTCTCCGGCGCCCCGGACACCATCGATCGCCAGGGCGCCTCCGTCACCCTCACCATCGATCGCCACCTCCAGTTCGTCGCCGAGCGGGCCCTGAGCCGCGCGGTGGAGGAGGCCAAGGCCGTGGCGGGCATGGCCATCCTGTTGGATCCGAAGACGGGAGAAATCCTGGCCATCGCCAACCACCCGCGCTTCAACCCCAACGCGCCGGAGAAGGAGGCGCGCGCCAGCATGCGCAACCGCGCCGCGCTCGATGTCTTCGAGCCCGGCTCGACGATGAAGGCCTTCGTCGTGGCCAGCGCGCTGGATCAGAAGGCCATCAAGCAGGACGACGTCTTCTTCTGCGAGAACGGCTCGTGGAACATCGGCCGGCACACCATCCACGACACCCACCCGCTCGGCTGGCTCACCCCGCAGCTGGTGCTGCGCGAGTCCTCCAACATCTGCTCCTCCAAGATTGCCCAGCAGCTGGGCCGCGAGCGGCTGGTGAAGGCCTACCGCGACTTCGGCTTCGGTGAGCGCACCGGGCTGGCGCTGCCCGGCGAGGGCAAGGGCTCCATCCCGTTCCCCAAGGCGGAAGTGTCGCTGGCCACACAGTCCTTCGGGCAGGGCATGAGCGCCACCGCCGTGCAGATGGCCGCCGCCTGGGGTGCGCTGGCCAACAATGGCGTGCTGATGCGCCCCTACCTCGTCTCCAAGGTGGTGGACCCGGACGGGGTGGTGCTGCTGGAGAACCGGCCCATCGAGGTGCGCCAGGCCGTCTCGGCCGCCACCGCGAAGAAGGTCGTCTCCATGCTCGAGAGCGTGGTGACCAAGGAAGGGACCGCCCCCAAGGCCGCCATGGAGGACTACCGGGTGGCTGGAAAGACGGGCACCGCCCAGAAGGCGGATCCGGTGGCCCGGGGGTATTCCGACAAGCGGCTCGCTTCCTTCGTGGGCATGGTACCGGCCGAGAATCCTCGTGCCGTCATCCTCGTGATTGTGGACGAGCCCAAGACGGACGTGTACGGGGGGAACGTGGCCGCCCCCGCTTTCAAGGAAATCGCTACCGCCGCCATGGCTCACCTGGCCGTCCCGCCCTCGCGAGAGGTGCCGCTGCCGTCCACCGCCCTGCCGGTGGCGGCCGCGCAGCCCCCTCCTTCGAGAGTGGAGACGGCCCGGCCCGTGGTGTCGGAGGCTGTCACCGAGAACGTGGAGCCTGGCTCCGTCCGCGTTCCGGATGTTGTCGGTCAGGCGGGGCGTGAGGCAGTGACGAAGCTGCTCTCCTCGGCCCTGGAGCCCCGTTTGTTAGGTAGTGGACGCGTTGTTTCGCAGAGTCCCGCCGCCGGTTCGCTGGTGGAGAAGGGTGCGCGAGTGACGCTGGAGCTGGCGGCGCGGCAATGAGGCCGCGGGACAGCTCGGCCTCGCGCTTGCGGCAGCATGTGAAGGGGAAACGATGAAGCTGACGGATGTCCTTGCAGGGTGTGGTGCCGAGCAGACCTCGGGCGGCCGGACCCCGGCCGACGTGACGGGGGTGTCGCAGGACTCTCGCAAGGTGAAGCCGGGCGATTTGTTCGTCGCGATTCCGGGTACGAAGGAGGACGGCGCCCAGTTCGTGGGTGAGGCCGTCTCGCGCGGGGCCGTGGCGGTGGTGTCGGAGAAGTCCCTGTCCTCGCAGGTGCCCTTCTTCAAGGTGTCCAACGCCCGCAAGGCGCTGGCGCTCATCGCGGCCAATTTCCATGGCCGGCCCGCCGACAAGCTCACCATGCTGGGCGTGACGGGCACCAACGGGAAGACGACCACCACCTATCTGCTCGAGGCCATGGCCACCGCGGCCTACTCCTCCACGGGGGTCATCGGCACGCTGGGCTACAAGGTGGGCGGCCAGTTCCACCCCACGGCCCATACGACGCCAGACCCGCTGGAGTTGCACCGCATCCTCAAGGAGATGGTGGACGCGGGCGTGGAGACGGTGGTGATGGAGGTGTCCAGCCACGCGCTGATGCAGGAGCGCGTGCACGGCATCACCTTCAAGGCCGCCGCCTTCACCAACCTGACGAGGGATCACCTCGACTACCACAAGGACATCGAGGAGTACTTCCAGGCCAAGCGGAAGCTCTTCGTGGAGAACCTCTCCCAGACGGGCGTGGCGGTGGTCAACGGTGACGACACCTACGGCACCCGCATCTACAACGAGCTGCGCGGCCAGAAGCGCATGGCGTGGAAGTTCAGCCGCCTGGGCAATGGGGAGATCTCCGCCACGGATGCGTCCTTCAGCCTGCAGGGCATCAAGGGAGTGCTGAAGACGCCCGCGGGCGACATCCCGGTGAAGAGCCGGCTGCTGGGGCCGCACAACCTGGAGAACATCCTCGCGGCGGCCGGGCTGGCGCTGGGCGCGGGCTTCGCTCGCCGCAAGGACGTGCAGCTGGGCATCGAGCGCATGGGTGGCGTTCCCGGCCGCATGGAGCGGGTGGAGAACCACGGCCCCCCGCAGGCGCCGGCGGTGCTGGTGGACTACGCGCACACGGACGACGCGCTCAAGCGCGCGCTCGAGGCGGCGCGGGCCATGGCCAAGGGCCGCGTCATCGTGGTGTTCGGCTGCGGTGGGGACCGGGACCAGGGCAAGCGTCCGCTCATGGGCACGGCGGCCGCCGAGGCCGCGGACCTGGCGGTGCTGACGAGCGACAACCCGCGCAACGAGGATCCGGAGGAGATCATCTCCCAGGTGACGCCGGGCCTGGAGAAGAGCGGGATGCGCCGCATCTCGGCCGGCAAGGCCAAGAGCGGGGAGAAGGGCTACCTCGTGGACGCGGACCGCAAGGCCGCCATCGAGACGGCCATCTCCCTGGCGAAGGAGGACGACGTGGTCCTCATCGCCGGCAAGGGCCACGAGACGTACCAGATCATCGGTACCGAGAAGCGCGCCTTCGATGACCGCGAAGTGGCGGCCCGGGCGCTCGCCATCCGTACCTGACGGAGAGCCGCGGACCCTCTATGGCCGTACGATTCACGGACGAGCAGGTGGTGCAGGCGACCGGGGCCTCCCGGCGCGGCGACAAGCCAGCGGCGGAGTTCACGGCCGTCTGCACCGATACGCGGGCCCTGGTGCCCGGGTGCCTCTTCGTGGCGCTGCAGGGCGAGCGCTTCGATGCACACGACTTCCTCGCGCAGGCCGCCAGTGCAGGGGCGGCCGGCGCCGTGGTGAAGAAGGGCAGGGCGCTCCCCCAACTCCCCGAGGGCCTGGCTCTCTACGAGGTGGAGGACACCCTGGCGGCGCTCGGAGGACTGGGGCGTGCGCACCGCGAGCGCTTCCGGATTCCGGTGGGCGCCGTGGGTGGCTCCAACGGGAAGACGACCACCAAGGAGATGGTGGGCGCCATCCTCGCCGTACGGGGTCCCGCGCTGAAGACGGAGGGCAACCTCAACAACGAGGTGGGGGTGCCCCTGACGCTGTTCCGCCTGGAGCCCTCGCACGTGGCGGCCGTGGTGGAGATGGGGATGAACCGTCCCGGCGAGATGACGCGGCTCACCCGCGTGTCGAAGCCGGACGCGGCCGTCATCACCATCATCCAGCCCGAGCACCTGGAGGGGCTGGGCAGCATCGAGGGCGTGGCCGAGGCGGAGGGCGAGATGTTCCGCGAGCTCCCGCCCGAGGCCGTGGCCGTGGTGAACGTGGATGACCCGCTCATTCCCCCGCAGGCGGCGCGCAGCCGGGCGAAGACGCTGACCTTCGGCCGGGCCGCCAATGCGGACGTGCGGCTGGCGGGCGTCACGCCGCGCGGCCGGGAAGGGCTGGCCGTCACGGTGCACTACCAGGGCAGGGACTGGCCGGTGAAGCTGTCCTTCATCGGCGAGCACAACGCTCTCAACGCCACGGGCGCCTTCGCGCTGGCGGTGGCGCTGGGCTACTCCCCCGAGGAGTGCGTGAAGGGCCTGGAGGCGGCGAGGCCGTATGCGCGCCGGCTCAACGTGGTGGACGGCCTGCACGGCATCACCGTGGTGGACGACTGCTACAACGCCAACCCGGCCTCGATGGCCGCGGCGCTGGACACGCTGCGCTCGCTGGTGCAGCCCGGGGGCCGGAAGGTGGCGGTGCTCGGGGACATGTTGGAGCTGGGGCCCGGCGAGCTGGAGGAGCACTCGGCGCTGGGCACGCTGGCGGCGGGCAAGGCGGAGCTGGTGGCGTTCTTCGGGCCGCGCTCGCGCAAGGGTTACGAGGCGGCGGGGCTGGGCAACAACGCGGCGCACTTCACCGAGGTGGAGCCGCTGCTGGCCTGGCTGCAGCCGCAGTTGAAGGCAGGGGATGTGGTGCTGGTCAAGGCGAGCCGTGGCATGCGGCTCGAGCGGGTCGTGGCGGGCCTCACGGGGGCCGCCGCGCCTGGAGGTAGCCACTAGGTGCTGCTCCTCATCTACGAGTGGATTCAAGGCACGGACGCGGCCCGGCTGCTGAACTTCCTGCGCTACCCCACGTTCCGCATCGTCGCGGCGGCGGTGGCCTCGCTGCTGCTGGGCATGTTCGTCGGTCCGAGGCTCATCGCCTGGCTGCGCCTCAAGCAGCACGGGCAGAGCAACGTGCGCGAGGACACCCCGGACACCCACCAGAAGAAGAAGGGCACGCCCTCCATGGGGGGCGCGCTCATCCTCATGTGCATCGCGTTCGGCACCTTCATGTTCGCGGACCTGAAGAGCCGCGCGGTCTGGGCGGCGCTGGTGCTCACGATGGGCTACGGCTTCATCGGCTTCCTGGACGACTGGCTCAAGCTGTCCAAGCGCAACTCCAAGGGGCTGGCCGGCCGGTACAAGATGGTCCTCCAGACGGTCTTCTACCTGGTGGCCATCTTCGGAATCATGTGCACGTGGACGGGGCCGGATGGGGGCTTCACGGGCCCCAAGCTGCTCATCGACACGAAGCTCACGCTGCCCTTCGTGCCCACGCGCTGGTTCAACCCGGACTTCGGCTGGTTCTACGTGTTCTTCGCGTGGATCGTCGTGGTGGGCACGTCCAACGCCGTCAACCTGACGGACGGTCTGGACGGCCTGGCCATCATGCCGACCATCATCGCGGCCTCCACCTTCGCCATCCTCTGCTACGTGGCGGGCTCGCTGACGCGCATCGCCGACGTGGAGACGGTGAACGGCGTGACGCGGTTGGTGGGTGTGCCCCTGTGGCGCTACCTGGGCGTCCCCGAGGTGCCCGGCGGCGCGGAGCTGGCCGTCTTCTGCGCCAGCATCGTGGGCGCTGGCATCTCGTTCCTCTGGTTCAACGCCTACCCGGCCTCCGTCTTCATGGGGGACATCGGCTCGCTCGCGCTGGGCGGGGCCCTCGGCGGGCTGGCGGTGCTGTCCAAGAACGAGGTGGTGTCCGCCATCATCCACGGGGTCTTCTTCGCGGAAATCCTCAGCGTGATGATCCAGGTGACGTCCTTCAAGCTCACCGGCAAGCGCGTCTTCAAGATGGCGCCCGTGCACCACCACTTCGAGCTGAAGGGCATGGCCGAGCCGAAGATCATCGTCCGCTTCTGGATCGTCGCCATCCTCTGCGGAGGCGTGGCGATTCTGTCGCTCAAGCTTCGGTAGGCAGTGTGGAGGGGTGGCGCGCATGACGCCCGACCTGAAGGACCGGAAGGTAGTGGTGTATGGGCTCGCCAAGAGCGGGCTGGCCGCCATCCGCCTGTTGAAGGCGAAGGGCGCTCAGGTGACGGCGCTGGACGCTCGCACCGAGGAGGCGCTGGGCGAGACGGCGCGCGAGCTGAAGGGGCAGGGCGTGACGCTCGTCACCGGCCCCACGCCGCCCGGGCTGCTGGAGTCGCAGCAGCTCGTGGTGGTGAGCCCGGGCGTGCCGCTGGCGCTGCCGGAGATTCAAAAGGCGCGTGCCGCGGGCGTGCCCGTCTGGGGCGAGGTGGAGCTGGCGTGGCGCTACCTCTCGCACCTGCCGTTCATCGGCATCACCGGCACCAACGGGAAGAGCACCACCACGGCGCTCACCGGTGAGCTCTTCTCGCGCAGTGGCCGGCGCACCTTCGTGGGAGGCAACCTCGGGCGCCCGCTGGCCGAGGCGGCCCTGTCTCCCGGTGAGTGGGATGCGCTGGTGGTGGAGCTCTCCAGCTTCCAGCTCGAGGGCATCGACGGCCTGCGGCCCCGCGGCTCCACCATCCTCAATCTCACGCCGGATCACATCGACCGGTACGCGAGCCACGAGGCCTACGGCGAGGCCAAGGCCCGCATCTTCCGCAACCAGGCGCAGGGCGACTTCGTCGTGGTGAACGCGGACGACGCGCACGTGCTGCGGCTGGCCGAGGCCGCGAAGGTGCCCGTCTACGGCTTCAGCCTCACCGGGCATCCGGTGGCCGCGGCCCCGAAGCTGGCGGGCATGGCGGTGGCGCAGCCCGGGGGCTTCCGTTTCGAGGGGGCAGGGGAGAAGGGCGAGTCCTTCACCCTCACCAACCGGGCGCTGCGCGGGGCGCACAACGCGCAGAACGCCATGGCGGCGGCGCTGCTGGCGCGGCTGGCCGGCGTGGCGCACGAGGCGGTGCAGGCCGGGCTGGACAGCTACCCGGGCCTCCCCCACCGGCTGGAGAGCGTGCGCGTGCTGGACGGCGTGGAGTGGGTGAACGACTCCAAGGCCACCAACGTGGACTCGGTGCTGGTGGCCCTGCGCGCCTTCCAGAAGGACGTGCTCCTCATCGCCGGTGGCAAGGGCAAGGGCGCTCCCTACCAGCCCATGGTCGACGAGGGCCGCGGCAAGGTGAAGGGCGTGCTCACCATCGGCCAGGACGCCGGGACGATCGCCCAGGCCTACGAGGGCTCCTGCCCCGTGTACGCGTGCGAAACGCTCGCCGAAGCTGTACGGCGGGCCAAGGCCCTGGCAAGATCCGGCGACACTGTACTTTTGTCGCCTGCATGCGCCTCCTACGATCAATTCCAGAACTTCGAGCACCGGGGCGACACGTTCAAACGCCTCGTCGGGGAACTCTGAGCCCATGAAGGCCCTTGCCGCTCCGTCCTCCGCCCCGGTGCGGTTCGACCCGTTGCTGTTGTGTGCCGTGCTGTCGCTCGTGTCGCTTGGCCTGGTGATGGTGTACTCGGCGAGCGCCGTCATGGCCCAGGACAAGCTGGGCGACAGCCTCTACTTCCTCAACCGGCAGCTGGTGGCGGCCGGCATGGGCGTGGTGGCGATGGCGGTGGGGATGAAGGTGGGCTGGCGCCGGCTGGCGCGGCTCGCGTACCCGCTGCTGCTGGTGACGCTGGTGCTGCTGGTGCTGGTGCTCATCCCGGGCATCGGCACCACGGCGGGTGGCGCGCGGCGGTGGATCCGCCTGCCGGGCTTCGGCCTGCAGCCGGCCGAGGTGGCCAAGGTCGCCTGGGTCGTCTACCTCTCCTATTCGCTGGCCAAGAAGCGCGAGAAGGTGGCCAGCTTCTCCGTGGGCTTCCTGCCGCACCTGATGCTGTGCGGCCTGCTGGTGGGCCTGTGCATGCTGCAGCCGGACTTCGGCAGCTCGGTGCTGCTGGTGTTCCTGCTCTTCGCGCTGCTCTTCGCGGCGGGCACGAAGTTGAGCTACCTGGTGGGCTCGGTGCTGCTGGCGCTGCCCCTGGCGTACGCGGCCATCGCCTCCAGCCCCTACCGCATGAAGCGCGTGCTGGCCTTCCTGGACCCCTGGGCCCACCGCCATGACATCGGCTACCAGGTGGCCGAGTCCCTCATGTCCATCGGCTCGGGCGGCCTCACCGGCCTGGGGCTGGGAGATGGACGGCAGAAGCTCTTCTTCCTCCCCGAGGCGCATACGGACTTCATCTTCGCCATCATCGGCGAGGAGCTGGGCCTGGTCGGGGTGGTGCTGCTGGTGTCGCTCTACGGCGTCGTCATCTGGCGCGGCATCCGCGCGAGCCTCGCGGCGCCGGAGGCCTTTGGCACGTACCTGGGCCTGGGCCTCACCTCCATCATCGCCTTCCAGGCCACCGTCAACATGTGCGTGGCCATGGGGCTGTTGCCCACTAAAGGACTGACGCTTCCCTTCGTGTCCTACGGAGGCACCTCGCTGGTGGTGCTCATGGGGGCGGCCGGTGTATTGCTCTCGCTCAGCGCCAGCGCGGACGGCGCTGGCAACCGGACCCTGCGTTCCGGCGGTGACATGAGGGAGGTGGCGGCGTGAAGGTGCTCATCGCGGGAGGCGGTACGGGCGGTCATCTCTATCCGGGCATCGCCCTGGCCGAAGAGGTGGTGACTCGCCACCACGCCAACCAGGTGGTGTTCGTGGGCACCGAGCGTGGCCTCGAGGCGCGCGTGGTTCCCCGCGAGGGCTACCCGCTGGAGACCATCCGGGCGCAGGGCCTCAAGGGCAAGGGCCTGGTGGGCCTCGTCAAGGGCCTGCTCGCGCTGCCCATGGCCTTCATCGAGTCCATCCGCATCCTCCAGCGCCACAAGCCGGACGTGGTGGTGGGCGTGGGTGGCTACGCCAGCGGCCCCGTGGTGCTCGCCGCGGCGCTGATGGGCATCCCCACCGCCGTGCAGGAGCAGAACGCGCTGCCGGGGCTCACCAACAAGGTGCTCGGCAGGTTCGTGCGCGTCGTCTTCACCGCCTTCGAGGACGCCGCCCGCTTCTTCCCCTCGCGCAAGGTGCAGCTCGTCGGCAACCCCATCCGCCGCAAGCTGATGGAGAACTTCCTGCGCTCGCGCGTGGCGCACGAGAAGTTCTCCCTCCTCGTCTTCGGCGGCAGCCTCGGCGCCCGCGGCATCAACCAGCGGATGATCGACGCGCTGGACCACCTCCAGGACATCAAGGACCAGCTCCACATCATCCACCAGACGGGCAAGAACGACCTGGAGACGGTGCGCAAGGGCTACGCGGACAAGGGCTTCGACGCGCAGGCCCAGGTGGTGGAGTACATCGAGGACATGTCCAACGCCTACGCCAAGGCGGAGCTCGTCGTCTGCCGGGCGGGTGCCACCACGCTGTCGGAGCTGACGGTGGCCAAGAAGGCCAGCATCCTCATCCCGTTCCCCTTCGCTACGGACAATCACCAGGAGGTGAATGCCCAGGCGCTGGTGAAGGCGGGCGCGGCCCTCATGTTCCGCGAGTCGGAGCTGACCGGGCAGCAGCTGGCCACGGAGATCCGCCGCCTCAAGGACAACCCCGAGACGCGCCGCCAGATGGAGAAGAAGGCGGGCCTCCTGGGGCGCCCCGAGGCCGCCAAGGAGCTGGCGGACGTGCTCGTGGACCTGATGGTGAAGACGTACGGGCCCTACGGCCGGGCCGAGGCCCGTGGCGAGGACCCCAACCCGAAGAAGCCGAAGAAGGCCAACGGTGGCGAGAAGCCGCCCGGTGGCAGCAGCGAGACGCAGGCTGGCGGCAACGAGAAGCAGGTCTGAGGAGATGACATCCGTGACGAACACCCGCCCCGCCAGGCCCGCGAGCCTCTTCAAGACGCGCCACGCCGCGCACGTGCACTTCGTGGGCATCGGCGGCATCGGCATGAGCGGCATCGCCGAGGTGCTGCTCAACCAGGGCTACAAGGTGTCCGGCTCGGACCTCAAGGCCAGTGACATCACCCGCCGCCTGCAGGGCATGGGCGCCACCATCTTCGAGGGCCACCGGGCGGAGAACCTCGTCCACTCGGACGTCGTCGTCATCTCCTCGGCGGTGCGCAAGGACAACCCCGAGGTCGTCACCGCGCGCCAGCGGAAGATTCCCGTCATCCCCCGCGCGGAGATGCTCGCCGAGCTGATGCGGCTCAAGTACGCCGTCGCCGTCGCCGGCAGTCACGGCAAAACAACCACCACCTCCATGGTCGCCACCGTCCTGTCCGCCGCGGGCCTGGATCCAACGGCCGTGGTGGGCGGCAAGGTGAACGTGCTCGACTCCAACGCCAAGCTGGGCAAGAGCGAGCTGATGGTGGTGGAGGCCGACGAGAGCGACGGCAGCTTCCTGCACCTGCACCCGTCCATCACCGTGGTCACCAACATCGACCCGGAGCACATGGACCACTACGGCACGCTGGACAACCTGAAGGACGCCTTCACGGCCTTCTGCAACCGCGTGCCCTTCTACGGCCTCAACGTGCTGTGCCTGGACAACTCCAACGTCCAGTCGCTGCTGCCGCGCCTGGAGAAGCGCTTCGTCACCTACGGCAGCTCGCACATGGCGGACTACCGGCTGGAGGGCATCCGGCTGGAGGGCTTCACCACCCGCTTCGAGGCCTTCCGGCGCGACGAGCCGCTCGGTGAGTTCCGCGTGCGCATGGTGGGCGCGCACAACGCCCTCAACGCCCTGGCCGTCATCGCCGTGGCCGAGGAGATGGACATCCCCCTGGACGTGGTGCGCAGCGCCCTGTCCGAGTTCGGCGGCGTGCAGCGGCGCTTCACCGTGCGCGGCGAGGCGGCCGGCGTCACCGTGGTGGACGACTACGGGCACCACCCCACCGAGGTGCAGGCCACGCTCGCGGGCGCCCGGCGCGCCTTCGGCCGGCGCATCGTCGTGGCCTTCCAGCCCCACCGCTACACGCGCACCCATGACTTGCTGAAGGAGTTCGCCACCTCCTTCAACGACGCGGACGTCGTCTTCGTCTCCAGCGTCTACGCCGCGGGCGAGGAGCGCATCCCCGGCGCCACCGGCGACGCCCTGGCCGAGGCCGTCCGCGCCCACGGCCACCGCGACGTCACCTTCGTGGAGAAGCGCATCGACCTGGCCAAGGCGCTGCTGCCCCGGCTGCGCGAGGGCGACATCGTCCTCACCCTGGGCGCTGGCGACATCACCCAGGTGGGCCCCGAGCTCGTCGAGCTCCTCAAGCAGCACGGCACGGCGAAGGGCGACTAGGGCATGGCGGCGGGTTTCTCCTCATCGTCCCTGCCCGAGCGGCTGGGGCGCCTGTCCGGCGTTGACGTGACGGCGGGTGCGCCGCTCGCGCCCCTCACGAGTGTGCGCGTGGGCGGCCCGGCCGAGGCGCTCGTCCGCCCGCGCTCCCCGGACGCCCTGGTGGCCCTGCTCCGCTTCCTGCGCGAGGAGGGCGTGCCCCTCACCGTGCTCGGCGGTGGCGCCAACACCCTCGTGGGGGACGGCGGCATCCCCGGCGTCACCGTGAAGCTCCCCAGCGATCTGTTCCCCGAGCTGGCCGACGTGGGCGCGGAGGAGGGGAGGCTCACCCTCGGCGCGGGCGCGGCCATCGTCCGGCTCTGCAACCAGATGCGGGCCCACGGGCTGGTGGGCGCGGAGTTCCTCGCCGGGATTCCGGGCACCCTGGGCGGCGCCGTCACCATGAACGCGGGCACCAAGAATGGCGAGTGCTACCGCGTGGTGGAGGCGGTGGAAGTCGCCACCGCGGACGGGGTGGGGTGGCTCACCAAAGCCCAGATTCCCCACGGTTACCGCCACACGGAGCTGCCCAGGGGCGGCGTGGTGACGCGCGTGCGCTTCGTGCTGCCCAAGGGCGATATCGAGGCATCCAAGAAGGCGATGGACGAGGACCTGGCCTACCGCAAGCGGAGCCAGCCGCTGAGCCAGCCCAACTTCGGCAGCGTCTTCGCCAATCCGCCGGGCGACTTCGCCGGGCGCCTCATCGAGAGCGTGAACCTCAAGGGCCACATCATCGGCCGCGCGCAGGTGTCCACCCTGCACGCCAACTGGATCGTCAACCTGGGCGGAGCCACCGCTCATGACGTGCTTTCGCTCCTCACCCTGATGCAGACTCGCGTGCGCGAGGAGCGGGGTGTCGAGCTCCAACCCGAAGTCAAGCGTGTAGGGGTCTTCCAGCCATGAGCGGCTTCTCCAAGGACGAGCTGAAGCGGAAGCGGGTGGGTGTGCTGTTCGGGGGCCTTTCCTCCGAGCGTGAGGTGTCCCTGCGCACCGGCGCCGCCGTGTCCAAGGCCCTGCGCGGCCTGGGCTATGACGTGGTGGACATCGACGTGGGCAAGGACCTGCCCGCGCGCCTCGCCGCCGAGAAGGTGGAGGTGGCCTTCATCGCCCTCCACGGCCGCTACGGCGAGGACGGCTGTGTCCAGGGTCTGCTCGAGTGCATGTTCATCCCCTATACGGGCAGCGGCGTCATGGCCTCCTCCCTGGGCATGGACAAGGTCTTCGCCAAGCAGGTCTTCATCGCCCACGGCATCCCCACCCCGCCCTACCGCGCCTTCCGCTCGGGCGACGAGGCCCGGGCCGCCGCGGACTCGCTCCCCTTCGGCTTCCCCGTCGTCGTCAAGCCCTCCCGCGAGGGCAGCAGCGTGGGCGTCCACATCTGCAAGAGCCGTGACGAGTACCTCGCCGCTGTCGAGGATGTGTCCAAGCTCGCCGGCTCCATCCTCGTGGAGCAGTACATCAAGGGCCGCGAGGTGCAGGGCGGCGTCCTGGACAACGAGGCCCTCGGCGTCATCGAGGTGGTGGCCGCCCGGGAGTTCTACGACTACGAGGCCAAGTACAAGTCCGGGGGAACGACCCAGTACCTCTTCCCCGCACCCCTCCCGCCGGATCAGTATGAGCGCGTGAACCAGGTCTGCCTTGCCGCTCATCGCGCCCTCGAGTGCAGTGGAGGCTCCCGCTCGGACGTCATCCTGCTTCCGTCCGGGGAGGTCTTCCTGCTGGAGATCAACACGCTGCCCGGAATGACCGAGTCCAGCCTGCTGCCGAAGATTGCCGCGGGCCGGGGCATCGACTTCCCCGGCCTGTGCGAGCGCCTCCTGCAAGGCGCCTGCCTCAAGGCCTGAGAGACCGTCCCCCCCAGGGTTGAAGAGGACTCGCTGGTCCCCTTCAGGGGACCCGGGCGCTACAGCGACGTGGCTGTAGCGAAAAACTGGCGTGGAGATCCAACCCGGCGCAGCATGCGCCGACGCACACCATGGCATTCGGTAAGTCCAAGAACCGTCGTCGCCAGGATGCCGCCCAGACGAAAGAGGCGGTGAAGGGAGCCGTGCGCTCGCACGGTCCCGGCCTGCTCAAGGCCATCCTACTGACCGGTCTGACATGCGCCCTGGTGTGGGGCGGCATCGAGCTGCGGCGCTGGGCGCTCTCCTCGCCGACCTTCCTCTTGAAGGAGACCACCTTCAGCGGGCTGCAGCGGGCCGCGCCGGGCGAGCTGCTCAAGCTGTCCGGGCTGACGGTGGGGCAGAACCTGTGGTCGCTGGACGTGGAGACGCTGGAGCGCACCATGGCGGCCCACCCGTGGGTGCGCACCGTGGAGGTGCGGCGCCACTTCCCCTCGAGCGTGTCCGTGGAGGTGTCCGAGCACGTGCCGGCCGCGCTGGCGGCGCTGGGAGACCTGTACCTGGTGGACGAGGACGGCGAGCCCTTCAAGCGGCTGCAGCCCGGCGACAAGCTGGACCTGCCGCTCGTCACGGGGATGGACCGCGAGGGCTACCTGGCCGACGAGGCGAACACGCGTGAGCGCTTCCGCCAGGCCCTCGAGGTGGCGCGGGCCTACGCGGCCACCGAGCCGTTGAAGCGCGAGCGGCTGAGCGAGGTGCGGGTGTCGGCCGAGGGGCTGGTGCTGGTGATGGCGGACGGGATGGAGGCGCGGTTGGGGGAGGGGGAGACGGACGCCAAACTTCAGAGGCTCTCGCGCGTGCGCGAGGAGCTGCGAGCCCGCGGCCTGTCCGCGGAGGTCATCCACCTGGAGAACCGGGCCCGGCCCGGCTGGGTGGCGGTGAAACTTTCGAGCCCCGTGTCCGAGAGGAGCGGGGTCTCGCGGTAGGGAACGCGCCCCTTTCACGAGAGTGGGGGGCCTGGGAGGGTTGTCATGGCGAAGCAGAAGTCCGGGGAGATCATCGTCGGCCTCGACATCGGCACGACGAAGATCTGCGCCATCGTCGGCGAGCTGACCGACAACGGGATCGACATCATCGGTATCGGCACGCACCCGTCGAAGGGCCTTCGCAAGGGCGTGGTGGTCAACATCGAGGCGACCGTGTCCTCCATCCGCCGCGCGGTGGAGGAGGCCGAGCTGATGGCCGGGGCGGAGATCTCCCACGTGTACACCGGCATCGCCGGTGGCCACATCAAGGGCTTCAACTCGCAGGGCATTGTCGCGGTGAAGGACAAGGAGGTGCGCGAGCCGGACATCGCCCGCGTCATCGACGCCGCCAAGGCGGTGGCGATTCCCCTGGACCGCGAGGTCATCCACGTCCTGCCGCAGGAGTTCATCATCGACGACCAGGGCGGCATCAAGGAGCCCTTGGGGATGGCGGGCGTGCGCCTGGAGGCGAAGGTGCACATCGTCACGGGAGCGGTGTCGAGCGCGCAGAACATCGTGAAGTGCGCCAACCGCACGGGCCTGAACGTGGCGGACATCGTGCTGCAGCCGCTGGCGTCGGCCGAGGCGGTGCTGGGCGAGGACGAGAAGGAGTTGGGCGTGTGCCTCGTCGACATCGGCGGAGGCACCACGGACATCGCCATCTTCTCGGGCGGGTCCATCGTGCACACGGCGGTGATTGCGCTGGGCGGCAACAACCTGACGAGCGACATCGCGATTGGCCTGCGTACCCCGGCGCACGAGGCCGAGCGCATCAAGCAGAAGTTCGGCTGCGCGCTGGCGTCGATGGTGAACAAGGACGAGACCATCGAGGTGCCGAGCGTGGGTGGCCGGCAGCCGCGGGTGCTGGGGCGGCAGATTCTGTGTGAGATCCTGGAGCCGCGGGTGGAGGAGATCTTCCAGCTGGTGCACCGGGAGATCCAGAAGTGCGGCTACGAGGACCTGCTGGCCTCGGGCGTGGTGATCACGGGTGGCTCGACGCTGTTGGCGGGGATGCCGGAGCTGGCCGAGGAAGTGATTGGCTTGCCGGTGCGCCGGGGCATGCCGAGAGGCATTGGCGGGCTGGTGGACGTGGTGAAGAGCCCGATGTACGCGACGGGCGTGGGCCTGGTGGTGTACGGGGCGAAGCACCTGGACCGGCGGATGTTCCGCATCCGCGAGGAGAACGTCTACAAGAAGGTCAAGGGCCGCATGCGTGAGTGGCTCGAGGAGATCTTCTAGTCAGTTCTGTCAGTCTTGCCGTACCCCACCGGGGCCGCTCTCCTCCCAGCGGCCCCGGTTTTTTGTAGGTTCACCTCGGTAGTTTTGCGACGACTCTCTTCACGAGCTCCCTTTGCGACGGAGCGGTAGTTGGGAACGTGGACCCGAGAACTGTGTACGCGGACTGAGCGACTTCCCCTGGCGCTTCCTGGTGGAATGTGAAGTGAGAGGCTCCTGCAACGAGGGCATGGCATCCAGGCTCCGTTTTTTGGGTTTGTTGAGGATCTCTCCCCACGTACAGACTGGGCGCATGATGTGATGGCTTCCGATCCAGGTGGCTTCTACTTGCGTCAAGAAGTAGTGATCCACCACATCCTCGGGACCTAGCCAATCACGTAGGAAACAAATCAAGAACTCGGTAGTTTCAAGATCACGGAGCGGTGACAGTTTAGAGCCCATCTTCACAAACCGCGCGATCTGCTTTGGCTTCTTGAAGAAAGGATTTCGAGCAACAATGCCTGATACGCTCAGTCGCTCGTCATCGTCCTCATCGTCATCAGATCCCCGCTGAAGCACACGTCCTACCACTTCGAGGCTTATAGCTTTTTCCAGTCGAACCCGATCCCAGATGGGCCCAAATTCATGCTGCTTTCGCCATATCGGATTGAATGTAGCAAAAGGGTTGCCCATTTCTCCGCAGAGCCGAATGAAAGGATCAAGATCGACAGGAATGCCAGGTAGATGGATGGTGATTTCCGTCTGCTCCAGACGGCCTCGATCGTATTTCAAAACGCCCTGGTGCTTGATTCGATGCTGCGATTCAAATGCCAGGAATCCGCCTCTACACTCAGCAAGGTAGGAGATGAGTTCTACTTTGTAGGGATGTACATGCGGATTTGATGTGTATCGGGTCTCTACTCCTTCGAGTTCTTCCAAGAAATTCGTAAGGCCGATACCGTGCCAGGACTGATCAGGGTCGCCAGGGTTATGGATGGCGAAAGTTCCTCCACCTGATAGTTTGAGGGTTTGGGCCAGTAGTGTAAAGAATTCGCCCAGTTCTGTTCTCGTTTGAATTCTTGGACGTAATGTGAGTTCGACGCCATCTTCGCCTGGAGTGCCTGGATCGAAAGATAGAATCTCCCTCGTAAAGAGGGTGGTAGACTCGGCCTTGAATAGAAATGATGGAACCTGCTGCTGGCCATCATCGAGGAACTCGGCACTTGTTGGCAGCACGGGCTTTGAACGGCGTGCCTTCTGATTCAGTTGATGAAACCAGACTTGGCCATCCTTGCGCAGGCTTTCGCGCTTCTTCTCTAGGAGCTTTGGTAGCTGTAATTTACCAGAAACGAGCGCTTGAATTTCCTCTGGGCCAATGAGCAGAATTTCGCGAGTTCTGTCTCTTTCGACCTCGGCTATCGCGGTGGGGGCGTATTCAGACATGCTGACGAAGCACCCAACCATATCTGTTGGAACTCTATTGAGCCTGGAACGTAGTGCGTCAATCTCGGGTGTTCCAATCAGTCGCGAAAGCCATTTTGTTTCAATGATGTAGTCTTTCCCCCGGTGTTGCGCGAATATGTCGGTTTGGCGTGGGCTCGCGGAGCGCGGATTCCTCTCCGTCTTGAATCCGTGTTCGAAGAACAGCCGGAAGCACAAGCTTTCGAACTCGCGGCCGCGCTGGGCCTGGTTTTCAATGTTTTGGATGCGTAGGAAATCAGTGTAGAGGTCTATCTTCATGATTGTACCTGTTGAGAGGCGGGCCCCGGTGTTGGAGTGCTCGTCAACGCTGGCTCGCCTTCAGCGCCTGCTTTGAACCGGAGGATTCGTTTTCATGAGTTCTTCCGGAAGATGCATCGGGCGAAGCCTCAAGCCCTTCCCATCTCGCTTTGGGATGACGCGGAAGCCCTTACCAGCAAGTTTGACGAGATCTCCATGGCATCAGGACCGATGGCGAGGGCCACCAGGAAGCGCTGCTCGGCCGACAGCTCCTGCTTCCAGACCTCCTCGGGGCTCGGGCCGTGGCGAGCGGCTCCGGATCCTTCGGCAGCAGCGGGGAGTCCCTGAGGTCGGGCCGGCCGATGCCATTCCACGCCTGGATGAAGGCCTCACGCCAGCCCAGGGCCGGCTTGGTGCGCCGGAGGGCCAGGAGTGACTCCAACATGCGCGGCTCGGGGCGCTCGGGCAGGGCCTGGCGCAGCGTGAGCAGGGTGCTCTCCGCGCCGTCCAGGTCTCCGGCTTCGAGCGCCTCGCAGGCGCGGGCGAAGAGGACGGAAGGCGAGGGGGACCGCGCCGAGGACTCGGAGGGCGCGGTGGCTGCCCGTGCTTCGATGCACACGAACCCGAGTGCGAGGACGAACAGGGCGTGGAACGAGAGGACTCGTGTCATGTGCCCGAGCATAGTCGGGCCCGCGAGCCCACGAGGTGCCGCCTGTGAGTCGTTTGACACCTCGTCGACGCGCTCCGTCCGTCTCAGGACTTCGTGACGGAACGGGCCTCGGGGGCTCAGGAATTCGAGGGTGACGGCACTCCGGGGCCCTGACTCGCTTACAGCGCGACGATCGGTGCCACCGCCTGGAAGACGACCTGGTCCAGGGGGATGCCGAGCGCGTCGAGCTTCGCCTGGGCGGGCTCGAGTGCCTCCACGTCGACGAGTCCTACCTCGAGGTAGCCCGTCGTCTCGTCGTAGTCGAGCCGCCCGACTCCCGGCACACCCAGGACATCCCGGGCGGCATTCTTCATCTCCTCGGAAGCACTGCCGCGGGGGGCGCGCTCCCGCAGGGCGATCTGCGCGGCCTCCTCTCCGAAGATGTCTCTCAACCGGGTCTCCGCGGCCTCGCGCTGCTCGGGGTCGAGCAGGGCGACGACCCACCCGCCGTTCTCGCGCGTGATGCCGCCGAAGGCGGGGACCTCCTTCGTCACGCGCATGAACTGCCGGGTGAGCGGGGTCTGCTCCGGCCCGCTCTCGTCGGGCGTGATGCAGCCAGCGGAAAGGATGAGGCACAACACCAGGGCGGCTCGATTCGACATGTGGGCTCCTTCCAGAAAAGCAGGCGCCCAGCCGTGCAAGGTACGGGCCCAGAAGACGTCGAAGCTCCGCGCCCGCCCGAGGCGTTCCTGACTGGCGCCCGGCTGCCCGGCATTCGGGGATGAGCGGCTTGCTTGCCCCTGGACGCGCCAATGCCGAGCGTCCTTCCTATGGATCCGATCGAACTCCTGACGCGGCAGCACGAGGAAGCAGAGAGCCTCTTTCAGCAGGTAGCGGTGGCCCGGGGGGAAGAGCGAGCCCACCTGTTCCGCCGTCTCGCCTACCTGCTCACCCTCCACACCCAGCTCGAGGAGCGCTTCTTCTACCCGGAGGTGAAGCTGGCCGAGACGAGTGATCTGATCCAGCACTCCTATGACGACCATGCCGAGGCCAAGGCGCTGATCTCCCAGATGCTGCACCTCGACATCACCGACATGCAGTTCGAGCCCGCGCTGATCAGCCTGCGCGAATCCGTCGAAGCGCACGTGGCCGAGGAGCGCTCCATCCTCTTCCCCCAGGTGCGGCAACTGCTCTCCGCTGAGCACCTCGTGCGCCTGGGCAACGAGCTCGTGCGGGGAGTGAGCGAGCTGACGCAACCCGGTGCCCTTCCGGCCGTCTCGCACGACTCCCAGCTCGGAGCCATCTAGCCTGAACGGTGGCCTGGCGGCCCGGGGTTCGGACTCCTGCCCGGTACTCCAAGCCCGCGCCGGGTACCGCTAACGCAGGTACCCGTTGAGAAGCGTGAAGCCGGGCTCCTCGACGGGCATGCGCCCGAGGAGGGAGGCGAGGAAGGAGCCCGCGTGGTCCGAGAGGACGACGACTCCCACGTCCGCCTCCGACGAGAAGCCCATGAAGCCGGAGTAGCCGCCCGTCACCGCGGAGCGCCACACCAGGCTCTTGCCGCCCCTGCCGGAGACGCGCCACCCCAGCCCCGCGTGCCCGCCAGGGGCCTTCACGCGCGGGCTGTGCGCGAGCCGCAGCGCCCGGCCGAGCCCGGCCTCCTCGTGCCCGAGGTTCGCGTCCAGGAAGCGCAGCAGGTCGGGCACCGTCGAGCGGATCGCCCCGGCTCCGGGCAGCGCCGGGAAGGTCCAGCCCGGCACCGTCCCACCCCGGGCGGAGTGGCCGGGAAGCAGCCGCCGCTCCTGTTCCTCGGAGAGGCGGACGGCGGTGGTGTCGCTCAACCGCAGCGGCGTGCAGAGCAGATCCCTCACGGCATGTCCGTAGTTGAGCCTCATGCGCCGGGAGAGGGCATGGCCGAGCACGCCCAGGCCGATGACGGACTCGGCGTACTTTCGCGGAGGCGGGTGACGGGGGTGGTAGCTCCTCAGGAAGGCGCCGAAGAGCTCCGCGCTGAAGTGGCCGTAGGGGTCGGCCGGGTTCTGCTGGGGCGTCCGCAGGTTCGCCGGGACTCGCGGCATGCCCGAGGTATGCGTCGCCAACTGCTCGAGCGTGATGCGGCCGGCGGCCTCATCCGGGAGGAGCGGCAGCGGAATCAGCTCCTTCAACGGTGTGTCGAGCTTCGCCTCGCCCCGGTCCACCAACAGCGCGAGCAGGGTGCCGGTGAAGACCTGGGTGAGCGCGCCCAGCTCGTACAGCGCGTCCACCGCGGGGGGCGGCCCCTCGCCACGCAAGGCCTGCACGTGGTGCGCTCCGCGGTGCGTGATGCCCACGCACAGCGCGGCCGAGGAGTATGCGCGCAGGTAGCGCCGGGTGGCGTGGAGGACCGCATCAGCGGGTGAACCAGGGGAAGCGGAAGGGGACATGGCAGGAGGCTCACCAGCTTACGTCGATGTCGAAGTCCTGCCCGTGGCGCATCGACACGGTGGCGGTGGGCTTGACGCCCGTCCTGCTCAGGCCCGCCTCCAGCAGCCCGGCGATGAGCTCGGGCTTGGCGTCCGGATCATTGCGGATGGAGACGCGGTACTGGTGCCAGCCGAGCGGCACCACCCGCACCTCATAGCGGAAGGTGTCGAGCGCCAGGAGGCCAGGCACGCGCGCCATGAGGCGATCCGGGCCGAGCATGGGCAGCCCCATGTCCACCACCTTCCCCATCCACGTCTGCAGGAAGCCCCGCCCGAGCTGGCGGCCCATTTCACGGTAGGCGGACTCGCGATCCCACCCCGCGTAACAATGGCGCCAGGCCACCTCGAGCGCCGCGTTCCACACCTCGATGGGGTAGATGGCCTTGGGGTGACGCGGGTCGTAGCCACACTCCCGGAGCGCATCCGCGAAGGGACCACTCGCCTGGAGCGAGCGGACGAACAATCCCTCGAAGAAACTGCCCTGCGTGGCGCGACCTGAGTAGGAGCCCTGCATCATGCGCGTGCCAACGGAACGAGTCCGTATACAGGACCCCGCCCTCCGCGAACAGGCCACGGAGACGTCCTCCCGTCCGGCCCCACTCTGTGTCAGGTTCGACCCCCACACGCTGGCCCGGCCGCCCTGCTTTGGAGACCCCGCGATGCGGAATGCCCCTTCCCACTGGAGTCGCTTCCCGGAGTTGCTCACGAATGATCACACCCTGCTCGATCGCCTCGGGACGGTGACCGAGTACCCCGCTGGCAGCTCCCTCATCACCCAGGGAGAGCGGCCCGACGCGCTGCTCCTGCTGCTGGAGGGCAGTGCCTCCGTTCACCTGCGGCGAGGCGGCACCTCGCTGGAGGTGGACCGGGTGGCGAGCGGGGAGCTGCTGGGCGAGATGTCCTTCCTCAGCAACGACCTGGCCAGTGCCTCGGTGGTCACCCTCTCGCCGAGCCGGGTGCTGCGCATCCAGCGCGCGGCGGTGGAGCAGCAGGCCGCCGTGGATCCGGGCTTCGCACTGCGGCTGTACCGGGGGCTGGCGCGGCTGATCGCCGAGCGCATGCGCGAGCGCAACACCCGGCTCTTCGCCCAGGGCCCCGCTCCCGTGGACTACGCCGCGGCCTGGACGGATACGCTCGCCTCGCTGCGCTCCATCCAGCTGCCCGCGGTGGTGGAGCGCTACGTCGCCGCCTACGAAGAGGTGGGGCACCGCGGTGCCTTCCTGTGGCGCTGGTGCTGGCGCGGCGTGGACGAGACGACGCTTCCGCTGGTGCCCGAAGCGTGGAAGGAGCACGTGCTGTCCACCAAGCTGCTGGCCATCATCCTCAACGTGCTGCTGGATGACCTGGCGGACCAGCGCGGCTCGGAGCAGCTGTTGGAGGCCGCCCTCTCCATTCCCTTCCACCCCCAGGGCAAGGCCGCCCCCGCGCCCGAGGTGCCCGCCGAGGAGCGGCGCTACTTCGCCCTCATCGCGGAGCTGTGGCACGCCCTCGAGGAGCGGGTGCAGGCGCTTCCCCACCACGCCGCCTACCGTCCGCTCTACGTCTTCGACTACCAGCAGGTCTTCAACAGCATGCGCCACTCCGTGCTCACGCGGAACCGGCCGGCCCTGCACAACCTGGCGGAGAACCGGGCGTACTCCCCGCACAACATGAACATGATGGTGTTCGCCACCATCGACCTGATGACGGCCCCGGTGGTGGAGATGGAGCTGGGGGCCATCCGCGAGACGATCTGGTACGCGCAGAGCATGGGGCAGATCGCCAACATGACGGCCACGTGGCGCCGCGAGGTGCCGGAGCGGGACTTCGCCAGCCGGGTGTTCGTCCAGGCCCTGGAGTCGGGGGTCCTCTCCCCGGAGCAGCTCCAGACCCTGCCTCCGGAGGAGATCACCGCGCGCATCGAGTCCTCGGGGATGGAGGCGCTGCTGCTGGCCGAGTGGCGCGAGCAGCGTCAGCGCCTGGACGTGCTGATGGCCCGGGTGCGCTCCTTCGACATGGCCCGGCTGGTGCGGGGCGTGGATACCCTGCTCGGCATGCACCTGGCGGCGCGGGGTCTCATCTGAGGACCGGGCCCTTCTCCAGGCCGTACTTGCGGGCGAGCGCGTCGACCTGATCCGGCACCTTCTTGTAGTCATCCGCCGCCCGCTGGACATCCCGCAGATGGGTCGAGGTCTCCTCCGTCAGGCTCCGCATGTCCTTGAAGTCCTCGAGGATCTGCTGGATGTCCTGGTTCTGCCGCTTCACCAGCTGGGTGAGCTCCACCATCGTGGTGGAGTTGCTCTCGGTCTGCTGTGTCAGCTCGTTCAGGGAGCTGAGCTCCGTGTTGAGGTTCTTCACGGTAGCGGAGACGTCGCCGGCACGCTGCTCCACCACGGAGACGGTCTTTTCGAAGGCGGTGTCCAGGTTCTTGATGAGGGAGCGCACCTCGTCGGTGGCCGCGTTGGACTTGTCGGCCACCTTCCGGAACTCGAGGGCCACCGTGTTGAAGCCCAGGCCCCGCTCTCCCGAGTGGACCGCCTGGATGGCGGCATTGATGGCCAGGATGTTGGTGCGTTTGGCCAGATCCTCCACGGTCTTGGTGACGCGCTGGAGCTTCTTCGTGTGCTCCCCGAGCCCTCTCACGTGTTCTCCCACTTCATGGGTCATGTCGTGGATCTTGGCGCCCAGATTCTCGGAGTTCTTGATGGCCCTTTTTCCTTGATCGCTCAGCGCGCCGGTACGGTCGACGGCCTGGCGGATGGACTGCATCTGGGCCTGGGTCTTCACGGAGCTCTGTTGAAGCTTCCTGGCCGTGGTTTCCGTCTCGAGCAGGGTGTCGGAGTGGCGCTTCAATGTCTGTTCTTGCAGCTGGCAGCTATCCACCAGGCTCGAGCTGGCCTTCCCCAGCCGGTGGGTCACGGCCTGCAACTCCCGGGGCAGCTCCTGTAGCCGATTGAAGAGCAGCCAGACGCTGGAGGACAGGTCTCCCATCTCATCCGTGGAGACCCAGCGGGGGGGCCGCAGGGTGCCGCCGGTGAGCCCCTTCAGGGAGGTGTAGATGGCCTCGGCACCGGCCCTCTGCCGGCGCCCCATGGACCACACCGTCAGGGCCGAGCCGAGCAGCAGCAGGGCGGTGGTACCGCCCACCGAGAGCAGGAGCTCGTCCGACAAGGCCCCGCTGCGCCGCGCCAGCTGCGCGGCCAGATCCTCCCGGCCGCTCTGGGTGAGCTCCTGGTGCAGGTCCTCCTTCAGCCGGGTGAGCTGGATCTTCACCACCGTCCCGGTGAAGACGAGCGTGCCGAAGAGCAGCGAGGCGAGCACATACGGGAGGAACCAGCTCTGGCGGGGCCGGAAGAAACTGTCTCGGGCCGGGAGCGAGCGCCGGCTGCGCTTGAACGCCCTGAACGTGAGCGGCAGCAGCATGCGCTCGTAGCGGATGAAGAGGAGCGTGCCGTTGAGCAGCCCCACGCCAGTGGCCACCGCCATGCCCTGGGGAACGATGCTCCAGACATCCTTGCCGAGCATGATGGCGAGGCTGGTGTTGATGAGGAAGCCGCCCAGCATCCACATCAGCAGGTTTCCCAGGAGGATGAGCTTCCAGGGCAGGGCGAGCAGGCGCTCCAGCCTTTGTTCCGGCGGCTCTCCCGGCACGGTCCGCAGGGCCCCGTACAGCAGCCGTCTCATGACCAGCAGGGACAGCAGGACTCCGGAGCAGAGATAGGTGAGCGCGAGGGCGTGCGCCACGGCCCCCCACTGGTGCGTGCGGTCGAGGTCGAGCAGCAACACATCGATATACACGGCCATGGGCAGGCTCAGGAGGGTGACGAGCTCCCGGGTGAAGAACAGCTTCAAGAGGAGCCGTCTGCGGAAATGGCGCCGGCGCGTTGGCGGAGGTCTGTCTGGCATGGCCGTGTGAATGGCAATCAGGGTGGGGGAACGGCGTTACCGGACGCGGATGGCGGGCAACACCACGGCCAGGGCCAGCAGCAGGACGGCGAACCACAGGGGCGCCCGGCCATTCAATGCATGGATGATGCACACGATGAGAGCGATGAGGCCGAGGAGGGATTGGACAGTCATGACGGATGGGCTCCACGCAGGAGGGGGGTTGGCGGAAAGGGGAGGAGCCAGCCCTCGAAAGAGCCCGCTCCTCCCCAGACGTTCCGGCAGCTCAGGTGATGTGCGAGTTCAGCGTGTTGACCGCGTTGACGAAGACAGTGGCGATGCTCTTGTCCCTGATGCCGTCAGCGAAAGACACGCTGAACGTCCCGTTCTTGTACTGCATGATGTTCCCCTGCGGCACGTTCTCGATCTTGAACGAGAGGAAGTTGATGTCCAGCTCATCCCCGCCGCCGCTCGCTCCGAGATGGAGGTGGGTGTCGAGCTGTTCATCGTAATAGTAATACCAGGCGTTGCCAGCGCCCTTGGTCCAGCCGTTGCCTGTCAACGCACTTCTCGCCACCTTGGCCATGACATCCCTTTCTCGTCGTGTCGGAGCTTGTTCCTCCGAGAGCCTCCGCTCTTGCGGTGCCCAGGCAGGAGACGCGGCTGGCTGGAGCTTGTGAAAACAGACAGGTCAGCGTCTGCTTCCCGGGAACAGGGGCTCGTCGTCCGGGAACAGGGGCTCGTCATCCATGTGGCAACCCGGGGCCTGGTGCCGCGCCCGGTGGTGTCTGCATTTGATGATGAAGTTCACGTACAGGTTGATGGGCCGGGTCTCCTGGGGAACGGCGCGGGCGCCGCCCGAGGTGCTGACGCTCGAGGTCGTCTTGTCCTCGTCGTTGATGGTCGCGACCGCCATCGTGCCCTGGGTGTTGTTGACGGTTCCTGCCTGGACGACGTGCGCGTAGACGTGCTCGTGCTCCTGAAAGCCGTCGAGCTGGACGGAGCCAACCTGGTTCCCGGCGTTCCCATTCTTGTAGGCGGTCCGGTCCTTCGCGTCCGGATCTCGCGGGGGCGGGGGGTCCGCGTCCGCCCAGCGGGTCGCGTCGCCATTGACGCCCCGGAGGAACAGGCCCCGGCAGTCCGGCAGGTAGAAGACCCCCGGCTTCGACGAATCGTTCGGCCAACCGTAGGCCCGGCCGATGACGCGGAAGAGCTCGGGATAAAGGCTCTGCGTCACCTCCGCGCCGTCACAGGGCAGCCAGCCGCGGCGGCTCAGGTCATCCCGCGTCGCGAGGGTGATGGGGCCCGCGAACGGGACGAGGGTCCCCACCGGCAGCTCGTCATGGTCGCCGATCATCCCTTGAACTCCGGAAGGGTCTCGCCCTGCTGGAGCAGGACGAGCGAGGTGGGGATCTCCTCCCGCCAGTGCTTCTCCCGGGTGTCGCCCTGGGCCGCCGAGAGCGCCACGAGCTCATCCACGTACGACTCGGGCACGGGCAGCGCGGCCTCACTCCAGGGAGGCAGGGTGCCGAAGAGGAAGTAGTAGATGGCCTCGAGCTCCTGCCCGGGCACGATGGGCAGCAGCACGCGCGCCGAGCCGGCCCGCAGGAAGCTCTGGAAGAGCTGATCGGAATCAGGCTCGAGCAAGGACTGGCGCCACGGATGGTGCGGTGCGACCGGGTCGCCCACTCCCCAGGAATAGAAGCGGTAGGCCATCTCGCGCCATTCGCCCAGCCGCTCGAAGAAGCGCAGGTAGATGGGATCCGGTGGGGCTTCCGCCCTGCGTTGCCACAGCAGCGAGAGGCTCCCTTCCTTGAGCTGCTCCTGCTCGAGCTCGCGGTACCGGTCCCGGCTGCTCGCGTCGAGGCGTGCCTGGAAGGCGGCCTGATACTCCTCGAGCCGGGCGTTATACGCCGCCACGAGCGCGTCGTAGGTCCGGCGCTGCCAGGCCTCGAGCAGCCCGGCCTCGAGCGTGCAGGTGAGTGACACGATGACGGCGAACCCATCCGCGCCGCACAGCGCTCCGATGGGGATCTCTCCCTCCAGCTTCCCAATGCCGCTCACGTCCTGGAACAGCTTGGAGCCGCTGGCCGGGGCCGGAATGACAGGGGGCGTGATGGGGTTCTTGCAATCGCAATCCCCGGAGTCACCCGCCTTCGTGGCGGTGCTTGCTCCGGCCGCCGGGGCTGCCTTCTGGCTCGTGAACGACAGCTGGCCGATGAGGCCGGTCAGCGTGTAGGCCTGATCGCTGATGGCCCAGGAGACCTGCCCCGCCGTGACCCGGTAGCCCGGAGGGACGGTGAGGGTGCCCATCGTCACGGAGGACTCCCTGCGCAGGGTGGCCTGGACCGACAGGGTCTGCTCGGGTGGCGGCGTCAGTCCGGTAACGCCGTAGCGTGCCGCGTACTCCCGGTAGTTCGCGGCGTCGAGGTCCTTGGGCTCCTGGAGCCCCAGCGCCTCGGGCTCGGCCAGCGGCACGGGCTCGAGCCGCAGGGTGTCCAGGTACTTCGCGGCGGGCTCTGGCAGCATGAGCTCCACCACCAGCCGGCGTCCGCGCTCCGCCAGCTCGAGCGAGAACACCTTCACCAGCCAGCGGTAGATTCCCAGCTCCCTGCTCTCCCGGGTGCTGTTGTCGATCTCCGAGCGCTCGACCCGCTCCTGCTCCTCCAGAAGACGCTGGCTCCGCTCTTCCGAGATGCGGCGGCCGAGCCGCGCCATCGCGAGCCGGGTGAGGTGTTGGGCGAAATCACCGGTCGAGCGCCGCGAGTCGGCCCGTGGGCTGCGGGTGCACGCGGCCTGCCCCTTGTCCGTCCCGTCCACGCCGTCCGAGGGGTACTTCTTGTCGATGTCCCAGCAGCGGAAGGACGCCTCCTGCGCGGCCAGGTCGTTCAGCTCGTCCGCCAGCTCCGAGCGGCGCGCCTCGCGCGACTCGTTGCGTGTGCCTTGCTCCTCCGCGACCGTCACGCGCCCGGAGTCCGTCGCCCGGGAGAGGGCCCGCTGGGTGAGGGACCTGCTCTCGCGCGGCATCAGGTTGACCGTGAAGGCGATCTCCCCCAGCTCGTACCGGGCGAGCCGCTGGCGGATGACCTTGAGTGAGCCGATGCCCAGGAGGGTCGAATAACCCTGCCCGGAACTCTGGGCGGTGCTCGGCAGCGGCGTGGCCCCCGAGGGCAGGACCGCCCGGGCGGACAGCGCCTCCCGCCGGTGTTCCTCCCTCGCGAGGGTCTCGGGCTCCTTCGTCAAGCGCTCCAGGAGCTCCAGGGCGCGCAGCGCGGGCATCAGCAACGCCGCCTCGGGTGCTCCGGGCGTGCCCGCCAGCGTGAAGGCCATGATGCTCTGCCAGAGGCGCCGCCGAGCCTGCGTGTAGGCGTCCGTGCCCACGTAGTCCGCTGGCTTCTCGCCGAGCGCCTCCTGCGCGAGCTTCAGCAGCTCCTCCGGTTCGCACGTGCCTCGCCGCGACTGGAGCTTCCGCGCCACCTCGGCGAGCTTCGCGCCCGGCCCCGGCAACGAGTCCAGGCTCCGCACGTAGTCCTGGCCCTGCATGAAGGTGGCCGCGAGCGGGGACATCTTCGCGAGCTCTCCCTGGCACCCCGCGAGCTGCTGATAGAGCTCCAGGCTCGACGGCTCCGCGCAGAAGATGAACCGCGAGCGGGCGGCGAGCGGGACTTCACCGGGGACGGTGGGCTCGACGAGATGGAAGATGTCGGCCGTGCTCTGGAGGACGACGCCGCTGTTCTCCGGCTCGCCCATCAACGGAGGAGGAGGAGGCTGCGGCGGAGGCGTGGGACCGGGCCGTGGATCCACGAGCTCCCACTCCGCGATGGGGCCCTGGTGTCTCCCCCCCTTGCTGGTCTTGATCTGCCCGACGAGCTGCACCCTGGGCCCGAGCCGCAGCTCCAGGGTGCCCTCCGCCGACGGGAACTGCACTCCGGACGGGAGGGCGAAGGACTGCGGCGAATTCTCCCTCACCTCGAGCTCCGCCAGCTTCTGCTGTCCATTATAAAAGGACACGCTGGCTCCCGGGCCCCGGTCATCGTCATGGGCGCTCCACCGCAGCTCCCACGTCATGTTCGGGAGCACGACGCTTCCCGTGCGTCCCTGGGGGATGTTGCGGGCCGCCGCGCCGGTCACTGCCTCGCCCTGGGTGGAAACGGCTCTTCCCTGGTCCCTCCGGGCTGGAGGGCTCTCCTTGTTCGTATCCATTGCTTTGCGCTCCTTCGGGCGATGCGTCCCTGAAGCCACGCTGCCGCCTCGGCTCCACGACGGCTGGGCGGCAACCCTGTGATGTGCGCCGCGCGTCGGGGGCAGGGGGCCCGCCCGCTCCAACGCCTCCGGAGGGCCTCCGGGCCGCTGTCCGGTATTTCACATCCACCCTGGCTGGCCGTTCTGTCTGAGTAGGCGGAAGAGCGCGGTTCTACCCCTCGCTGATGTCAGTCCCGCCGATAAAATCTGTGATCAGGGAGTACCCCGTGAGCGTTGGTACCTTGATGTTCAGGAATGAGTCAGCGAGCGTCCCCCGGCTCGCGGTCTTCAGGAAGAGCTACGAGCGGCCGGAGCTCGGATTGGTGGCCTGGCAGGTCGTGGTGCTCGCACGTCTCGGCACGGGGGTGATCAACGTCCCCGATGAGATGTCGGTGTTCGTCAACACGGGGGAGGATCCGGCAAGCGGCTCGCGCACGAAGCAGATCTCGTTCAACACGACCTCGGCGCATTTCCGGGTGAAGTCGGTGCTCTCGGATGACCAGCGGGTCTCCGTGCCGGACCTCGAGCTGATCACGCGGCAGGAGGTGGTGGATGAGATCCACATCACCAACGGCTGGCGGCGGAGTGTCTGGGGCCACATCCAGCAGGCTGGCCGCGACCTCTTCTCGCCGCAGCTCATCATTCCGGGAGAGACGCTGCTGGCGGATGTGCGGCCGGGCTTCTTCGTGGCGCACGTCAACGACTTCGTGGGTGTGGGAACGGCCCTGATGAGCAATCAATCGCTCACGACAGGAGCCGTTGAAATGGAGCTGGGCCAGACCCTGATCGTGAAGGGGTCCCGGATGTCTGGCTTCAGCCTCGAGGTTCAATAAGAGTCTTTCGACTGGCGCGACCGTTCCCGCCTGGCCGGCTTCCCCGGGAGTCTCATCCGAGGCAGCCGTTCTTGACGGGAGGAGTGCGCCCGCGGTCACCCCTGGTGGCCGTGGGCCGTGAAGGGCTCATCCAGGGTGTCCCGAGAGACCGTTGCGTCCAGAAGACGCGGGCCTCCAGGGGCGTGAGCTTCCCTCCGTGACGGCAGCGCCGAGCGATGGTCGTCCCCCCGCACGCTGCCTTGCGAGCCGCCATGTCGTTGACCGAATTCACTCTCACTCTTCCGGATGAGCCGGAGGCCTTCACCGGCTCCGCGGAAATGGCAGCCATTGACACGTTCGGCCCCTCCTCGTGCGAGCGCCGTACCGAGGGCCGCGCGCGTCCGCCGGAGCTCCTTGAGCAGGAGTTCTGGCGGTGGTGGCTGAGCCACCGGCCGCACCTGTGGACGCTCAGCTTGCGCCTGATGCAGGGAAACCGCGCTGAGGCGGAAGATGTCTTGAGCGTCGCCGCCCTGAAGGCTCACGCCCACTATCCCCGCCTGGCTCATCGTCTGCTCAAGCCGCGAGAATGGCTCACCACGTTGCTGCGCAACGTGTGCATGGATCGCTATCGCGAGCGCCGGAGCCGTGGAGAGCTCCTGAGCACCTTGGACGAGTCCCATGCCCAGGGGCTGACGCTCCTGCCGGCGGGCTCCGGGGATCCCGAGGAGCGGCTCTGCGTCCAGTCCCGGTTGGAGTCGTTGCGTGTCAAGCTCCGGAAGTTGCCGCACGAGCTGCGGCAACCGTTCCTGCTGCGCTTCGAGGAAGGGAAACAGTACTCGGAGATCGCGCTGCGGATGGGGCTGACGCAGGCGAACGTCCGCAAGCGCATCCAGCTTGCCCGGAAGCGGCTGCGCGGGTTGATGGAGGACTGAGGCGAATCATGCCGAAGGACGAGACGCTCATTTTCGAGAACCGGTCCGAAGGCATCCCCCAGTTGGTGCTATTCAAGAGGGACCCGCTCCGGCCCTCGACAGGCTTGGCCGTCTGGCGCGTGATCGCGATCCCCCGGGACGGAGTCCATGTGCTGCGGATCCCAAGGCAGCTGCAGGTCCATGCCCGCACGGACACCCGCGAGAGCGGAACGCTGTACCAGACCCGGCGGCTCACGCTGCCCTCGTGGTCGGCGCGGCTGCGGGTCATTCCCCTCGAGACAGATGACCGGGTCACCTGGGTGCCGGACCTTCGGCTCGCCGCGGGTGGTGGCGTCCAGGAGGGGACCCTCCACGTCTCGAATGCCCACACCACGGCCATGCTGGTTCACCTGCTGCTCGACGGAGCGCAGCTCCATCCTCCCCGGCGCGTGGCGGTCAACGAGACGGTGGTGCTGGAGGTTCCTCCCTCGTACCACGTGGCCTGGCTGGGCCGGGAGCTGCGTCCGGGAGACCCGCTGTCCCAGGCGGAGCTCGCCGGCCGGGCGGTGGAGATGTTCCATGGGCAGAGGTTGCTCGTGACGGGCTCGCGGATGCGTGGCTATTGCCTCGAGCTCGTCTGAGACAGCGAAGAGCCAGCGGAATCAATTCGTATTCACATACAAGTTTTCAGGCCGTTCAGTGATTGCAGGGCGGCAAGCAAGCCCCCGCCGGAGGCAACAACCTCCGCTCAACCCTTCGTACCCGGAGAAGACAAGATGGCGAACGATTGCCTGACGTTCGAGAACCAGTCGGCGAGCATCCCGCGGCTGGCGATCTTCAAGAAGAGCTACAACCTGCCCGCGCTCGGCCTGATTGCCTGGAGGATCGTGGCGCCCTCGCAGGGTGGCATCTGCACCGTGGATGTGCCGGCCGACTTCGAGGTGTACGTGAGCACCGGTGGCGAGGATGACCCGACCGGTGGCTGCAGGACCAAGAAGGTGGACCTGAGCACCTTCACCGGCCGCATCAAGGTGCTGCCGCGGCCGGTGGACGACAACACCGGGTACGTGCCGGACATCCAGCGCGTGACGGACGGGGTGGTGGACAACGAGATCCACATCTCCAACAGCTTCAGCACCGGCGTGTGGGGCCACATCCTGCTGGGCGGCGAGGACGTGTACCCCCCGCAGATCATCACCCCGGGCGAGACGCTGATGGCCGACGTGCGCCCCTCGTTCTTCGTGGCCCACGTGAGCCAGTTCGTCCGCAAGGGCACGCGGCTCGTCGAGGCGGAGCTGACGGACAAGGCGGTGGAGATGCTGCCCGGCCAGAAGCTGGTGGTCACCGGCTCGCGGATGAACGGCTTCGCCTTCGATGTGACCTGAGCCGCCACTGTCCAGGACACCCCGGGGCCGCGCGGGAGAAGCCGTTCCGCGCGCGCCACGAGGTGCGCCAGGCCCTGCCGGATGACTCGCAAGACAGAGCGCACGTTTGTTAGGGTCCCGCCCGCCGATGCCCGCTGGACCTGACCTGTTCGCCGCCTCCGTCGATGTGAACCGCTTCGCCCCGCTGGCCGAGCGCATGCGTCCGCGCACGCCCGAGGAGTTCATCGGGCAGGCGCACCTGCTCGGCCCTGGCGCTCCGCTGCGCCAGCTCATCGAGCGCAAGGCCATCGTCTCCTCCCTCTTCGGGGGGCCTCCCGGCGTGGGGAAGACCACGCTCGCGCGCATGCTGGCGGCCAGCGTGGACGCGGAGTTCGTCATCCTCTCGGCCGTCTCCGATGGCATCCCCCGCATCCGCGAGGTGGTGGCCGAGGCCGAGCGCCTGCGCAACCAGTACCACCGGCGCACCGTCGTCTTCGTGGATGAGATCCACCGCTGGGCCAAGAACGTCCAGGAGCAGGCCCTGCCCCACGTGGAGAGCGGCCTGCTCATCCTCCTCGGGGCGACGACCGAGAACATCAGCTTCGAGGTGAGGCCCGCCCTCGTCAGCCGGTGCCGTGTCTTCCTGCTGCGCGAGCTCACCCCCACGGACCTCCGCACCGCGCTCACGCGGGCGCTCACCGATGAGAAGCGGGGGCTCGGGGCCCGGCGGCTGACCGTGAGTGACGAGGCGCTCTCCGTCCTGGCGGAGGGGAGTGGGGGAGACGTGCGCAAGGCGCTGGGCGCGCTGGAGCTCGCGGCCCAGCTCACCGCCGACGGTGGGGAGATCTCCCGGGAGACGGCCCTCCAGGCCACCGGGGCGCGCCTGGCGCGGCACAACAAGGACGGGGACGAGCACTTCGATCTGCTGAGCGCATTGCAGAAGTCGTGCAGGGGCTCCAACCCCCAGGGCGCCATCTTCTGGGCGGCGCGGCTGCTGCAGACGGGCGACTACGTGGCGCTGTGGCGCCGGCTCAAGGTGATCGCCGTGGAGGACGTGGGGATGGCCATGCCCGAGGCCATCGGCATCGTGCGCGCGTGTGAGGAGGGCTTCCACTCGGTGGGGATGCCGGAGGGGCGCATCTTCGTCGCCCAGGCGACCCTCACCCTGGCCACGGCGAAGAAGAGCAACCGCGCCTATCAGGCGATGGACGCGGCGCTGGCGGCCGTCGAGGCCCACCCCAACGCGGCCCCACCGCTCCACCTGCGCAACGCCCCCACCGAGCTCATGAAGGAGCTGGGGTACAAGAAGGGCTACGAGGCGCCGTGGAACCACAAGGACCACTACGTGCCCGGGCAGACGTACCTCCCCGAGCCCCTGGAGCGTTCCGTCTTCTACCGGCCCAGCAAGGAGGGCCACGAGGCGGAGCTCCACGAGCGGATGAGCCACTGGTGGCGCGAGGACAAGGCGTCGCGGGGCGAGTGACGGGACCTCCTCGCGCGAGTCAAGAGGCGTGATGCACCCACCGCGCCGCACCGGAGCGCGGTGGGGCTTCCGCGTAAGTGCCTGTGACGACTTGGTACCGCGACGTAGCGCTACATGTTCGTAGCTGAGAACTTGCCAAAGAGCGCGACTTGCTGAAGATGTGAGGTGCAGGGGCGCGCGCGGGCACGTGCGACCTGCGCCGAAAGAAGGAACCACATGGACCAGTTCGACCAGAACAAGCAGGCCGCAAAGATTCGTGTCGTTGGCGTCGGTGGCGCCGGCTGTAACGCCGTCAACACGATGATCATGGCGAAGCTTGAGCGGGTCGACTTCATTGCCGCCAATACCGATGTGCAGGCGCTCGCGGCCAACAAGGCGCCGGTGCGGCTGCAGATTGGCCAGACCCTGACCAAGGGCCTGGGGGCGGGCGCCAACCCGGAGATGGGCCGCGAGGCCGCGCTCGAGTCGCGCGACCAGATCGCCGCCATGCTCGAGGGCGCGGACATGGTGTTCGTCACCGCCGGCATGGGCGGTGGCACTGGCACGGGCGCGGCTCCCATCATCGCGGACATCGCCAAGAGCCTGGGCTGCCTCACGGTGGGCGTGGTCACCAAGCCCTTCCTCTTCGAGGGCAACAAGCGCCGCAAGCAGGCGGAGCAGGGCCTGGTGGAGCTCAAGGCCGCGGTGGACACCCTCATCACCATCCCCAACCAGCGCCTGCTCACGCTCAGCAACGAGCCCATGCCGCTGCTGGAGACCTTCAAGCGCGCCGACGAGGTGCTCCTCAACGCCGTGCAGGGCATCTCGGACCTCATCCAGTACCACGGCTACATCAACGTGGACTTCGCCGACGTGAAGACCATCATGAGCGACAAGGGTCTGGCGCTCATGGGCACCGGCAACTCCTCCGGCGACAAGCGCGCGCTCAACGCCATGCAGCAGGCCATCTCCAGCCCGCTGCTCGAGGACATCTCCATCGACGGCGCCACCGGCCTGCTCATCAACATCACCGGCGGCCGCGACATGACCCTCCAGGAGGTCAACGAGGCCCTCACGCTGGTGCACGACGCGGCGGACCCGGACGCGGAGATCATCTTCGGCTCGCTCATCGACGACAACATCAGCGACGAGGTGAAGATCACCATCATCGCCACGGGCTTCGTCTCGCGCGATGCGAAGGTGCGCCAGCCGGCCCAGGTGGTGCAGGTCCCCATCGTCACCCGGCCCTCGCCCGTGTCGCTGAACGTGGCGCGCGAGGAGGCGGTCAGCCTGGTGCCCGCCAAGGCTGGTTCGCGCTCCATGCCCACCGTCGACACGCGCTCGCTCTCCAACCGCACCGCGGTGGTGAAGGACGCGGCGCTGCCGCTGGACGAGGATCAGTTCGACATCCCCACGTTCCTGCGCCGCCAGGGGCAGACGGAGATGCCGTGAAGTGAGCTAGCGGCCGGGGAGGCGGGCCACGCTCGCCGCCCGGTGGTTGCGCCCGGAGAGCGCGTCGCTGCGCGAGAGCAGTGTGTCCACCTCGCGGTAGTGCTCGTCGATGCGCTCGGGCAGCCGCGGGGCGGGGACCACCCCGTCGCCGGACAGCTGCTCCAGCAGGGTGCTGGCCCGCTGCAGCAGTTGATGGGCCCGGAGCAGCGCGCGTCCCGCCCGCGTACCCTGGGGCGAGAAGAGCGTGCCACCCTGGTAGAGCGTCTCGACGGCCGCGCGGTTGGTGCGAAGGCGCTCGGTGACTCGCGCCCGGTACATCTCCAGCCGCCGCTCGTGGCGCGCGCCTTGGAGATCCACCACTGTCCCTGTCGTGGATGGCTTCACGGGCAAGGACGCTACGCCATTTACCTACATGCCCGCAACTTCCCGGCAGTGGGCGCGTTGTCTCCTTGTCACGCCGCGGGGCGGGGTTTAGGTTCGCGCGCCTCACAGCGGAGGGGTTGCGGGCCATGTTCAAGAAGCTGCTCATCGCGAACCGGGGTGAGATTTCCCGCCGGATCAACGCCGTGGCGAAGGGGATGGGGATCTCCACCGTGGCCGTCTACTCGGACGCGGACGCGGAGCTGCCGTTCGTGAAGGAGGCGGACGAGGCGGTGCGCCTGGGGCCGGCTCCGGCCAAGGACAGCTACCTCAACATCGCGGCCATCCTCGAGGCGGCGAAGTCCACCGGCGCCGACGCGGTGCACCCCGGCTACGGTTTCGTGTCGGAGAACGCCGAGTTCGCCACCGCGTGCAAGGCCGCCGGCATCACCTTCGTGGGTCCGCCGCCCGAGGCCATGCTGCGGATGAAGGACAAGAGCCAGGCGCGCAAGCTGGTGGCCGCCGCGGGCGTGCCCATCGTCCCTGGCACCGAGGACGTGCTCCCGGACGTCGCCTCCGCGCTGGCCGCCGCCGAGAGCATCGGCTACCCGGTGCTCTGCAAGGCCGCGGGCGGTGGGGGTGGCATCGGCATGGCCGCGGCCAAGGACCCGGCCGAGCTGGAGAAGGTGTTCCGCCAGTGCACGGACCGGGCGAAGGCCGCCTTCGGCCGCGAGGGCGTGTACATCGAGCGCTACTTCCCGGCCCCGCGCCACATCGAGGTGCAGATTCTCGGGGACCACCACGGCCACCTCATCCACTGCCTGGAGCGCGAGTGCTCCATCCAGCGGCGCCACCAGAAGGTGGTGGAGGAGGCTCCCTCACCGCTCTTCGCGGACGGCCGCAACGCGGAGCTGTCCCAGAAGCTCTTCACGGCGGCCCTCGCCGCGGCGAAGGCCTTCGGCTACGCCAACGCCGGCACGGTGGAGTTCCTCTACTCGGACGGCGGCATCTACTTCATCGAGATGAACGCCCGGCTCCAGGTGGAGCACCCGGTGACGGAGCTCACCACGGGGTTGGATCTCATCGGCTGGCAGCTGCGCATCGCCTCCGGCGAGAAGCTCACCGTCAAGCAGGAGGACGTGAAGCGGCGCGGGGCGGCGCTCGAGTTCCGCATCTACGCGGAGGACCCGGTGAAGTTCTTCCCCTCGCCGGGCCCGCTCAAGGTGTACCAGCCGCCCACGGGCGAGGGCGTGCGCCTGGACTCGGGCTACGCCGAGGGCAACACCGTCACGCCGAACTACGATCCCATGATTGCCAAGCTCATCGTCTCGGGCGCCACGCGCGCCGAGGCCATCGAGCGCTCCATCGCGGCGCTGCAGAACTTCCGCATCGAGGGCATCAAGACGAACATCCCCCTGCACCTGCGCATCCTGCAGGACCCGGTCTTCCGCGCGGGAGACCTCAATACGCGCTTCCTGGAGCAGCACGCGAAGCCGTAGGCGGGGGCAGCATCTAGAGCACGCAGCACCTTACCTTGCGAAGGAGCACAGCGATGGCGGACGTGGCGGCGCACATCACCGGGACGGTGTGGAAGATCGAGGTCAAGGTCGGGCAGAAGGTCTCCTCGGGAGACACGCTCGTCATCCTCGAGTCCATGAAGATGGAGATGCCGGTGGAGGCGACCGAGGACGGCACGGTGAAGGAGATCCGCTGCAAGGAGGCGCAGCCGGTCAACGAAGGCGACGTCCTCGTGGTGCTCGAGTAGCGGGAAGCGCGCATTGCAGCCGTCAGCCCTGCATGTGGAGGACCGGGACGACGGTGTCCGCGTCCTGACCCTGTCCAACCCGGCGCGGCGCAACGCGCTCGATGATAGCCAGGTGGCCCGTCTGGACGAGGCGCTCGCTTCGGCTCCTGGCAAGGCGCGCGCCGTGCTCATCCGGGGCGAGGGCGGCGCCTTCTGCTCGGGCTATGACCTGAACCTGCTGGCGGCGCCCACCGGAGACCGCCTGCCGGATGACGCACTGATGGCGTGCCTGGCGAGGCTGGAGACGCTGCCGCTGCCCAGTGTGGCGCTGGTGACGGGGCCGGCCTTCGGGGCGGGCTTCGACCTGTCGGCCTCGTGTGACTTCCGAGTGGGCGCGGAGGACGCGCTCTTCAGCATGCCCCCGGCGCGGCTGGGCATCGTCTACTCACCGGACGGGCTGATGCGCGCGGCCCGCCTGGTGGGCGTGGCGCGTGCGAAGAACCTCTTCCTCACCGGACGCAGGCTGGACGCGAAGGACGCGCTCGCCTGGGGCCTGTTGGACGAGTGCCTTCCGGCGGCGGAGGCCGAGGCCCGGGCGCTGGAGCTGTGCCGGACGCTCGCGGGCCAGGCACCGCTGGCGGTGTCGGGCATGAAGGAGACGTTCCGGTTGCTCACGCGGGCGGCCCTGTCCGACGAGGAGCGGGCGCACCTGCGGGAGGTGCGGGCCCGCGCCTTCGCCAGCGAGGATGCCCGGGAGGGCAGGGCGGCGTTCCTGGAGAAACGCACGCCCCGGTTCAGCGGCCGGTGAGGCGGGCCGCTCGCCTGCGGCTCAGGTGTCGCCGAAGAGCTCGCCCATGCGCAGCTGCAGCGCGGAGGCGATCTTGTAGAGCGACGAGATGGAGGCCGAGGACTCGGCGCGCTCGATCTGCGAGAGCAGCGACACGGACAGGCCGGTGCGGCGCGCGAGCTGCTTGAGCGTGAGGTCCTGCGTCTTGCGCGCGTCGCGGATGGTGCGGCCGATGGCGCGGTGCAGGTCCGCCTCGGGATCCTGCGACAGGCCCTTCTTGGCCAGCGCGTTGCGCACGGCGCCGAGGAACTGGTCCGGCTCCATGGGCTTCTTCACGTAGTCGCTGGCCTGGTTCTTCAGCGAGGCCACGGCCGTGTCCACCGTCGGGTAGGCGGTGGCCACGATGACGGCGACGTCCGTGTCGTACTTGCGGATGTGCTCAAGCACTTCGGTGCCGGACATCACCGGCATCATCATGTCCAGGATGACGAGGTGGAAGTCCGCGCTGCGGAGGATCTCCACCGTCTTCGTGGGGTCCGTCGTGGTGACGACGTCATAGCCCTCGCGCATCAGGACGAGCTTGAGGTAGTCGCAGTTGTCCTGCTCATCATCGACCACCAGGATACGAATCTGCACGAACCTTCTCCTCGTGTGTGGGGGAAGCCCGAAGGCGGGGACTCCGTTACACGCCGCGCGGGGCGGCGTCCGTGGGAGTCTCCCGGCCTACTTGCCGCCTCCCGGTTGTTTCTGGCTCTTGTCGTAGTCGGCGACCAACTTCCTGACGTTGGGAGCCATCTCGTGATTGGGCGCGAGCCGTAGGAACTCGCGGTAGTACTGCGCGCCTTCGTCCGGGCGGTTGCGCCGGGCCATCACCGTCCCCAGCGCCAGGTAGCACTGGGCATAGCTCGAATCGAGCGCGATGCACTTGCGCAGGACGGACTCGGCCTCGGGCAACTGCGCCTTGCGCAGGAGCATGTACCCGTCGTCGAAGAGCTGCTTGGCCTGCTGCTCCGTGCTCGGGCCCGGGGTGGGCGTGCGCGGCGTCTTGCTGCCCGCCACCGGCGTCTTGCCGTTGGTGCCGGCCTTCGAGGGCGGAGCGAGCGCGGCCTCCACCTTCTCCTTCAGGGCGGCGTGCTCCTCGGCGAAGGCGAGCGTGCCCTCGGCGGCCTCCAGGTACGGCAGGGCGTCCTGGTAGCGGCCCTCGTCGAAGGCCTTCTGGGCCTGGTCGAGGTTCTGCTTCGACTCCTGCTCCGCCTTGGCCTCGTCGAGCAGCTTCTGGGCCTCGGTGGGGCGCTGGCCGTTGGCGTCCTGGAGGGACTCGAGCGTCTTCACCGCCGCGTCGAAGTCCCGCGCGTCGATGGAGGCCCGGGCACGCTGGAGCTGCTCCGCGAGCGGGACGGCGGCGGGCTGGGTGGGCTGCGGGGCCGGGTTCTGCGCCGGCGGCGGCTCGGGAGGCTGGGTGTCCACCGCGGCCTGCTGGAGCGGGGGAACGGGGGCGGCCGGCTTCTGGCCGAACAGGGCCCAGGCGGCGCCTCCTACCACGGCGAGCACCAGCACGCCCGCGAGCGCCAGCACGAGCCCCTTCTTGGAGCCCTTGGCGGTGCCCTCGTGCGTCAGTCCGTCGGCGCTCTGGCCGGGGCCGATGAAGCGCAGCTTCACGTGGCCGAGCTCGATGAGGTCGCCGTGCCCGAGCGGGGCCTGCGCGTAGCTCTCACCGTTGACGGCCATGCCGTTGGCCGACTGCATGTCGATGATGCGCCACTCGCCGGAGTCCTCGCGCACGAGCTTGGCGTGCGTGCGCGACAGCGAGCGGTGGTCGATGGTGATGTCGTTGTCGTCGGTGCGGCCGATCCGCATCTCCGTGCGGATGCAGGCGAACTCCTGGCCCTTGAGCTCGGCGCTCACCACCAGCAGGTGCGGCGCCTCGTCGGCCTCCACCGCCGCCACCTTGCGGGGCCGGTTCATCTCCACCTGATCCATCCGGATCACCGCGGTGGAGTGACGGCGCTGCTCGGCCGGAGAGGGGGTGGGAGCGTCGTCCTGCTCCTCGTCCTCCTCCGGGTGGGCGGGGACGTCCAGCTCCGTCTCGGCCTCGGCGGCCGGAGCGGATCTGCCCTGGGCTTCGTTCAGGGCGGCCTGCAGGGCCGAGGCGGGCAGCCGGATGGTGGGCGCACCCACCTGGGACTGCTGCGCCTGGGCTTGAGCCTGGGCCTGCGCGGCGGCCTCTTTCTGCACCGCGAGATCGTAGTCGCCGATCTGGATGAGGTCGCCGTCGGCGACCTGGGCCTGCCCCTGGATGCGCTCGCCGTTGATGCGTACCCCGTTATAGCTACCTAGATCTTCCACCAGCACGTGCCCGTTCTGGCGCACCAGGCGTGCGTGGCGGCGAGATACGTTTCGCTCCGTCAGGCGGATCGTGTTCCCTTCCTGGCGGCCGATCGTAATTTCGTCGCGCACGAAGGGGACTACGGTCTTTCGCCCCTCGTCGTCTTCGATGATGAGCTTCAGCACGGGTCGGGTCCCCTTACAGCTATAGCAGAATCCCCCCGGGCAGCTCAAGGAGGGCATCCGCCCAAAATGACAGGGCTTTTCCCGTAGGAAGGGGCCTTGATGGGCCGGTTGTCTATCGGACAGATGGCCGCGCGCCCGGATCAGGCCTCCCGCATATAAGGAGGAAAAGAGGGGGAAACGGCGGGGGAGAGGAGCGGCCGTGCACCCGAAGGGCTGGCGGTGGGAGAGCGTGGGATTAGAGTCCGCGCCATGCGCAACACGCTTGCCCCCCTCCTGTGCGCCGCGGCGGTGGCGCTCCTGCTGGCTCCCCAGGTCCTGGCCGCGGACTCTGCGGCGGACATCGCCCGCCGGAGCCGGGAGCGGGGCGCCCTCAACCTGCTCGGCGTGCGCGCGGAGCTGAAGCTCACCACGGTGCTGAAGGACGGCCGGCGCAAGGAGCAGGTGCTCTCCTCCACCGCGAAGCGGGTGGGCGGACGGCTGCACTCGCTCGCGCGCTTCTCGCAGCCGGCGAGCGTGGCGGGCGTGGCGGTGCTCACCGTGGAGGGCGCCCCGGGCGAGCCGGCCGACATCTCCCTGTACCTGCCCAAGTTCAAGCGGGTGCGCAAGGTGGCCAAGGGGCAGCGGGGCCAGTCCTTCATGGAGACGGACTTCACCTACGTGGACCTGGGCGGCTCGGGCGGCGAGCGCGACGAGTCGCTCCGGCTGGTGGGGGAGACGAAGGTGCTGGACCGACTCGCCCACGTGCTGCGCGGGAAGGCGGGGCCGGACTCCCCCTATGGGGAGGTGACGCTCTACGTGGACAAGGAGACGGACGTCCCGGTGAAGGCCGAGTACTCGGACCGCGAGGGCAGGCCCCTCAAGGTGTACCGCGCCGTGCGGCTCAAGAAGTTCAAGGACCGGGTCGTCGCCTCGGAGGCGGTGATGGAGAACCTCCAGACGGGCTCGCGCACGACGCTGGAGGTGCTGAAGCTGGAGGACGTGCAGCTCGGCGACGAGGAGTTCACCGAGCGGGCCCTGGAGCGCGGGTGAGACGCGCGGCGCCGGCACTGCTGGCCCTCGTCCCCGCGCTCGCCCTCGCCTCGCCGCAGGAGGCGGCACCGCTGCAGGAGCTGCCCGCGGATGCACCCGCGGCGCCCACGGTGACGGTGCGGGGAGACATGCGGTTGATGGGGGGCGTGGACACCGGTTTCGAGCCGGCCCGTGAGGACGGCCTCGGCGAGCACGTGGTGGACGGGTGGGGGAGGGTGTCGCTCGCCACGGACGTGAAGCTGAGCCGCGCGCTGCGGCTGGTGGTGGAGGGGCGGGCCTTGTGGCGCGGCGGGGCCCAGAAGGGCTTCGAGCGCGAGAAGTCCTCCTTCGAGCCGTTCCTGGGCGAGGCCTTCCTCGACGTGTACACCCGGTGGGTGGACGTGCGGGTGGGGCAGCAGACGCTGGCCTTCGGGGCCAACCCCTTCTTCGCGCCCACGGACGTCCTCAACCCGCGCGAGCTGCGCCAGAGCTTCGTGCAACTGGAGCCGGAGGATTTGAAGCTGCCCGTCTTCGCCGCGCGGGCGCTCGCCACGGTGGGGCCCCTGTCCGTCACCGGCGTGTGGGTGCCCTTCTTCTTCGCGGACCGCTACGACGTGTTCGGCCAGGACACGGCGCTGCTGCAGCCGCCGCTGGGCGTGCCGGTGCCTGTCTCCGTGGATGCCTCCGTGGAGGACGGACTGCAGCCGCGTCTGCTGGAGACGCAGCGGCCGGGCCTGCCCGGAGACGTGGGCCTGCGCGTCACCGGTGCGGTGGGCGGGGTGAAGCTGGGCGGCTCGTGGGTGTGGGCCAACGAGAAGCAGCCGCAGGTGACGCTCGACCCCGAGCTGGAGACGCTGTTGCGCGCCCGGGAGCGCGGCGAGCCGGTGGACGCGGCGCTGCTGCTCTCCTTGCAGGACCGGCTGAGCGCGGGTGAGTCGCTCGTCACGGGCCGTTATGGGCGCCAGCACGTGGTGGCCGCCGAGGCGAGCACGCTGGTGGGGCCCGCGCAGTTGGACGTGGACGTGGGCTTCAGCCCCTCGCGGACGTTCTACGGCGACCGGCTGCGGCCGCTGCGCAAGCCCGCGGTGTCGTGGGTGGTGGGCGCGTCGCAGGCGGAAGAGTCGGACCTCGTCTACTCCGTCACCTATACCGGGCTCGCGGTGCCGGGCGTGGGGGCGCAGGAGGTGCTCTTCCTGCTCGAGCCGGGCACGGCGCGCGGACGGGAGCGCACGGCCTTCTTCCACCTGCTGGTGGCGGACGTCGGGTATTCGCTGCTGGAAGGTCGGCTCCAGGTGGGGCTGCGCGGGGCCTTCGAGCCCATCCAGCGCTCCTTCCTCGTGGCGCCGCGCGTGGGCTGGCGCGTGAGCGAGCGGGTGCACGTGGGGCTCGCGGCCGAGGTGTATGGCGGCCCGTCCTTCAGTGCCTTCGGCTACTTCAACCGCAACGATCAGGTGCTCGCCTCGGTGCGGCTGGTGCTGTGAGCCTGGCTGTAGGCCTCATCCTACCTTCGTGAGGAGTCCAACTTGGTCGTTCGTTCTTCCGTGAATCCGTCTCTCGCGCACGGTATTTCGTCCCGCGCGCGTTCCTGTTTGTCGGTCGCGCTGCTGATTCTGGCCTCTTGCGGAGGTGAGCCCGCGCCCGCCCCGGCTCCGGTGGCGCACGTCGCTATCGCTGCTCCAGCGACGCGGCAACTCGAACGCGGCCAGGCCCTTCAGCTGAATGCGAGCGCGCTCGACGCCGATGGGCAGGCCTTGACGGGCCGGGCGTTCCAGTGGAACTCCTCGAATGCGGCGGTCGCCGAGGTGGACGCGGCGAGCGGCCGGGTGACGGGCCGTGGCCGGGGGACGGTCACCATCACCGCGAGCTCCGAGGGACAGTCCGCTTCGACGGACTTCACCGTGGTCATCCTCTATCGCTCGGTCACCGCGGGTGAGCTCTACACGTGCGATGTCGGCAGCGGCGGAGTCGCGGAGTGTTGGGGACGAAATTCCTTAGGGGTGTTCGGAAGCGGCGATGAGACCTCGAGCGCATCACCGGTGCGCGTGCAAGGGGGTCATTCCTTCGCGATGGTCTCGTCGTCCGCGCTTCACGGCTGCGGCCTCACTCCAGAGGGAAAAGCATATTGCTGGGGATCGAATAGCGTCAGCCAGCTCGGAAACGGAACCCGTCTGCAGGCGATGACGCCGGTCGCGGTGGCAGGCGGTCATGTCTTCACCGCGATTACCGTTGGCGATGATCATTCTTGTGCGCTCACCGGCTCGGGTCAGGCGTTCTGCTGGGGAAGCAATTCCTTTGGCCAGCTCGGAACGAACACCACCGACACCGAGCTCGACGTGCCGACGGCAGTGGTCGGAGGCCTGACGTTCAAGAGCCTCAGCGCTGGTGGCGACGTGACCTGCGGAATCACCACCACCCACGCGGCCTATTGCTGGGGCAGCGACGTGAACGGAAACCTCGGTGACGGGGGAGACATTGCATACAGCACCACCGCGCTCAGCCGTGTTCCTGTCTCCGTCGCCGGAGGACATTCCTTCGCGCAAATCAGCGTCGGCCGTCGGTTCGTCTGCGGCGTCTCGGTGGAGGACGTCGGCTATTGCTGGGGCCGGAACGACGTGGGCCGGCTGGGCAACGGCACCGAAGATCAGTCCGCGCCCAATCCGATTGCCGGGGGCCTTCGGCTCAAGCAGGTGGCGGCCGGCGGTACCCATGGCTGCGGGCTTGCGACGGATGGGAAGGCCTACTGCTGGGGCGCGAACAACTCGGGTGAGCTGGGCGCCAGCTTCCCCTCGGACCTCAGCCGCGTACCCGTGGAGGTGAGCGGAGGGCTCTTGTTCTCGGAGCTCGCCGTTGGACGCAATTCAGGAAGCGCACATTCGTGCGGCGTTGGCGCGGACCGGCTCTCCGTGTGGTGTTGGGGCCGGAACGACGAGGGCCAACTCGGCAATGGTACAACCGCGACGACACGCGTCGACGCGCCCGTTGCGGTCGCCGGACAGCGGCCATAGCTCGGGACAGGTCACTCCTCCGCGGGCGTCCTCACCGCGCGCTCCAGACGCGCACGGTGAGCCCCAGGCCCGCGGACCATTCGTCCACCCGGCCGACGCCCGCATCCGCATGCACGTGCGCCGCGGAGAGCCGCAGCCACACCGGCTGGTCATTCACGGCGATCAGGAGCCGCTCCAAGCCCACCTCTCCGCGCGTCCGGAAGCGCATGCCTCCGTCGAGCCCCACCGTCCACCCGGCGAGCCCCGTGACGCGCGCCACCCACCACCCGTCCTCCGTCTCGTAGCCCGCGTCGAGCAGGAGCGTGGTGAAGGGGGACAGCTCGTGTACCGTGCCCTCGCGCGAGCTGCGCAGCATGTGACTCGCGGCGGGCCCCAGGCCGAGCCACACCCGCGCCGTGCTGGCCCGCACCGGATCCAACAGCAGCGCGGCGCGCCCCGTCTCCAGCGTCCAGCCCGGCCCCTCCCAGACGCGCCGCTCGTAGTGTCCCAGGCGCATCGCCAGCGTGAGGTCGAACGGGAAGGGAATCCGCACGGGGCGCGCGGTGGGCACGAGGATGAAGCCCTCCTCCAGGTGGCGGCGCAGGTTGCCCTCGTAGAGCGTGGCCGTCAGGCCCAGGCGCGCGGTGCCGCTCCGGGCCCGCGTGACGAGCAGCCGGTGCGTGTTGAGCCAGGGCGTCCCCTTGCTGCGGCTGGTCCGCTCGGTGCGCACGAGGATGCCGGCGTGGAACTCGGGCGTGACCGCTCCGTCCTGCACGGCGGGCGCCGTTCCGAGCAGCAGCCCGTTGCCCGGGTCGAAGCAGATGGGGAAGGGCTCGCCGGCCTCGTCCGTGCGCAGACAGTCCCCTCCCTCCCCGGCGGCGCCGGCGAGCAGCAGGGCGAGCGTGAGCGCGAGCATCCCGGCCTTTCCTCAGCTCAGCGAGGGGCCGCCATGGGCGCGGAGCGGCGGGCGGGCGCCCACAGCGAGAAGCGCAGGCCCATGTTGGCGGACCACTCCCAGCCGGGCGGCTCGTCCGCGAGGTCCGTCCGCCACTGGCCCCGCCCATCGAGCACCAGGCTCAAGGGCTGGTCGTTGATGGCCAGGAGGATGAGCTCGTAGCCGGCGCGCACCCGCAGCCGCTCCGGATGGTGCGGACGGCCCCCCACCTTCTCGTCCAGGAGGAGCTTCTCCGCCTCGGCACCGAAGGTGAGGTGGTGGAAGCCATTCGGGTCCAGGGTGAAGTTCCCCTCGACGACGGCGCCGGGGACGAGCGCGAAGAGGCCGTGCGTGCGGTCGTACTCCAGCGACGGCCCGGCGCGCACGCGCACGTACGAGGCCAGGTCCCTCGAGTGCCAGAGGTCCAGCGTCAGGTGCCCGCCGACGAAGGTCCAGAAGATGTGGTCGATGCCGCCGCGGCGCAGCAACTCCAGCCGCAGCACCTCCAGCCACCCGCCCATGTCGAAGGTGAAGTCCGAGCGGCGCGGCTTGCCGAGAAAGGTGGTCACCCGGATGGGCGGCTTGTCCTGTCGGACGTTGGTGTCGTAGCGCAGCACCGTGGTGTCGAACGACGACTGCTCCCCGAGCACCAACTCCGTGTCCAGCACGGTGATGCGGCGCATCATCTTCTGACCCTCGGGGAACTCGCTGATGATGCCGAAGTCCAACCGGCCCCGGGACAGGGCGCTCGGCTCGCCCGAGCGCCACAGCGGCGCCCACGCCCCTCCCAGCCAGACGCGCCGGTGCAGGTCGAAGTTGAACTGCATCACCCGGCCGCGCTCGTCGCGGTACCAGCCGGGAGGCGCCTCGGCGAGGGCGGGCACGAAGGTGTAGCCCTCGGCCACGCGCTGGCGGAGCTCCTCCTGGGGCATCTCACGGCAGACCGCCGCACGCTCGAGGGGCCGGTCGCTCTCCGTCCCGTCCGCTTCCAGCTCGTTCTCGGGCACGGCGAGGCAGCGCCGCGCCTCCGCATCGCACTGCAGCCGGTAGCGGCCCGAGGGCACCTGGGGCGAGGGCCCGAGCGAGGCACACGAGATGAACACCCCAAACCTCAAGGAGGGCAGGGGGGCCTGCGGAGGAGCGAGCGTCACGGTGCTGCCGGTGGGGGCTGACTCCCGGGGGGCCTCGGGGCCTCCGGACTGCGAGAGCAGGAGGGCGAGGAGCACGGCCGTCATCATGAGCTGGCCTCCGAGAGGGCCCCGCGGCGTGCGGGGAGGGCGGGTCCGGTGGATTCAAGCCGCGTGCCTCTCGCCTGGGGACCGGCCCGGCGAGAGGTGGGGGGGGCGGCCGGGAGTGAAGTCCCCGGCACGCTGAGCGGCGGACTGCACGATATCAGGCTCTGGCGGAGGTCGACCGGGGAGGGTGGCGAGGATATAAGTCCGCGACCCACGCCCGGAGCGTGGGCCCATGCGGACGGAGGCGTCTTTCCCCGTGTCGAGCAACGGAGCGCAGCAGCAGGAGCCGCAGACCTTCACCGAGGCCGTCCTCGGCAAGGGCATCCACCAGGAGTCGTGGGCCAGGCGCTGGATGGCGCTGGAGCCGACGCTCCGCGTGGCGTTGGCGACAGCGGCCTTCGCGGCGCTGCTCTTCATCCCCTACCTGGGGGCGGTGGGCCTGTGGGACCCCTGGGAGACGCACTACGGCGAGGTGGGCCGCGAGATGGTCCAGCGCCGCGACTACGTGTACCCCTTCTGGGAGAGCGCGTGGTTCTTCTCCAAGCCGCCGCTCACCATGTGGATGCAGGCGCTGGGCATGCAGGTGGTGGGCTCGATGCGCACCGAGGGCGCCCTGGGCCTCTACACCGAGTGGGGCATGCGGCTGCCCTTCGCCCTGCTGAGCATCGCCGCGGTGTCGCTGCTGTCGCTGGCGGTGGCGCGGGTGGTCAACCGGCGCGCGGGCCTGGCCACCGGCTTCGTGCTGGCCACCATGCCCCTCTACTTCCTGCTCACCCGGCAGACGGTGACGGACACGCCTTTCGTCACCACGCTGGTGTGCGCCATGGCGTGCGCGATGATCGGCCAGCTGGACGACTCCACGAAGCACCGCGCCGGGTGGTGGTACGCCTTCTACGTCTTCGCGGGCCTCTCCACCCTGGCCAAGGGCCTGCTGGGCGTGGGCCTGCCGGCCGTCATCCTCGTGCTCTACGCCCTCTTCGCCGTCATCCCCTACGACGCGGCGAGCCTCAACGCCCACCTGCGCTGGCTGCTGGAGGCCCCCTTCCGCGCCGAGGTGCGCGAGGGCAAGCGCCCCATGCCCGTGCTGTGGGCGCAGATGTACAAGATGAAGCTGGGCACCGGCATCCTCGTGTTCTGCGCGGTGGCCGTGCCCTGGTACCTCGTGCTGTGCCTCTTCGACGGCGTGGACGACGAGAGCAAGCTCTTCTGGTACCGCTTCTTCATCCACGACCACCTCAACCGCCTGAGCGCGGGCGTGCACACCACCACGCCGGGTGGCACCTTCATCTACTTCATCGAGCAGGGCGGCTTCGCCATCTTCCCCTGGGTGGCGCTGGTGCCGGGCGCCTTCGCGCTGGTGTCCCGGCTGCGGCCTCGCTCGCACGACAAGGCGGAGCAGCTGGCCCTCATGGCCACGCTGTGGGTGGCCTTCTCCTTCACCCTGCTGGCCTCCTCGGCCACCAAGTTCCACCACTACGTCTTCCCGGTGCTCCCGGGCATGGCCGTCCTCATCGCCCTCTTCGTGGACCGGCTGTGGGAGGAGGGCATCTCCGCCCATGCGATGAGCCTCGTCTTCGGGCTCGTCCTCTTCCTCCTCGTGGGCCATGACCTGGCCAACAACCCGAAGAACTTCACCGACCTCTTCGTCTACAACTACGACCGGCCGTACCCCACCGAGCTCGTCACCCGGCCCATCGCCATGTTCGTCTCCCGCCCGCTGTGGATGGGGGACTTGCTGACGCTGGTGCTGCTCTCGGTGGGCGCCTACCTCGCGGTGGGCGTGTTCTCCGAGAAGAACGGGGGCTCGGTGTACGCGCGCACGGTGGCGCTGCTGTGCCTGGCGGCGGGCGGGGCCTTCCTCGTGCCCATGGCCCTGCGCGGCGCGGTGGCCGCCACCCCCATCCTGGGCGGGGCCCTGTTCCTCGTGGGCGCCTGGGTGGCCTGGCAGGCGTACCGGGCCGGAGAGGAGTCACGCACCGGATTGTGGGTGCTCGCCGCGGCCCTGTTGCTGGGCGGGGCCATGGGCCTGGTGCGCACCGTGCGCCTGCCGCCCGCGAGCGACTCGCTCCTCAAGTCCCTGTCCGAGCCCGTCAACGTGAAGATGGCCCTGGGCTTCGTCTTCACGGTGGCCGGGGGCCTCGCGGTGGTGGCGGCGCTGCAGCGCTCGCGGGTGATGCTGTACGGCACCTTCTGGGCGCTCGCGGCCGGCTTCGCCCTCTGGTTCAACTGGGGCCACTGGGTGGACCTGTCCCACCACTGGACGCAGCGCGACCTCTTCTGGCGCTACTACGCCCAGCGCAAGCCGGACGAGCCCATCACCGCCTTCCTGATGAACTGGCGCGGCGAGACGTTCTACTCGCGCAACCAGGTGAAGCAGATCCGCGAGGCGCCCAAGCTCAAGCCCTTCGTGGACCAGCCCGGCCGCGAGTGGGCGCTGGTGGAGCACAACCGGCTCGGGCTGCTCAAGCAGGCCGCGGGTGCCGAGAAGACCGTCACCGTCATCGACCGCGACATCAACAACAAGTTCATCCTGGTAACGATCGATTGAGCGGCATCTCCGTGCAGGGACTCGCCAAGCGCTTCGGCACGCGCACGGCGGTAGAGGGGCTGGACTTCGACGTCCGCCCCGGTGAGGTGTTCGGCCTGCTCGGTCCCAACGGGGCGGGGAAGACGACCACGGTGCGCATGCTCACCGGCCTCCTGCAGCCCTCGGAGGGGGAGGCCCGTGTCTGGGGCCACTCGGTGCGCACGGACGGCGAGGCCCTGCGGCGCGTGGTGGGCCTGCTCACCGAGCAGCCCGGGCTCTACGAGCGGCTGAGCGCGCGAGACAACCTGCGCTTCTTCATGAAGCTGCACGAGTTGGACGAGCGCCAGGTGTGGCCGCGCGTGCAGTCGTACCTGGAGCGTTTCGGGCTGGCGGGCCGCGAGGACGACGCCTGCGGTGGCTTCTCCAAGGGCATGCGGCAGAAGCTGGCCATCGTGCGCACGCTGGTGCACGACCCGAAGGTCATCTTCCTGGATGAGCCCACGAGCGGCCTGGATCCCGAGTCGGCGCGCACGGTGCGCGACGCGGTGGCGGAGCT